>JBKEAC010000059.1:0-3064 GCA_047971925.1 Mangrovibacterium sp.
AAGCAGCACTTAACCCAAACAAATATTGCTTTTGAAGGCGATTTAATGGCAGGCTATGAGCTGAAATACAATTACAGCAATGACAAGCCACGCCAACTAAGCTACATAGCTGAAGAGAATAACCGAGCTACATACGGCCTTTCGGTCGCTGAGCGGAGTCTCAGCGAGCAAGATGCGTATATGTAGTCTGCCAACGGCAATCAAATCTACATCTACACTTCCGACAGCGTGCAAACGAACAACAAAGAGCGCAGCCACCTTTGGGACGAAGAACACCGCCTCCGCGCCATTTGCGATAATGGCTATGTAAGCTCCTACTTTGACGATGCTGCCGGCGAGCGCACCGTGAAAATGCACGGTGCAAGCGAGGGCATTCATGTAAACTCCGCTTTCAGTGGAGGATTTACAAATAACCAAAACTACACGTTATATGTGAATCCATATTTAGTGCTTCAACAAGGCGGACAATACACCAAGCACATCTACATTGGTTCGCAACGCATTGTAAGTAAGTTAGGCGATGTGGGAAGTTTTGGCGTTGATCCACGGAGGGAGGAATATGCAGGCGCAAGCGTGAGTGGAACAAGCGTTCCCGATTACGCCAATAAATACAAGGCATTGCAAGAAGTAATCAAGCAAAACTATGCCACATTTGAAATAGATTATTACGGAGCCAATAACGACGATTATGTGAACGGTGCAGGTTTCTGTTGTGGTGAAAGCATGCAAAGCAAAAGCATTCCCACTACAGGCGATACCTATGAGAAGTTGCAGTATTACTATCATGCTGACCATTTAGGTAGTGCCAGCTACATTACAAATCTCGATGGAGAAGTTGTGCAGCATGTAGAGTACGTGCCATTGGGGGAGGTGTTCATTGAAGAACGCAATAATACTTGGAATACACCATTCTTGTTTAATGGGAAAGAGTATGATAGCGAGACAGGCTTGTATTATTATGGAGCGAGGTATTATAATGCGAGGATTAGTTTGTGGTATGGGGTTGATCCGCTGGCGGAGAAGTATCCAGGAGTGAGTGCTTATGCATATTGTGTGAATAATCCTGTTAAACTAATCGATGAAGAGGGCGAGGCTCCTGCTATCCCTATTGTGGCAGTGGCAGCCATAGATGTTTTGTTAATAGCAACAGGTGTTGTTGCAACTGGAATTTTTATTCATAAGGCGGCAGATGGTTCATTTGCACTAAATGAGAATATTAATATTTTTCATAAAGACAACCCTGGTTATAGAGAACAGCAGCGTAGAGAAGGAAAGTCGAGAGCAGAGGATGCAAAAATAGCGAGAGATCATTCTGAAAGTCTAGATAGAAATATTGGAGAACCATCTCCAGATGGTACACCTGATCCAAAGGGAGATATTGGTATAGTAGGAAAGGTTGCTATTGGAGTTGGATTGGTAGCAGAAGCAGGGAAAGGAATTTATGAGAATACAATAACAAGTAATACTTCTCAAGAAGCCAGCACTGACACTTCTAATGAAAATAGAACATCTTCTCAGCCAATAATAAAGAATACAGATGTAAAAGATATCAACATAGAATCTAATCTTCTTGTACCCACATGGTCTCCTTTTCCTCAGAAAGAGAATCAGCAAATACAAATTCCACTAAGATAGTATATATTACCATGTTGCGATTGAAAAAATATTTATATACAACAGGACTCATCGTTTTGATAGTGATACTATTTTTCAAGAATAATATTCCTTCCGTAATAGCAAATAAATCGTGGATTATATGTAGCTTATTATTGTTAGCAATAATTTTCACTGAATTTTTCACACGAAAGAAATGAAAAATAAGATTGCCCATTTGTTCTTAAAGTACAGTTATAATATCACTAAATACCTATTTTGGTTCTATTTTTCATTTATACTTGGGTATCACTATTTGATATCAGAAGATATTCCGCAGATAATGGGATTTATATTTTGGTTTTTAAGCGGAATGCATGTTGGATGCATATTATCTAGTAAATCAAAAGTTTACAACGAAAGTGAGAATTAGAATACAACACCGTTGATAACGGTTCATATGCGGATATTCCGTAACTGTTCGACCAACTACATGTAGCGATCCCCGATAACTTTATTACAACTTATTGGGGATTGTATTGATTACTCTAGTTTGAGAGTTTCGGGTAGAAGGTTAGCTCGCTAGAGGAGGTGGAGCGTCTGAAAACCTGCACGGAGTGAGTGAACACAGAAAATTCTTCCATATTTTTCTCACTAAACAAACTTTCCTATATTTGCAGTCATAAGTCGTTCTTTGTGTTTGCGCAAAAGCAAAGCGAGGTAAAATAATGAACTTCGCTCGTTTCTAAATCGTTACCTATTAAGAAAATATTTTTCGTAACAATCTTGTTTATAGGTGATAGTGAGATTTAGGATGTCTTGCTATGGTTTAAGAAATTAGTGCAAAAGATACGCTCAGAAAACAAAATGAACAACAGCTGTATTTAGCAGCTTCCCCAGTTTAAAACTAATTTTTAGAAGTCCCCTATACTTGCTTAACCCGTTGGCGGAAATAAATCAGCGCATTTTTAATCCGATAACTTATCATTAGGCTTATACCGAACAAAATTCATAGCTAAAAGACTTCTTATTACATTATGACTTGAAGCTTAACTTAGCTCATGGGGAAAAACGTAGCTAATTAAGCGTGCTTAAAGCACCATTTCAAAAAAAAAATGGACTAATAAGTTTGCTTAAAACATCATTTCAAAAAAAATATGAACTAATAAGTTTGCTTAATTTTGCATTTCAAAATGAAAATGGACTAATAAGTTTGCTTAACGAACCTCATGAAAAATTATATGGACTAATAATTTTGCTTAAAACACCATTTCAAAAAAAAAATGGACAAATAAGTTTTTTTAAAATCGTAGTGTTCTAACATATATAGTCATTAAGCGTGTCAGTTGACGATGATTAAATGATAGATTCATAAGATATTACACAATCTCGCTGATGGTAACGCATTGCTATGTATCTTTAACAGCCTCCTCAATTCAATAATTAATTTTAAGAAGTTCCCAAAATAGCA
>JBKEAC010000060.1:0-1897 GCA_047971925.1 Mangrovibacterium sp.
ATGATAAGACAGGTATCTTCGCTACAGGTCACAATTCCTCTATTCAGGTGTTTGGCAAAGATGAATGGTATTTGGTTTATCATCGTTTCACTTATCCTAATGGCGTTAAGATGCCTAATGGTAGCGGTGGTTTCCATCGAGAAGTTTGTATCGATAAGCTTAACTTCGATGCAGAAGGAAATATTTTGGAAGTGAAACCAACTTTTGAGGGGATAGAGGGAATAAAGTAATTTAATACAGAGAATATGAAGAAAATAGTTATTTTAAGTTTTCTTTTTGCCGCTCTTTGTGCTTGCACAAATTCGAAGCAGGCGGAAATCGAAAAAACAAAAGATTACATTAAACTTGTAAACAACAAATGGCAAAGCGACCACACTAAACATGGCAATGCCTTTTGGCATTGGTCGGCCTATCACACCGGAAACATGGCTGCCTATGAAGTTACTGGCGATGTGGAGTATTTAAACTATTCGCTTGCATGGGCAGAGCAAAATAAATGGATGGGAGCACAATCAAACGATACCGCCAATTGGAAATATAACTATGGCGAATCGCATGATTTTGTACTCTTTGGTGATTGGCAAATTTGTTTTCAAACTTATGTCGACTTGTACAAAATCGACCCGCAACCCCAGCGCATTGCTCGCGCACAACAAGTGATGGAATATCAAATGTGCACCGATGCCAACGATTATTGGTGGTGGGTTGATGGGCTTTACATGGTGATGCCTGTCATGACAAGATTATACACCGTGACCAATAATGAGCTTTATCTCGATAAACTTTATGAGTATTATTCGTTTGCTCGCGATTTGATGTATGATGAAGAAACAGGTTATTTTTATCGCGATGCTAAATATATTTATCCAAAACATCAGTCGAATTCAGGATTGAAAGATTTTTGGGCTCGTGGCAATGGTTGGATTTTCGCTGGATTTCCTCGTGTACTTGCCGATTTGCCCAAAGATAATGCTCATCGTGATGAATATATTGCCACTTATCAACGCATGGCAAAGGTATTGAAAGATAGTCAGCAAGCCGATGGTTATTGGACAAGAAGTATTTTAGATATTGAGCATGCTCCTGGTCCTGAAACCAGTGGTACAGCATTCTTTACCTATGGATTTCTTTGGGGCATTAATAACGGATTGCTCGATGAGGCGGAATATTTGCCTGTGGCAGAAAGGGCGTGGAAGTATCTCACTGAAGTGGCACTTCAAGAAGATGGAAATTTAGGCTATGTGCAGCCCATTGGCGAGCGAGCTATTCCTGGTCAGGTGGTAGATAAAAACTCAACTGCCGATTTCGGAGTAGGTGCATTCTTACTTGCAGCATCGGAATATGTGAAGTTTTTAGAGAAGAAGTAGGGCGAGTGTAATTGTGTGAATGAACAATAATCCATTTTTAATAATCTAACATTCGATAACCAGATGAAAAAACTAACAACAATACTATTAACGATGCTATCTCTGCACGTTGCTTTTGCCCAATCCAACACGTTCGAGATTAAAAACCCCGACTATAAAACCAGTCCGCTTACGGGGATGACTCGCCAACATTGGTTTGATGTAGCAGAATACATCCTAGATGGGGCATTTAGTTATGTACATGACTTCGACGACCCCATGAAATTTCCCAAGCAGCCCGGAAAAACATATCCCCACAACGATGGACAAGTGCCAACAGAAAAACTCGAAGGCTTGTGTCGCACGCTTTTTGTGGCAGCGCCCTTGTTGAAGCGTAATCCCGATTTGACACTCAATGGCATTCGTGTGGCTGACTACTACCAGCATCAGATTCTAAACTTGCTCGACCCTAATCACCCTTCTTATATTAAACCACGAGGAAACGGTGGTCCTAGTCAGATTCTTGTGGAGTTTGGAGCGTTGGCAATCTC
>JBKEAC010000061.1:0-1571 GCA_047971925.1 Mangrovibacterium sp.
AATAGCACCAGCAACTGGTTCGCCCGATGAAAGGACCACCGAACCGCTCACTTTTTTCGTTGATTGTGCATAAGATGGAGCCAAGAAAGCTACCAACATGCCAATGCACAAACTGAGAATTAAAATCTTTTTATTCATATCTATATTTTTTCTAATCTATGATATTACTATTATTGAGCAGGCAACCAACGTGGGTCTCCAGTTCTTTTTTCAATTTGAGCAGCTCCCGAAACCGTGAAATCACCATTGGCGGGGTCTTTAAAACCAGGATCGTCACGTAGTTCTGTACCTGTTTTATCGCCTTTACTATCTGTAATCTCTAGTTCGGCAAAAGCACCATCATACCAATAGGTGTTGTTAGCAAAATAACCAGCTACAGCATCATTGTTCATTTTAAAATATCGAAGCACCATTTGACTCCCGCAATCTTCTATAATTGAATTTTTCACAGTAACAGAGTTTGAAGTTTTCCCCCAAGCGTTAGCATTGAAAATACCTTTTTTTGCATAAGATAATTTCCAAAGTGTTGAGTTCAAAATATTTATACTACCCTTTTCTGTAGCCCAAACCACCCTATCTGCTACTTGTATTACTTGCACTTGGGCATATACAGCCCAAAAGGCGTCATAATTTTCGTTCAAGTTGTAGACTGTAGAATTTACTAAGCTCAACTCTTTAATCAACGCACCTTTAAAATTAATAAATGATCCTGAAAAATTTGCTCCCATCTCTACCACACAATCTTTGAATGTAAAGTTTCTTAGTGCGTATTTTTTTCCATTATCGGCAATAAATGGCTTATTTATTCCTTTAATATTTGAAGATTCAATGCCCGATGTGGCTTCAACAACTACCCAAGGAGCATTGCCACTGTCGTAAATCACAAAAGGGTTTGTTTCATCAATGGTTGAATTATATTGAATTAAGGCACTACCAGTATAGTTTGTAGCATCAATATTAATCCATTTCATTCTGAAACCAGCACCATCGCTCACAAATGAAGCATCGCCATTCACCGTAAGGTTGGCACGATTCAATTTATCGGCACGCAAAGTAATGTTAGTTGATTTCAATTCCACATTTCCCGACATGGTATATTCGCCACCTGGAGCCAATTCATAAACAATTTCAGTTGCTTTATCAGCTGGTTGAATTGGATTGGCAGTAAAGAAAGCTGCTAAATCTGTTCCTGTTGGAATAGTTTGGAAAACGGGCACCAAAGTTGTGTAAGCCATTGTTGTAGGCTCTTCTGCTGCGGTGTTGTTTAGTTTTTCATTGCCAAGCGTTTTAACTACCACTTTATATTTGGTATCCTCTGCCCTTGCACGAATCACACTACAACCATCAATCACTTGGTTCTCTTCACCAACAACCACTGGGTTTTCAGCATCATCAACATTGTAAAGTGAAAATTCATAGCCGCCAGCGCCATAGACCACAGGCCACGAAAATTTAAGGTCTTGTCCTCCAGTTGAGTTCGAAACAGCTTCCACTGTAATATCTTCCTCTGAAGGCGACTCTAATTGCGCATTCTTAACGTCAGAAGAAAATACTTGATCGTCTTTAAATCC
>JBKEAC010000062.1:0-11127 GCA_047971925.1 Mangrovibacterium sp.
GGTTTTGGCTGTTGGCACAAGTGTTGTTTGCTTTCCGTTGGCGTTAATGAGCGAGAAACATGGAGAACTCATGGTAAAATCGGCTTGAAAGGGAAATTCAGTAAATGATGATTCTATTTGCAGACGATTGTGTAGCACGGTGAATTGATTGGGTTTCAGAAATGGCACATGAGCATGGCAAATGCTATTGAGCAGCATGATGTGCACGAATGTGGAAATGAAATTGAATTTCATGTGGTTAATTTATTTTAAGAAGTTTAAATTGCTTGAAATCGTGAGGCGGAAGCTTCTGCCAGGCATGGCATAGCCCACTTGGTTTATGTAGTCTGTATTGAGCACATTGTTTGAAGCAACGGACAATGTGAATTGGTTTTTTTTGCAGATGAACTGTTTGCTGATACCGCAATCCATGAGCATATAAGCTTCCAATCGGTTGCCATCGGGTGTTTTTGCACTTCCGCTGTAATCAACCCAACGCTCACCGGTGTAGCTTCCGCTGAGGAAGAAGAGCCACGTTTGATAGTTAGTCGAAAAGTAGGCGTTGGCATTGTGCTTAGGGGTGTAAATGAGAGGTTTTCCAATTCTATTTTCTAATTCATCTTCTTTCACTTCGGTGGGATTTAAGCTGTAGTTGACCATCAGTGTTAAATCGATATTGCTGATGTTCCAAATGGTTTTCGATTGAAGTTCTAAACCTTTACTTATTACATTGGCTCGGTTTTCCGCTACATATTCGCCACTTTTTCCTGGTCGCCACTCAATCCAATTGTCGATATCCATATAGAATATGTTGGCATTGCAAGTGCTTTGGAAGTTTATTGAGGCATACACATAATTCAATCCGAGTTCATAGTTCAGTCCTTGTTCTGATTTGAGGTCGGGATTGCCTTGTGTACCCCAAAATCGATCGTTGAAGGTTGGCACGCGATAACTATGAGCAATATTGCCTAGAATTTTCAATCGGGAATGTTCGGTGAGTAGCAGGCGATATTCTGCACCAAGAGTGGGGGTGAATGGGGCGTTGAAATTGCTTACAAATTGTTGGCGCATGTTGAGTGTAAGTTTCAGTTTGTTCCAAGCGGAATAGAAGAACATGGCATAAATATCGGCACGCTGTTCATAGTCGATAATGCTATCGGAGTAGCTATATACATCGGGATTAATGTATCGGTATTTCACGCCCACGTTGTATCCGAGGTTTGGCAATATGTCTTGACTAGCTTCGACCTCGGCGATTATTCGATTAGTGCTAATTTCTTGTGCGGTGTTTCCCGAAGGAATTTGCTGGTCTTTCACATAGCCGATTCCGGTTTTGAAATCAATGAGTCCTTTTTTGTTTTGATATTCACTCCAAATTCTGATAAAGCTTTCATCGGTGTCGTCGGTGCTTGTTCCTTCGGCAACATGGCTTCCCATGGTCATGCCATTTTCATGGAAGTTGCTTTGCAGCCACACGGCGGTTTTCCACCACGCCTGTTCGTGAAACTTATAATTGATTTCTTGCAACACGCCATAGTGTTCTAAGGTGGCGTTTTGCTGCTTGTATTCTTTGCTGTTATACTGAAATGGGAAGTCGTTTTTCAGACTATAATAGTATGCACGTGTAACAGATTCAAATTTGCCATTGCCTAAGAAAACTTTCGTGCCATAGAGTTGTTCGCCAAACGAGCCTTGCGAGATTCGCGCACTCACCTTTGCGCCATCAGTCCAGCCACTATTTAAGCCTAGGTGTACGGCACCACCCACAGCTCCCGAGCCATTCACTGCGGAGGATGAACCATATTGCAGGTTGACACTGTCGAAAAGATACATGGGAATGTTTGAGGCGTTGGAATATCCCAATGTGAGCGAGTTTACATTAATGCCACCGAAGTTTACAGTGGTGTGGTCGGGAGCTGTTCCGCGTAGGCGAATGCTTGAAAGCCCACCGGCATCGCTCTTCACATAGATAGGCGAAAAGCGAAGCAACAGTTTATCGAGGCTTTCGGTTTGAGAGAGTTCGAATTGTTCTTGCGCTACGCTTTCAATTTTAGCTCCAGCCTGAAATTTTCGATAAGGCGCAATGGTTTGTACTTCATCAATCTGAATGGTATCAGAAAGGTGTACATTTTGGGCTTGAATGTTGCCACAAGTCAGCACTGTTATTAGTGCTGTAAAAATAAAACATCTCATTCTTTTAATAAAGATATGAGCTTTGGAGAAATAAATGAGAAACCCTTGGTCACCATAGGATTGTCATCACCAGCTTTAACCCCGAAGCTTCGATTAAACATTATGGATTGTGGCAGGTCTTCTGGCTCGTCTCTTTTCTAATGCCTTCCCACTCATTAATGAGCAGTGGCGTGGATTTAGAAAAACTTTTGAGACTTACAGCTGCGGGTACAGCCCCGGATTTACACCGAGTTCCCTTTTAATCGGGTTGATTGCTCAACGCCGAAACCAAATCTGAGGGCAAAGATAATCTTTTATATTTATTGACTGCATATTTTTTTTAAAAAATAGCTATTGAATTGGTAGAGGTATTTCTGGGTTTGCCAGATAATGTTTGTTGATTTGCATGTTTGTTATTATTTGAAACGGTTTTTAAATGTGTTTTCAAGGCTGTTGCAAAGCTCTTGCAAGGTGTTATCGATGTTTGCTTTTACGATTTCATCTACTTTGGTGTAATGTCCCACGAATTGACGTTGTGGGATGTGTAAGGATAACGACGCATTGCCGTGTGTTTCTTCAATTAAATAATAGAACATTCCCGCAAGGTGGAAGTGCTCCATTTGAATCCTGATGATTTGAGCGATGAGGAGTGGCGGCACCAAGTGATAATGGCAGAGTGGGCGTGGCGGTATGTGAGGAGAGGTTAGAAGAGAATTAAAACAAATAGATAAAAATAGATAGCAAGCCTAGGGAGATATTAGTGCTTAGCACTACGGCAAGCGTTTTTCTCATCCAAGGATATTGCTTGTAATAGCGGTGCGGCGTTACTCCATCAGGAGTTGACCCAGTGTAGATGAAATTCAGAAACGAGCCGCCGCTAAGAGAGCTATACCGAGATAGGCTAGTAAGGTTAATCCATATTTAAGTGTAAGAACAACGATAGTAAAAATTAGTATAAGTTGAATAAAAATCATGGTATCGAGTTTTGAATACATATTAAGTTTAAACGACAAAGTTTCGGCTAAGTTACATAAAATTGGTGTAAGTAGTGAGACAGGTGCAGAAAAGTAGTTCGAATATTGCTGTTGTCTTATATTTGTGCAATGAACTTCTGCATCATTTCTTCTTCGCCCAAATACAGATGCAGGTAGCTTGCCCAGCATTTTTTGTACTTGAAGATGGAAGATTCTACCTTTGCGCCGCGTGCATTTTCTACTCCGATTTTCTGGCTTTCCTCGTGGCATTGAATGAGCTTTGAATAATGGAATTCATGTCCTCGTATTTCTAAATCGGTTGACATGATTTTGCGATAACCTAAATGCAGTTTCGCATCTTCAAAACTGCTTGAAAAGTTGAAAACGCCACACATGTCTTCTGTTTTTCCATTGGCATCGGTGAGTTTTCGCCCGAGATACATCATGCCGCCACATTCGGCTATAGTTATTTTCTCGGACTCAATGAAAGCTCGAATTGATTGCTTCATGCCAATGTTTTGTGCTAATTTCGTGGCGTACAATTCCGGATAGCCACCAGGCAAATATAGCAAATCGGCTTCGGGCATTTGTGCATCGTGTAGCGGACTAAACAGCTCCATGGTTCCTAAATTATTTAGCGCATTGATGTTGGCTTGATAGGTGAAATTGAAAGCTTCATCGTGAGCTATGGCAATGCGGAGCTTTCTTGTGGGCAAAACTTGCTCTTTGCGGAACTTTGCGTGTGTTTGTTCTGTGAGTTTTAGCAATCGATTTATGTTGATGTGTTTTTCTGCAAGTTCGGCGGCAAACTCAATGTGTTGAAGTTGGTTCTCGTGCGGAAGGTGTAAGCCTAAGTGTCGCGATTCAATGTTTAGATCGGCATGATGTGGCATGTAGCCCAATGATTCAATGCCGGCATCTTTAGCTGCTTCTCTCAGAAACTGATAATGAGGCTCGCCACTTACTCTATTGAAAATGACCCCGCCTATTTTTAGTTTTGAATCGAAGTTTTTCAAGCCGTAGAGTAGAGCGGCTGACGAATAGGCCATGGCTTTGGCATCGAGCACAATGATAACGGAAATATCTAAACTTTTAGCTATTTCGGCAGAGCTTCCCTCTGCTTTATTGGCGCCATCGAATAAGCCCATCACGCCTTCCACTATCGACACATTGGCTTGTGCTGCTTGTTTGTTGAATGTGTTTTTTACATGTTGCTCTGAACTCATCCATAAATCGAGATTGTATGATGCTTTGCCCGATATGGCTTTATGGTGCATGGGGTCGATGTAATCGGGTCCGCATTTGAATGCTTGCACATTAATTCCTCGCTTCACTAATGCACGCATTAAGGCAAGAGAAAGCAGCGTTTTTCCTGAGTTGCTGTTTGGTGCTGCGATTAGAAATGAAGAAGTTTTCATGGTTTTTTATTTCTGCGATGGAAACAGTACGAATTTATCAATTTTCACTTGGTTTTGTTTCAGTTCCACCACCGATAGCAGATAGAATAAATCGCTCAGGCGGTTAAAGTATGCTAAGATGTAGAGCGGTAGAGGTTCTTGCCGATGAAGTGTTGTTAATTCTCGCTCGGCGGTGCGTGTTGCAGTGCGCGCCAAATGACAAAGTGCCGATATTTTGTTTCCTCCGGGCAACACAAAGGCTAATTTTTCGCCTTCGAGTGTTTGCTGCAATGTTTCAATCCATTTTTCGCAATCGGCAAGACCTTTCTCAGCGTGCTTTTTTGGATTTGGCTTGGGTGAATTGGGTGTGGTTGCCACGTGCGACATCATGAGCATGAGGTCGCGTTGAATCTTTAGCAAACCATCTTGCCAAGGGTGATTTTCATCGAGCTCAACTCTGAGCATGCCCATGCGTGCATTGAGCTCATCGATTAATCCGTTGCAATGAATGCGAATATGGTCTTTTTCTACACGTATCCCTCCGAAAAGCGATGTTTGTCCGCCATCTCCTGTTTTTGTTGTTACAGCCATGGTTATTTTATTTTTAGGGGAATGCCTGAAATCATCAGCGTTACTTCATCGGCTATTGAGGCGATGAATTGGTTTGTCCAGCCTTGCAAATCGGTGAATCGGCGGGCTACTTCGTTTTCAGCATGTCCGCCCATACCGATTTCATTAGATATGATGAGTAACTGTGTGTTTTTCTCAAAGAGTTGCTTGAGTTCGTTTTGGGCTAAGGTGAATATTTCATCAACCGAGGCGGTTTGGTGGTCGAAAAACAAATTGGTGAGCCAAAGGGTGATGCAATCGAGCACCACCACACGGTTTTCAATCTCCGCTTGTACAATGTGCACAGGGATTTCGAGGTTTGTCCACTCCGCTCCTCTATCGTTTTGGTGGCGGCGTACACGAGCTTTGAAATCATCGTCCCAAATGCGGGCTGTGGCAAGGTAAACAGGATTGGAAGTTTTTGCTAAAGCTAGTTTTTGTGCATAGCTACTTTTTCCCGATCGTTGACCACCAGTGATGAAGTGTATTTTGGCTTTTGTCATAAGAATTTCAGTTTGTAGTATTCGGTATTGCTCCATTTAATTTGAATGACAGCGGCATAATCAATGTCGATAGCAAATATCTTTTGAGGTGAGGCATCGAGTAGATACGACAGTAAGGCTCGAATTACTCCGGCATGTGTGATGATTAAGATTTCTTGCTGTGCACTTTGGGTGAGTGTGTTCCAAAATTGCACCACACGACGTTGCACATCGATGAAGTTTTCGCCACCATGATTTTTGCAGTTGATGAAATCATTGCCCCATTCCTGCTGTTGCGCTGTTGGAATATCGCTCCAAGGTATCATTTCCCACTGCGCAAAATCAATTTCTTGTAGAGCTTCTTCTGTAATAATTTTATCGGAATCGGTTAATTGTTCAGCTAGCAATACACATCGGCTAAGAGGGCTGGAATAGCAGGCATCAGTAGAAATGCCCTTTAGTTTCTGTTTCACTTTTTGCCCGGCATTGAGCAAGGCTTGTTCGCTTGGCAAGACATTGGTTCTGCCGTAACACACACCATCGGGAGCATTAGTTTCGGGGTGGCGAATGAGGTAGATTGTTTTTTGCTTACTCATTTTTATCCTATTTCAATGCGATTAAATTCTAATGTGCTAAAACAGACGAGCAGAAGAATTTCGTTCAGCTGTTGCATCATGCCCAAGCAATCACCAGTATATCCGCCGATGCGCTTTTCAAAATATTTGGCGGTAATGAGAGTGGCGAAAATCACGATTGGAACAACAATTAAAACTTTCAGGAATAAAAAGAGTAATGGAAAAATACCGATGATGAAAGCGACGAATATTCTCTGCCAAGAGAGAGCACTCACAGCATGGCGCGATTTCGATTCGGCGGTTGCTCGGGCGTTGTTCCAAAATTTGCTCACCAGCAGAAGGGGAAATCGACTGAGTGCATGAGTGGCAATGATTACTATTGGAATGCTTGAATGACTCAGCTTGTAAAGCAAGCTGATTTTTAGGGCAAACAAGAAAATCAATCCGATGGTGGCATAAGTTCCTAGTCGAGAATCTTTCATAATTTCTAGTCGTTGAGCTTTGCTATAACCTCCGCCAAAAGCATCGCACACATCGGCCCAGCCATCTTCGTGCAATGCGCCTGTGCTTAGAATCATGGCTGCCAGAGCTAAGAGGATAGCAATTAAGTGAGGCAAGAAGGATGTTGCCGACCAATATACTAAAGCCCCAATTCCGCCTACTACAATACCTACCAGAGGAAACCAAGTGAGTATGTAGGCTTGATTTTCTTTTCGGTACTCCACTTTAAACGGAAATTGTATTCTAGAAAAATAGAGGAATGCCGAAAGTAGTATGTTTAATTCTCGTTTAAGCATCTTGATTTATATTATAAACTTTGGTTTCTGAAAAAGAAGTCATTTTGTTGAGCATTTCCACACTTGCCTGCACGATGGGATAACACAGTGCTGCACCAGTACCTTCGCCTAGGCGGAGTTGCAAATCGAGAATAGCATTGGCTTGCACATGATTGAGCATCTTTTTATGACTGGGTTCGTGTGAGCTGTGTGAAAAGATGGCGTAATCTCGCACTCGTTGATTAATGGCATGGGCGGCTAAGAAGGCAGATGTGGTGATGAATCCATCGACTAAAATAATCATTCTCCGTTGAGCTGCTTCGAGCATTCCTCCGGCAATGGTAGCTATTTCTAATCCACCAAAGCGAGCGAGGTTTTCTTCGGGAGTTTGGGCAATGCCTAAATGGGCAATGGCTTGCTCTAATATCTTGCTTTTGTGCTGAACTCCTTGGTGAGATAATCCGCAACCCGGACCAGTACATTGGTCTATCGGAATGCCCGCATAAATAGATAAAAGCGCAGTGGCAGGCGATGAATTGCCGATTCCCATTTCTCCGAATCCGATGATGTTTGTGCCTTTTTTAGCAAAGTAAGCCACCACATCTCGTCCGTTTTGCAAGGCTTGGTTGCATTCAGCTAAAGTCATGGCCGGTTCGTGCAGAAAGTTGCGACAGCCTTTGCGCACTTTTTTATCGATGAGCTTAGGATGAGCTTCGAAATCATAGTTCACACCAGCATCAACAACATGCAGGTCGAAACCGAATTGCTCACACAAGAAGCCTATTCCTCCACCGCCATTGCAGAAGTTCAGACATTGTTGCCAAGTAATTTCGGCAGGAGCCGGACTCACACCCTCGTGTGTAATTTCGTGGTCGGCTGCTATGGTGAGCATTACCGGCGCATTTAATTGGGGCGTGGTGCTTTGCTGAATCAATCCGATTTGCATGGCCAATTCCTCCAGCCTCCCAAGCGAACCGAGAGGCTTTGTTTTTTGGTCGATGTTATATTGAAGAAGCTTTTGTAAGGCTTCATTTTTTGTCGATTGAATGTGTATGTTCTGAAGTGCTTTCATGGATTTATTTAAAAAGATAGTGAGTTAAAATGATTGAAAGCACAAAAAGAGCTTCCGATAGGGCAATGATTTGTATCGTCTTTTGTAAATCGTGTGTAGTGAAAATGCGTTTGTTTTCGCCGATTAAAGGTTTGCTCACCCACTCTCCAAAATAGATGTGCGCTCCGCCAAACTGCACATTGAGAACACCAGCCAGAGCAGCTTCCGGATAGCCCGCATTGGGACTGCTGTGTGCTTTCCCGAATTTGAAGATAAATGAAAACGAGCGTTTGCACCAACCACAAAGGGCAATGAGCAAGGCGGTGATGCGTGCAGGAATGAAATTGCACACATCATCAATGCGAGCTGCTGTGCAACCAAACCAGCGATATTTTTCATTTTTATAGCCAATCATCGAATCGAGCGTGTTCACCATCTTGTAAGCCATCATGCCAGGAGCACCAAGCAAGGCAAACCAGAAGAGGGGAGCGATAACACCATCGCTAAGGTTCTCGGCTAGTGTTTCGAGTGTGGCGGCTTTTATTTCTTCGGCAGAAAGCCATGTTGTATCTCGTCCCACAATCCGACTCACTTGTTTTCGTCCGGCATCTAAATTTTCGCCTAGAGCCACAAACACTGCTTTTCCTTCTTTTATTAAAGTAGTGCCAGCCAAGCCGAAAAATACCACTAAGGATTCAATAGCTATGCCACACCACATGGATAGTTGATAGCTGTATTTCAGAAGAACGAAAAACAAGGTAAACACCAAGGTAATTAAAAATACGGCGGTGAATGCACCTTTCAAAAATCGATGTTTTTCATGGTTTAGTTTGTCTGTAAAAAAGGAAATACTCTTTCCAAATGCTACAATCGGATGAGGAAGCCATGAAGGGTCGCCTAGTAATTTATCGAGTAGAAACCCGATGACCAACGCTAAGAGATGAGCCGTTATTGGTTCCATGATTTTAAAATATGAATGAGTTCATCATTTTCATGTGGCATTTGCGTTGCTAAGCGGAAATGCTGTGGTGTTAAGCCTCGAAAGTTTGATGCGTCGCGAATGAGAATGCTGTGCTTTTCTGCCAATTTCGTTTTGAGTTCATTTGCTATAATCGTAGCTTTAACCAAGAAGAATGATGAAGAAGAAGGCAACACGCTGAAGCCTTTAATCTGATTGATTGCCTCCTGAAAACGTTTCGATTCATTTAATAAATCGGGAAGCTTGAATTCGTCGTGAAATGATTCTGAAAGACAAAACATTCCGGCTTCTAGTGCCAAAGAATTAATGCGCCATGGCATGAGTTTGGCTTGCAATTGCTGCATGAGCTTGATTGAACAAACCATGTAACCCAAGCGTAGTGCAGGAATGGCAAATCGTTTGGTGAGCGATTTGATAATTATTACATTTGATAATTGGGTCGCCTCGTTTTCTAATGAAATGTTGGTATTGATAAAATCGGCATAGGCTTCATCGATTATAAACAAGGTTCGGCAATTTCGCTTAATTTCATCGACCAACAATGTTTTATCGAAAATCTTCCCATCGGGGTTATTCGGATTGCACAGCCAAACCAAATCGAATTTGGCATGTTTCGAACTGGGGAATTGTGCATTTGAAATGAACTCAAGCTCATGATTATGCATGCAACATGCATCTTCATATTCAGAAAATGAGGGTGTGTAAATGAGCGAACGTTTCCCATAAAACAGCGATGCCAACAAATAAAAAGCCTCGGTTGCTCCTTGCACGATTAATATGTTTTCTGCGGGAATGTTTTTCTTCTCACCAATAGCTCTAGCTAAGTTTTGTGCCAGTGGTTCGGGGTAGCTGTCGAGCTTGCTCAATTGTAGCGCAAGGTGTTTCTGCAAGCTTTCACTCACACCAAACGGACTCACATTTGAGCTGAAATTTAGCTTAATCTTTTTAAACCGGAAAGCATCATCACCATGACCGTAAATCATTCTATATTATAATAAAAAAAGATTTGGGAAATGCGGTGTAAAATCCAATTATAGATTCTATCAGCAGCTTTATCCCGAAGCTTCGATTAAACAATGTCAGATTGTGGCAGGTCTTCTGGCTCTCCTCATTCTTCAAGGCCTTCCCAATTGCACAAGGCAACAGTGGCTGTGTGTTTGAAGAATTTTAGTTGAGGATTACAGCTGCGGGTACAGCCTCGGATTTACACCGAGTTCCCTTTTCATCGGCTTGATTGCTCAACGCCGAAACCAAATCGGGGGTAAAGGTAGAAAAAATACACATTAAAAACTATTTTTTTTCATTTTGAATTTCTTTGTCATTTGAGTGTTTATCGGTAACCATCCGACCGACAACATATTCCCCATCTTTTAGCAAGACTTTCCTTTGTTCACATGGAAAGAATTGAGAAACGCCGCTCTACTCACATCGTTTTTTTTCACGTTCTGTAGAGACGCATTGCAATGCGTATCCGTGCGTGAATGGGTTCGGGGGTTGGTTAGTGGTTAGTGGTTAGTGGTTAGTGGTTGCCATTCGGGATTATGCGACGCATTCGGAAAAATTCAACGGAACAGTTGCGAAACATGATATATGGGTACTTTTTTTCATGCTCATCTGATTTGTACAATTTGACTGAAAAAATTTTTTCACGTCCATTCCCTTTTTGTTTTTCGTCTGAAAAAATTTTTTCACGTCCATTCCCATTTTGTTTTTCGTCTGAAAAAAATTTTTCTTGCTAATTGGACATTGCAATTTTGGTATAAATTGCTATCGGGAGATTACATTTTTGACGAAAAGCACTTTTAACCCACATTGCACCTCAATCTCCATAACTTCCTAAGAACTACCGCATACATTTTTTTGATTTTCACATCTGTGCACTACGGATTTCTTCTTGGTGAAAGGGGCTTGCTTGTAGCCTAAAGCATCATAGATGCGCTTCACATCAGCTGTTGGTATCGAGTATTTGCTGATGTTGATGATTTCTCCTTTATCGTTCTTCATCGAAGTGGTTACACACTTTTGGGTGTTCATCTTGCGCTTTATCTCCAACCAAGAATCTCGGATTCCTTGGCTTTTCAACTTGTAGCGAATAGTGTTGACCAACCAATACGAGAGCAATCCCAAATGTAA
>JBKEAC010000063.1:0-7246 GCA_047971925.1 Mangrovibacterium sp.
CTATGTTGCTGTGTGCTTATTTGCTACAAAGACCGCAGGGCGATGCCCCTTGCTATGTTGCTGTGTGTTTATTTGCTACAAAGACCACAGGGCTAGCGCCCCTTGCTATGTTGCTGTGTGTTTATTTGCTACAAAGACCACAGGGCTAGCGCCCCTTGCTATGTTGCTGTGTGCTTATTTGCTACAAAGACCGCAGGGCGATGCCCCTTGCTATGTTGCTGTGTGTTTATTTGCTACAAAGACCACAGGGCTAGCGCCCCTTGCTATGTTGCTGTGTGTTTATTTGCTACAAAGACCACAGGGCTAGCGCCCCTTGCTATCATCCCATCATCCCATTTTAAGACCGTTGCACGGTATTCTTTATTCTACTATCTTCGAGCCCTATCGGGCTTATCCAGCGCAAACCGACAAGTCGCTCGAAACATTTGCAAACCTTAGCATGGGAGCAAGTCCTATCGGGCTTATCCTGCGCAAAACTTCAAAACATCATCAAATTATACAAAACATGCAACCATGTAATCATCCCGAATGGCAACCCGAAACGGTTGATAACCGTAAGGTAGAGACACATTGCATTCCCCTCTAGCTCTCCAAAAGGTTAGCGTAGGGGCGCAGGTTACATTGTTTAATTTCCCCGAGCTTTAGCTCGGGGAAATTAAACACATTTCTTTCACCATACAATTATCTAATCTTCGGTCTCGTTATCGTGTTTTTTATTGCACTTGCAATCACCGCTTCGATCCCAAAAGACAATGGTAAGAAGCATAACAACATTAAGTAGACCCACGGTTGAAACTAGGCTGGAATAAGGCGATTTTACAGGCGTTGAGAATGCCGGAATTTTATCCAACAATGGCAGGACAGTGAGATAAACAACCAACATTATGGCAAAATTCAAGAAGTAAAGCAGTATGAAATTCTGCCGTATAATTTTTCTTATTTTGTTAAATTTACTCATCATTTTTATTTTACTTTTTTAAATGTTAAAACATGTATAGGTCAAAAACTTGATCAACTGCCGATGCTCCGGATCCTCCGATAGCGCCCAAAATAGCTCCAACAGCCCAACCAGGCAAGGAGCCGACACCTGCAGTACCAATGGCACCTGCAATTCCACCCCCTACCCCAGCGGAAATATCATCTTGTGATACTTTTTGCTTCCGGTTTGCAAAGCTTTCGATAAGATTCCCTTGTCCAATCCGTCTAAAATGAAATCTAATCCTTCGTTATGATCTCTACCTATTTGTTCGTAAATGCTGAGGTCTTCAATGTGCTCATCTGTAATTTTAGCGTCATTATTACACCCCACCATGCCAAAGAGTGCAATTAATAATACAAACAGGCTTAGTTTAGCTGTGTGTGTGTGTGTGTTTGTTTCACACGGTTTAAATACTTTACTCATTACATTAAAAATTTAGGCAAGCTAAAGAGCTATTGGGTAATGGTTTTCAGCTTGCGGGTTTGAGAAAAATAAAAAAAAGCCGAGCTTGCTTTTTGTTTCCTCCTTTCTTTTATTGCCGAGCCAGGTTTAAACTTAGGTGTAGTATCTAAAAAGACTCCGTAAACTTAAAGATTAAAATTAAAAGATGCAAACTTTATGATAAAAAAGTTTTAATTTTAACATTTCAGCTTCGCATTAGTGCGAATAGGTGGATTTTGCACATTATTTTGTTTTCAATTGGAAATATCGGGAAATGCCTTTGGCGCTTGAGTGGAGACACACGGCCGTGTGTCTCTGCAATCCGTCATTGCGAGGCACGAAGCAATCTAGAAAAAAACAGGCTCTATGTTGAATGTAGTGGGTAAAGAGAATAAAGGGGACTTCTAAAAATTAGTTTTAAATTGGGGAAGCTGCTAAATACAGCTGTTGTTCATTTTGTTTTCTGAGCGTATCTTGTGCACTAATTTCTTAAACCATAGCTCGCTATGCTTCTGTGAAATTAGTCCAAAATCTATCTCCCATAAAATCAAAATGACCTAACAGCTAATTTTTAGAAGTCCCCTAAATATTTTTATTTTTTGTGCTTGGAAAATGAATAAGGACTATTTGCTCTAGCCACCGTATTTAAATCATGAATCGTTATATTGATGGTGTCGTACCTAACGGCACTCATGTTCTTGCCTGCTCGTTTTCCCTGTATTAAAATCTAGGGCTACCGGAATATTGCCCTTAACAGAGCATTCGCAACAAGCCGGGAATTCTCCAGATTGAATTGTGGGGAATTTGTTAGAAAAAAATGTATTTTTGTCATCGGTTTTAGTCTGCTTTCAAAAAAAACATCATGCGCATTGCCATAGCCCCCTTTGCAGCTCCCTTTGTTGAGCTTTTCATTAACCTTGCAAAACATTTGCAAAGGCACAATCACGAGGTTTTGTTTTTAGAAGCCGACCCCTATGTTTGTCGCCTTCTTCGCAAGGAAGGACAAGATTGCACAAGCTATCGAGAAGTGAATTTCACGGAAGAATATTACACCGAAACATCGCGCCTAGTGCAACAATATTGCAGATTGCACCATGTGAAAAATGTGGCAAAAGTTGCCGCTCAGAAAAATAAAGACTTTGCACGAGCCAAAAACTTTTTCAAGGAAAATGCCGTGGATAAAATTCTTATTTTCAATGGCGAAATGAATGTGGAAAGCGATGTGTGTTCCGCCTTGGGGATAGAATGCCTATTTTTCGAAAATGGCTATTTCCCCGAAACATTCCAAGTGAACAAGAAAGGCGTGAATGCCCGTTCGGAATATGCCCAACTAAGCTTTACCGACTTCATGCAGTTTCATTTTGCAAAAGCCGAGATTTCAAAAGTTGAAATTCCCATTGTTCCGATTAAGCACAGTATTGCTCTTCGCTATTTTTTCCGTTTTTTCGATGCCAATTATCGTGGGATTATGTTTCACGCTTTGCGTGGAAATCGTGCGAAGAAAATTGCCCAAAAGAATTTTCGGAACGCCTCAACCGATGATTTTGATCCCAATCAATTGACAAAGTGGGCTTTCTTTCCGCTGCAAGTGAACTCCGACACGCAAATTGTGCTCAACAGTGCCTATGAGAGTATGCGTGAGGTTCTGCAAGTTAACTTAGCCAAGCTGCTAAATGCGGGCTATCAAGTTGTGCTGAAAGAACACCCCGAGGAAGTTGAGCCTGTTGATTATTCGGACTTTGTTGATAATAAGAATGTTTTCCTTCTGAAGAAATTCGACATCAATCGATTAATAGCAGCAAGCGATTTCACAATTACAGTCAATTCGAGCGTGGGACTGCAAGCGGTGGAACATGGTAAACCCGTGGTGATTCTTGGCGAAAGCTTCTACCGCTCGGCTCCCAATGTTTCCTTTCTTGAAAAAACACAAAGCGATTTGCACATTCCACGAGATTATTCCGCCAACGATGTGTCGCGCTATGTTTCACACTTCAAAGAAGAAATCTTCATTGCAGGAAGCTGGCGAAAACTCAACAGCGCATTTCTAACATCGCTTTGCGCACGCATTCTAGCCGAAAACGAAGAAAACTAGCACTCAAACATCGTTTCAACGGAGTTTTTCACTCGCATTCTTGCAAATCATGCCTTCACTCACCCACCAGCGGAAACGAATGAGCATGGAGGCAACCGCAAATTTAAATTGCACGCCATAAATCAATGCCAATCCGAAAGAGGCTAGCCATTTCAAAACTTCCTTGAACATGGCTACACCCACAGCGAAACGTCCTTTAATTTCCGCTTGTTGTCGCTGACTGATACCGGTTCCGATGCCCTGTTTTTTAATGAACAATGTTGTGGTGCGCTCTTTAGGAACCAAATGCAAAACAACAGCTTCGGGCACATAGTACATGGTTTCGCCAGCTGCTTGCAAGCGATAAAACAATTCCTTTTCTTCGTTGCCATAGAGTTGCCTTCCCACTCGTCCGAGCTTGGTGTTGAACGCCTCGTGTCGCAAAAAAACATCGGCACGAAACGACATGTTTGAACCCCTGAAATAATCGTTTGTGAACTTCTGCTGCTTGTTGCCCTTATCGAAAAACCCCAACAAAGACGCCAAAAAAGGATTATACCACGCCGGTTTTCCCACCAAATATTTCAAAAGAATCTTTCCGCCGATAGCCGAAACCTCATGATGGTTATCGAAAAAGCGAATGGTTTGCTCGAAGAAATCGTTTGTAAGCACTGCGTCATCGTCGAGAAAAGTGAGGTAGGGCGCATTCGATTCTTGAATACCCCGATTTCTACCAAACGAAAGCCCTTGATTGGTTTCCACAACATACTTCATGATTAAAGTTGGGTTTTCTGCCATAAAGGTGCGGCATTTGCGTTCGGTGTCATCGGTTGAATTGTTATTCACCAGCACAATTTCATAGCAAGAGCTATCGATGGTTTGAGCCAAAATGGACTGAAACAATCCATCGAGAAAGTGCGCCCGATTAAAGGTAGAAATAATGGCCGAAATTTTTATCATGCTTGTAATACCATTTTAATTGTTTTCCGACTTCTTTGCTCCATGAGCACATTGCGCCCGGCAATCATTCGGCCGATTGATTCTTCGTTGTAATACCTAATAGTTGCAAGAGTGAGCCCCTTGTTGTAGCGCGTTTCAAATTTAAGAGAAAGCTCATTAATAATGTCTTGCAAATGAAATTCAGGTTCATCGATGCAAAAAGAAATTTGAATTGCCGCTTGCTGAATGAGATTCACTTTCACCATCTTCTGCTTAAAAAGAGCAAACACATCGGCAAGTTCATGCACACTCACAAAGGCATAATCTTTGGTTTGCAGCGTTATTAAAACCTGCATTTGCTTTTGAATGTAGATGGGTGGCAGCTTGAGCTTTTCATCAATTTCATGAATGAGTGTTCCTTGGTCGTGCAAATCTTCATAGGAACGCACAATCAGCGGAATACCCTTGTTTTGCAAAGGTTTCATTGTTTTCGGATGAATGACATTTGCACCCGAGTAGGCCAATTCAATTGCTTCTTTATAGGAAAGTTCAGGCAGTTTTTCGGTGCAATCGAAATCTTGCGGATTGGCATTGAGCACTCCAGGAACATTCTTCCAAATAGTTACACTTTGGGCGGATAGCACATTGCCCAAAATGGCAGCCGAATAATCGGAGCCTTCGCGCCCAAGCGTGGTTGTTTGATTGGTTCGTGTTGCGCCAATAAAACCTTGAGTAATGTTAATTCGAGCAGAAGATTTTGCGAACAGCTCAACGCACAAACGTTCGGTAATTGCCCAATCGACCAATGCCTCGCGATACTGTTCATCGGTACGCAAGCACGAACGAATGTCAATCCAATCATTGTTTAAAGCATTTTCATGCAAGAAAGCCGAAACAATGGCCGTTGAAAGCAATTCGCCAAAGGAAACAATTTGGTCGTATTCATAATTAAAATCGAGCGAGGGCGCTTGGTCGAGAGCGCTCAGCAGTTGCATCCAAATGCGCTTAGGCAATCGACGGTTTTCGAGTTTCAAATCGTTCATAATCGCCTCGTGATAGGCATGAATAGCGCTTAACTCTTGGGAATAATCATCGCCATTGAAATAGTTGCGCACAATCAGCTCAAGGGCGTTGGTAGTTTTCCCCATGGCGGAAATTACCACAATAAGCCGTTGCTCATCATGTTGCAGAATTGCAGCTAGCTTTCTGATTGTATCGGCAGAACTAACAGCGGCACCTCCAAATTTATAGATTTTCATCGGTTGAATGTTATCTTATTAATTGCTCGATTCATCGCACCATCGCCCAAAGCAGCCTGTTGGCACGATTCGATGGTTGAAATATTGTTTTTCTCGCAAAGAAATTGTTTTTTCTCGCAAAGCAAAGATAAATAATTCTCGATAACTCTAAAAATAATGTTTCTTTGCACTTTCAAATTCAACTATGTTTAAAAAGATTGACTATTTCATTGTTTGCCTACTGGCAAGCTTACTAATTTCGGCTTTCACTCCACTAAGTTTTGTGCAATCATGGCACGACTCCATTGCGAAATTATGTAATGTGGGTATTGCGCTCATTTTCTTTTTCTATGGATTAAAGATGAACAAATCGGACTTGCGTCATGGTTTGAGCAACTATCGTTTGCACCTGATAGTGCAAGTGTGCACGTTCGTCATTTTTCCGCTGCTTGCATTTTTGCTCAAGCCGCTTTTTGTGGGCTTCGGACTGAGTGAATTTTGGTTAGGCTTCTTGTTTTTGGCGGCACTCCCCTCAACGGTTTCCTCATCGGTTGTGATGGTTTCAATTGCTAAAGGGAATATGCCCGCAGCCATTTTCAATGCCAGCATTTCGGGATTAATTGGAGTGCTCGTTACTCCGCTATGGATGAACTTTTCGAGCAACACGAGCAACTTATCGGAAACATTCCTCAATCTTTGCATTACGATATTAATCCCCGTTTGTTTAGGATTCCTACTCAACCGACTTTGGGGAAAGTGGGCAACTAAGCACAAAAAAGCACTAAGCAATTTCGATAAAGGAATTATTTTGCTCATTGTTTTCAATAGCTTCAGCGAGGCATTCAGCGGAGGAATATTCAAACAGTTCAGCTTGTTTCAAATTGCGCTAGTTGGTCTTTTTGTGAGTTTAATCCTTGCCCTCATCTATGGGCTGATTCTGCTCACTTGTCGAGCATTTCACTTCGCTGTGGAAGATGAAATTACCGCTTGCTTTTGTGGTTCGAAGAAATCATTGATACATGGTTCGGTGATGGTTCAAACGCTCTTCAAAAGCGGCTCATCGCAAGCCTTAGTACTCCTCCCGGTGATGATTTATCATTCGGTTCAGCTCATTATTATTAGCTTTATCGCCCAACGCTATGCCAATAGAAACACAGGCGAATAAAGCTATTAGCACAAAGAACTTGTTCAGCCTAAGACCGTTGCACGGTATTTTTTATGCTACTTCTATCTTCGAGCCCTATCGGGCTTATCCAGCGCAAACCGACAAGTCGCTCGAAACATTTGCAAACCTTAGCATGGGAGCAAGCCCTATCGGGCTTATCCTGCGCAAAACTTCAAAACATCATCAAATTATACAAAACATGCAACCATGTAATCATCCCGAATGGCAATCCGAAACGGCGGATAGCCGTAACGTAGAGACGCATTGCATGCGTCTCCGTGCGTGAATGTGGTTCGGGTGTGTTGGGATTGATTTAAATTCGGTGCGATATTATAAATACGAATTTCATGGTGTCGTACTAACGGCACTATGATTAGTTTCGCATTGTATCCCCACAATGAATTGTGGGGAAA
>JBKEAC010000064.1:0-2019 GCA_047971925.1 Mangrovibacterium sp.
AATTACGCTAGTTTTGAAATAGACTACTACGGTGCCAATAACGATGACTATGTGAATGGTGCTGGGTTTTGTTGTGGAGAAGCCATGAACATTCGTTCAATTCCAGTGAGCGGTGACAACTACGAAAAACTCCAATACTACTACCACCCCGACCACCTCGGCTCTGCAAGTTACATTACGAATCTCGATGGCGAAGTGGTGCAACATATCGAATACGTTCCATTTGGCGAGGTGTTCCTAGAGGAAAGAAACAACACTTGGAACACACCTTTCCTTTTCAATGGAAAAGAATTGGATGAAGAAACGGGATTGTATTATTATGGGGCTAGGTATTATAATCCGAGAGCTTCAATCTTCTACGGATGCGACCCTTTGATGGAAGATTATCCATCTTGGAGCCCTTATCATTATTTCCACAATAATCCTGTTAAATACATTGACCCAGACGGTAGAATGGCGGTTGATGCTTTGGGCGACCCGCCCGGTGCAGGTTATTATTCTGCGAGTATAAATTCAAGATATATCGGTTTTGGGTTACGACACCCGATAGCATCGGGAAGAATTGGTTTTGGTGTAACAAAAGGAGCTTCCAATATATCAACTAACTCAACAAGGTTTGCGACCAGAGGAGAAGTTTTATATGGTTCTGAAAGAGGTCAACGAGATGAGGGAAGTGAGAATGGTGCATTTAGGCACGGACTTTGGCAAGCAACTATTGCTTCGGAGTTTGGAGGTAAAACGGCAAAAGAAGCAGGAAATGCACACGAAGAAAATCCATTTGCAGATTTATCAGTTAGAAGTTACAAAAATCTTGCCGATGCAGACCAAACAGTTGATTTACTAAACAACGTAATCGGAAGAAATATTGGTAGTGCTAATTCAGGTGCAAGTATGGACGAGTTGGCAAATTTAGTTCTCGATGAGTTTAAAAATAATGGTCTTTATACTGCAACAAAGGATAAAAACGGAAATTGGAATATATCAAAAACTAAATTATCTTCTGAAAAATACGGACAGTTAAAAGAAATTTTCAAAGAACTAAATCACAACGGAAGAACGACAACCGAACAGAAAGTTATAGACGATAAAGCAAAAAAAGACGCTCAAACTTGGGATAGAGGTCCAAAATGGTAGAGTTATGAAACGTATAAACATACTAATATTATTGAGTTCTATATTGTTCTTTAATGCTTGTTCTAATCGCAATGATTTAGATGACATTGTAGCCAATGAATTTGAAAAATGCCCAGAACAAAGTAATAATTGCGTAGTTGATTTTTCAAAAATTATGAAATTTGAATGGGATACTATGTATTATTTTTCAGGTGCAAATTCATTAGAAGATATAAAAAAAGAATTAGGATTTAGTTATAATCAATGGGAAGATATTGGAGATAGAGTGATTTTTTTGAACAAAGGAAAAATTGTTTATCAAAAATATTGGTTTTCTAATCCAAGCGAAGAATTAAAAGGAGTTGTATTTGCAACTGATTTGAAAACTTTTAAGGTTGATAAGTCCAATGCAAAATTTAAAATAAGAGAACAAGGCAAAGCATTTTATTTAGAAAAATTATAAGTCAAAACGTATCCCTCCGACCAACTACATCTTTTCCATTTTTTAGCAAAGACTTTCCTTTGCGTACATGAATAGAATAGAAAAACGCAAGCAAACATGGATGCGGAGGCATTACGACTTATGGCGACAAGAAGCAACTAAGCTTTACCACCCCACCACTTCAAAATTAGCTGACTATGCGAAATTTAACACAGAATATGATGCCATATCGCCCACAGTTACTACATTTGACGAAATGGATAGAGCCACGCAAATAACAATGCCCGACGGCACAAAATCCACCAACGCCTATAGCGTGGAGGGCAATTTGCTGCGCACGCTCAGCACCGACGCCATGGGCGGTGAGAGGGCGAGCTACACCAACGGCAGCGGCTTAAATGTGAAAACCGAGCAACTCAGCGGACCCGATGGCACCATCACCACTTCTTTTGAATATGATGCCA
>JBKEAC010000065.1:0-21379 GCA_047971925.1 Mangrovibacterium sp.
GGGGTGTTATAAATTTCGGCAAACATAGATATTTATTTATTTTTCTTTTTTATAGCTATCATTTATTTATAAAGATAGGTCTATATTTTATTTTTCGAATGCAATTTTTCAAGCTCATTTGTTGTAAAAAGAAAGGCTGAGAAAATGAATCCTCAGCCTTTCTTTTAAGAATTTTGAAATGCCCATTTTAATCTTCCACGAGTTGCATGAAATCAGGGAATCCATTTTCTAGCCAAAGCACCTCTCTTGCTCGTGTTGCACGATTGGTGTCGCTTAGTTCGTGTCCTTTAATTTCTTTATAGTCTCTTGCATGATATATCATGATTGTTTTGCTGCCATCTTCAGAAGTTGTGAATGAATTATGTCCAGGTCCATAGCGTTTTGCTTCTTCATTGGTGTAAAAAACCGGTCCGGGCGATTTATTCCAATTGTTGATATCCATGATGTCTGCTTTCTGGTCAATCCAAAGTAAGCCCATGCAGTAATTGTGATTCGTTGCACTTGCCGAATAGGTAACAAAGATTTTTCCCTTATTCTTAATAACAGCTGGACCTTCATTTACATTATATTTTTGGCGTTCCCAATTGAATGTTGGATCGGTAATCACAATTTCTTTTCCCGTGATTTCAGTCGGACTTTTCATTTCCGCCATCACTAGCGATGTTCCACTTGCCCAGTTGTGCACATTCTGCGCCCAAATCAGGTAGTTTTTACCTTGGTGTTCAAAAACGGTGGCGTCGAGTGAAAATGATGAAGTCTTTGTTTTTATTTGTCCCTCTTCTTTCCATTTTCCTTTCATCGGGTCTTTATCATTGCATGAAAGCACCCACATGCGAATGTTCCAAATGTTTTCTGCTTCTCCGGCTGCGAAATAAATATACCATTTCCCGTTAATTTTATGCAGTTCGGGAGCCCAAATGTGCGCACCCATTACACCCGATGTGTGTTTTTCCCAAAGAACTTTCTCATTTGCGGTTTTCAATCCATTGATTGTTTTTGCCTCGCGAAGAACAATTCGGTCATATTCAGGAACGGTTGCAATGAGATAGTAGGTGCCATTCGTGTCTTTCCACACCCATGGGTCGGCACGTTGTTCAGCTAGTGGATTATCGAATTTTACTTCTTGAGCTATGATTGCGTTATGATATATCATCAGCAAGGCTAGGAAGAGCATGAATTTCTGTTTCATAAAAATTAGCTTAGTGGTTATTGAATTTGAATCAACACGACCGATTTCGAGGGGATGTTTAAAGTGAGTTTCCCATTTTTAACATTAGGAACTTTAAAATCTTGAATATTCACTACTTCCGATTTCCCGAAATCATTGTGGTCGTTCATTTCTTTTGATGTGATGATTTTTCCAGTTGCTTTTGCGTATTTGGCATCATCAATATTTAAAGTTACTTCCTCGCTATTATTCGGATTCAAGTTGCATAATGTTACCGATAGCACATTGTTTTTCGTTGAGGCAGAAAGATTGATTGCTGGAACACTTTTGTTGTTAAGTGTATATTTTGTACTCTCGCCCGATTCGGGTACAAGATCTGCATCTTGATGAACGGCATACATCTTAAACACATAATATGTGGGTGTGAGCACCATTTTTTCTTCTTTAGTTAGAATTACCGATTGAAGCACGTTGGCAGTTTGTGCAATGTTGCTCATTTTTACGCGATCGGCATGTTGGTTGAATATATTTAAATTTACCCCTGCAACCAATGCATCGCGAAGTGTGTTTTGCTGATAAAGAAAACCTGGATTTGTTCCCTCTTCCACATTAAACCAATTGCCCCACTCGTCAACAATTAAGCCGATTTTTTTATCGGGATCGTATTTGTCCATAATAGCAGCGTGTTTCTCAATGAGTTCATTCATGCGAAGTGTGTTATTCATGACCGACATCCAATCGGTTTCATTAAACTTCACTGCATCGCCTTTGTCGCTCCACGAGTTGGTAAAAGTGTAGTAATGCAAGGAAACACCTTGAACCAAATGCCGATGACGAGTTGTTTTCTGCATCAACACATCCATCCAATTATAATCATCAATGTTCGGTCCGCCTGCAATTCGATACAGATTTCCGTGGCAATAACTAGCAAAACGATTATACAAATCAGCGTAATATTCGGGCGACATATGTCCTCCACACCCCCAGTTTTCATTGCCAATTCCCCAATATTTCACTTTCCAAGGTTCTTCCCTTCCATTCTGCTTGCGAAGTTCAGTCATCGGACTAATGTTTGACGAAGTGACATATTCAACCCACTCTGAAGCCTCTTGCACTGTGCCCGAGCCAACATTTAGATTAATGTATGGTTCCGCATTGATTAATTCGCAAAATGCCAAAAATTCGTGTGTGCCAAAACTGTTGTTTTCGGTCACTCCTCCCCAATGAACATTCACAATCGAGGGGCGCGATTCTTTTGCTCCGATACCATCTTTCCAATGATAAGTGTCGGCAAAACATCCGCCAGGCCATCGAAGAAGCGGAATTTGCATTTCTTTCAAAGCACCTACTACATCATTTCGAAATCCATTGGTGTTTGGAATTTGAGAATCTTCACCAACATAAATACCGCCATAGATGCAATTGCCAAGATGTTCCGCAAAGTGACCATAAATCTCTCGATTGATTTTTGTAGTTGCTTCTTTTGTGTGCAGTGTAAATTCCGATTGTGCCGATGCAGCACTGCCAATGCCTAAAAGGAAGGCTAAGGTTTTTAGTTGTTTCATTTATTGCTTGTTTTATCGTTTGATTATTGAATTCCTTCTGATGTCATCAAGATTCGCTGAAGCGTTGAATCGCTATTGTAGTATAAACGATCAATGCACACCGATCGGCGATAGCTTCCTCCATCAGGTTGCAAAGCTCCCGTGTGGTAAATATAATACCAATTCTTTTGATATTCCACAATTGCTTGGTGATTCGTATTGCTATTTCCTGCCAATTCATTTAAAATTCCTACGTGTTCCCATGGTCCTTCAATTGATTTACTCATGGCATAGGCCGTTTTTTCGGGAAATTGGTAAGCATAAGAAAGGTAATACCATTCTCCTCGTTTGTGAATGTATGGTGCTTCTGTGTAATGTGGTAAGTCGATGGTGTGAATTTCTCCATCGAGCTCTATCATGTTGTCTTTTAATTTTGCCCAATAGCAAACGGTGTTTCCCCAATAAATATAAGCTTGTTTATTGTTGTCGATAAACACTATTGGGTCAATGTCATCCCACATGATTTGCGTGTGCTCCGTTGTCATGTCGTTGCTTATCAGTGCCGCTCCAATTGCATCTTTAAATGGACCCGTTGGGCTATCGGAAACCGCCACTCCAATCGATTTTCCAGGAATAGAACCATGCTCAACGGTTGCATACCAATAAAATTTGTCATCTCTCTCAACAACATCGCTCGCCCATGCGCTGTGTGCTGCCCACTCGAAATCGCTAGGTTTTAAGGGTGAAGAATGTTCAGTCCAATTTACTAAATCAGTGCTCGAATAAACAAGCCATTCATCCATTTTGTAAAACTCGCTTCGGGCAGGTGCCTCATCATGTCCCGCATATAAATAAACGGTGTCATTGTGTACTAGTACACTCGGATCGGCTGTATATTTATCTCGAATGATCGGATTATTAACATGTAATGAATTTCGGTTTTTTGCTCTTTCAGTTTCAGTAACTTCTGGTTTGCTATCTCGCTGACCGCATGATATCGTCGAGAGAAAAAGCAGTGTGCAAAATAGTTTTGACTGCGTGCTTGTCATGTTTTTGTGAGTTTAGTAATTTTAAGATGCATAAAGGTAGTGTTCCTAGTCTTTTGCGAGGTGGATTAATTCACATGTTAGGTGGATTTTTAGAGAAATTGATACTTTTCTGAACGTATTAGCAAGGGAAGTAGTGAAATAAATAATTATAGTGGCGACTTATGACCATATTCTCTTTGATAATCACTCGGACTAATTTCATAAAACTTTTTAAAAATTCTACTAAAATATTTTGGGTCATTGAATCCCGATTGAAAGGCAATCTCTGCCATGGTGAGCGATGATGTTTGAATGAGTTGTGCTGCTTTCTTGAGTTTGTAGGTATTGATAAAATCGGTAATACTCATGTTAGTGAGTAATTTGATTTTCTTATAAAGTAAACTTTTACTCACGAGCATCTCAAGTGCAAATTGATCAGCCGAAAAATCTGTGGAATTCAATTTGTCTTCTAAAACCCGATAAGCTCGTGCAATAAACTCCACATCAACTTTATTTTTTGTAACTTCTTGAGGAAGAACGGGCTTTGGACTACTCAATAGTTGCTTCACCTGATTTCTTGCTGCAATGATATTTTTAATCTTTGCTCGTAAAATTGCTAGATTAAATGGTTTAGTTATATAATCATCGGCACCTGCTTCTAATCCAATTAAATAATCTTCTTCCATGTTCTTTGCTGTTAACAGAATGATGGGAATATGGCAAGTTGATAAATTTCCCTTTAGGCATTTGCATAATTCAACACCATTTAAATTCGGCATCATGACATCGCTGATAATTAAATCAGGTGAAAACTGCTGCGTTAATGTCAATGCCATCTCACCATCAACAGCCTCCATGATTTGATAATTTTCAATGAAAAGCTCCGATAAAAAGAAACGTAAATCGGCATTGTCTTCAACTAAAAGAACTGTTGGCTTTTCTGAAGTGCAACTTAAATCGTTGACAGCAATTTCAGCTTGTTGGCTTAAAAGATGCTGCTCCGACGAAATTTCGAGCTGTAGCGATTTTAAGTTTTCCGAAAGGTCTAAAGATATTGGAACATGCTCTGATAGCAGCTCGTTGGGATCATACGATTCCGATGTGTAGGGTAAATATACTGTAAATGTGCTCCCTTTGCCTAAAGTGCTTTCCACCTTAATCTTTCCATGAAGAGCTTCCACCATTTCTGCTGTTAAGTCTAAGCCGATGCCCGTACTATTATAATCCTCAATACGATTTTCTTCTAGTTTGTAATAACGATTAAATATCTTTGGTAGATGTTCATCCGATATACCCTTACCATTATCTGTTACCTTTATCTCAACACTCGGGGAAGCTAAGGGCGACGAAATGTCGTGTAAATGAAAGTTTAATTGAAGTGAAATTGCACCACACATGGGAGTGTGCTTGAAAGCATTCGAAAGTAAATTATATAAAATGTGTTCAATCTTTTCTGAATCAAACCAACTTTCAGTAACATCATTTTCAACCTGATAAGAAAATTCTATTTCTCGCTGTGAGGCTAATTCTCGAAAAGATTCATAAATCCGGCGAATGAAAAGAGACATGTTTCCTTGAATAACCTGTAGTTTTAATCCATCATTTTCAACTTTCCTGAAATAAAGAAGCTGATTAATAAGGTGCAACAAGCGTTGTGCATTTCTATTCATCACTTCAAATAACGGCATGTCTTTTTCTTCTTTTTTATACTTGTTAAGAAGCTGTTCTAATGAGCCAATGATTAATGTTAGTGGGGTGCGAAATTCGTGAGAAATATTAGTAAAGAAACGAAGACGCTGACTGTTTACGCGCTTAACTTCTTCGTTGAGTGCTAATAATTCTGCATGCTGATGCGAAATTTGTTCATTCTGCTTCTCAAGTGTGTTTTTTTGTAGTTCAATTTCAAAAGTCCGAATCTGAACCAATTTTTCAAGCTCTTCCTTTTGCTCCTGCAATCGACGGGTGCGAAACCGAATGTAGAACAAACCCAAACCGATTAGAAAAATAACAACGAGTGAGTTGAACCAGAAAGTTTCCCAAAATGGTGGAATGACATGAATTTGTAGCGAAATATAATCATCACTCCAAATGCCATCGGAGTTGCTCGATTTTACCTTGAAAATATAATCACCGCCCGAAAGATTTGTGTAGTTGGCAAATCGACGTGATGAGGGCACAAAAACCCAATCTTGGTCAACTCCTTCCATCTGATAAGCATAGTCGATTTTTTCTGGAAGACAATAGTTTAATGCAGAAAACTCAATAGAAAAAACGGCATCTTTATAGGATAGATTAATTGAAGGACTATCACTAATGGGTTTCGATAAAATCACACTCGAATGATAACTTTCCCCAACTTCAACCTCCTTCCCAAAAATTGAAAATTTAGTGAATGATAATCTTGAAGCTGTCGAACTTGTATTAATTGCTGCAGGATCGAAATAGTTCAGCCCATTAATTCCACCAAAATAAAGATATCCATTTTTGTCGCAGAATGATGATTGCCAATAAAACTGATTATTCACCAAACCATCGTGCTGTGTGTAATTCTGAACCTTCTTACTCTGTGGATTAAAGCAGGAAAGACCATTATCGGTGCTTACCCACAAATTTCCCTTATGGTCTTCCTCAATGCCATAAATCACATCGTTACAAAGACCCTCATTCTCTGTGAAATTTGTAAAAACAACATCGCCATTCTTCTTATCTAAACGACAAATACCATTGCCATAGGTACCTATCCATATCTCACCTTTTGATGATTCAAATAGTGAAATAATATAATTACCCGCAATTGAACACGAATCTGAACTGTCGTTTAAGAATAGCTCATAAGGGGGTGCACAGCTTGAACTCGCTTGCTCTAAATCGGCAACCCGAAAACAATATAAACCATACTCCGTGCCAACCCACACAAAACCCTTACTGTCAACAAGCATACATCCCACATGCAATTCTAAACGGATCCCCGAAGATTCATTAATAGGGGTAAAACGCTTTTCCTGAGGATTGAAAATATCAATTCCTAGTCCCGTTCCGATCAATAATTCTGAATCGTTGAGATTGTCTATACACGATATAAAATCATAACCCAATGAATTTTCATCGCCTGCATTGTGAGTGTAATGCTCAAAATAGCCACTATTAATATGCGCAAGACGATTCAAGCCTCCACCCCAAGTTCCCACCCATAAATTTTGCTCATGATCTCGATGAATAACCGATACAAAATTATTGCTTAAACTTCGAGAATCATTTGTTATTTTCCGAAAATACGTGCCCTGATTATCCCTAAATCTGCTCAAACCGCCTCCCGCAGTGCCAAGCCATAGATAATCATCTTCAACTAATATAGCATTGACAGGGGTGCGAGCATTGGCACTGCTCTTGTCAAAATCCGATGCAATTGAATAAAATGGTTTCCGATGAATATTATAATATTCAACACCCGATTTGTCGGTACCAACCCAAACATTCCCACTCTCATCGGCAAGTAAAGAATTTACAAATGGGCTACCAAGTGATTCCGTATCCTTCAGCTGCTTAAAAACACATGCCTTCGAATCGTAATAATTAAGCCCCCCTAACGTCCCAACAATAACTGTGCCCAACTCATCTTCAATAATATCCTTCACCGTGCGATGACTCAAATCCCCGTCAAAATCCGACGAAGCTGGATAATGAACAAACGATCGATTGCTCAAATTGTATTTAAAAATGCCCGAAAATGCACTTCCAATCCAAACATTTTCCTGCGAATCTTGAAAAATCTTTTGAACACTTACCGACCCTAAGCGCATGCGCAAATCATCATAAATTACATTTAGTACACCCGAATCTAGCGAATAAACAACAAGTCCACCATCACTCCCAATCCAAATATTTTTCGTGTCAACAAATAAATCATTCACATTACTCAAGTCAATTTCACCTGGCAAAAACTTCGTAGCATCAAAACCGCCATCAGCAGCCGTATCAATTCTCCAAACACCTTTGCCAATCGTTGCCACCCAAACTCTTCCAGCACCATCAATTGCAATGTCTGCTATTGAAACCTGCTGCAAGGCATCAACGGAAACAAATTCAAAACGGCCGTAATCAAACAAGGCTATCCCCGATTCCGTCCCAACCCAAATATTCCCCAAAGTATCCTCAGCTAGCGATTGTGTGCGATTGCCTGAAAGCAGTGGAAAATCTTTCTTCTGGAAAACATCAAAACTGTAACCATCATAGCGGCACAAACCATTCCACGTGCCAAACCACATAAAACCCCGTGAATCCTTCAACATGCAATCAACCGTATTTTGAGGCAAACCCTCTGAAGTGCTGATCTTTTGAAAAGAAATTTGCATAGCACCATCAGTACTTACATGTGCAAAAATATCGAAAGTGGAGAATAAATTTAAACTTATGAAAAACAAAAAATAGAAATAAACTCTCATACATTTTTAATTACAAGTTTCGTTTTGCTGCAAATATAAATAAAAGATATCTTATTGCGTAAACACATTTTACACTTTTTCTGGGCGCGTGCCTCCCTGCCTCATCCCATCGCTAGGCACCAGGCTTTCCGTTCCAATCTTTTGCTTCGTTCCTCCGCAAAAGGATTTCCACTGCAATCCTTCGCGCGGCTGCGCACCCAAACCGGTGTCGAAATTAGTGGTTAGTGCAGAGATGCAATATTCTCGCAGGAAACTAATCACTCGCTTCCCCCTAAACCTTCAACCCATCAACAACATCTTCCCAATTAAAAACTTGTTTTTAGAAGTCCAGTTATAGCAAAAAGCTTCGCTGATCTTAGTAGTCAAGAGGACGTGAAAACAAAGTTTTCTTCAAACTCGCTTAGCAAGATTGCTAAAAACCCTATTTTGAGGAAATCCAAGTTAAAAACATAGATTATTCTCATACATATGTTTGAGTTTTCTGGACAAATGTTTGAGAGAACTGAGTATAGATACTATTTATTTGTACTAGTAAATATGATTGAAATTTATGATAATGTTGTAAATTTGTGTCAATCTAGTTTTGTTTTATAAATAGATAAGAAACATGCGAAAAATTTTAGCCTTTATTGTCGGTTTCTCTTGTGTAACCGCAACAGCTCAAAAACAATCAGATGTGGGATATCCAATCACACCTGTACCATTTACCTCAGTGAAAGTGAATGATGCATTCTGGGGACAACGGTTGAAAGCTAGTCGAGAAGTGACAATTCCGTTGGCATTTAGTAAGTGCGAAGAAACGGGTCGATATGAGAATTTTATTAAAGCGGTACATCCAAGCGATACAATTCACGTTGGAGGCCTGTCATTCGATGATACTGATGTATATAAGACAATTGAAGGAGCTAGCTACTCCATGCAGACTTATCCAGATGAGAAACTCGATCATTACATTGATAGTGTTTTAACAATTGTGGCTGCAGCGCAAGAACCCGATGGTTATTTATACACATCTCGTACAATGAATCCGAAGCACCCTCACGAATGGGCAGGAGAGCATCGTTGGGAAAAGGTAGAGGACTTGAGTCATGAGCTTTATAATCTAGGTCACATGGTGGAAGGTGCAGTGGCGCATTATCAAGCCACAGGTAAAAGGAATTTCTTAGATATTGCCATAAAGTATGCTGACTGTGCTGTGCGGGAAGTTGGTTCGAATGAAGGGCAAGTTCGTGTTGTTCCAGGTCATCAAATAGCCGAAATGGCGATGGCAAAGCTTTATGTAGAGACTGGAGATAAGAAGTATCTTGATTTTGCTAAATATTTGCTTGATAATCGCGGATTTACCACAATTAAATCCGAATACAGCCAATCTCACCAGCCCGTTTTGGAGCAAGATGAAGCAGTGGGGCATGCAGTCCGAGCTGCTTATATGTACACTGGTATGGCCGATGTGGCAGCTTTAACAAGCGATAGTTCGTACATCCATGCGATAGATGCTATCTGGGATAATATTGTGAGTAAGAAGTTGTATATCACAGGAGGTATTGGTGCTACAGGACACGGGGAGGCATTTGGAAAGAATTATGAGTTGCCCAATATGTCGGCCTATTGCGAAACGTGTGCTGCAATTGGCAATGTCTATATGAACTATCGTTTATTTTTATTACACGGCGAGTCGAAATATTACGATGTACTTGAACGTACCTTATATAATGGCCTGATAAGCGGTGTTTCGCTCGATGGAGATGGATTCTTTTATCCTAATCCGCTAGAATCAATAGGTCAACACCAGCGTCAACCTTGGTTTGGCTGTGCGTGTTGTCCTTCTAATATAGCTCGTTTCATTCCTTCCGTTCCAGGTTATGTTTATGCGGTGCATGAGAAAGATTTGTATGTGAATTTATTCATGTCAAATTCGGCAGAGATTGAGGTGATGAATAATCCAGTGGTATTAACACAAAGCACAGAATATCCCTGGAATGGTGACATTGCTATTGATGTTTCTCCCCAAAAAACGCAAGTATTCAACTTGAAAATTCGCATTCCTGGATGGCTTCAAGGCAATGTTGTTCCTAGCGATTTATACACATATATTGACAAAAAGAATTTGACCTATGAAGTGAAAGTAAATGGAGAAAAAGTTCAAGGAGAATTAGACAAAGGCTACTTGGCAATTTCTAGAAAATGGAAGAAAGGCGACATGGTGTCGATTCATTTTGATATGGAGCCTCGCATTGTGAAAGCCAATGCAATGGTGGAAGCAGATCAAGGCAAGGTTTCAATTGAGCGTGGTCCTGTGGTGTATTGTGCTGAGTGGGCAGACAATGATTTTAGTGTACTCAATGCAGTAATTCCTCAAAAGCCACAATTCAAAGTGGAAATTAAACCAGAACTATTGTATGGATTAAATGTAATTAGTGTCGATGCGCAGATTTTGTACTACAATGAAGTCGGAAAAATACAAGTTAAGAATGCTGATTTAAATATGATTCCTTATTATGCATGGTCGCACCGTGGTAGTGGAGAAATGGCGGTGTGGTTTGCCAATGATTTAAGTGCGATTCGTCCGGTGCAACAACCAACTATTGCTTCGGAAAGCACAATAGATGCTTCGCACAAGGTGAAATCAATTTCGGCTATCAACGACCGTTTAGTTCCTAAAAATGGAGAAGATAGGAGTGTGCCGTATTATCATTGGTGGCCAAAAGAAGGCACTACCGAGTGGATTGTTTATGACTTTGGCAGTGAAAAAACAGTGAGTAGCTCAACAGTCTATTGGTATGATGATGGACCTTGGGGGGGATGTAGAATTCCTGAGTGGTATAAGATATATTACAAGGATGTTAATGGAGAATGGATTCTTGTGGAAAATACAGCACCCTATGAAGTAAAAAAGGGAACTGCCAATGAGCTTTTCTTTCAACCTGTGAAGACAACAGCTATCAAGATGGAGATTAAGTTGCCCGAAAGGTTGGCAACGGGAATTTTTGAGTGGGTGTTAGATTAACACAAATAATAAGCGTTGTAACATCCCCCTTTGAGTAATTCCAGAAAAACGAATATTTTGATAATTTCATTTTTGCGCGATGCGAACTATTATCGGAGGGGGATTTACAAATGGGAACTAGAATAACAGTCGAGAATAATTTGTTCTTCTATTATAAATTATAAACGATTCAAAATGGACAAACACATTTCAACTTTTCTTTTGATATTCTTCGGATGTACGCTTTCTGTAAAAGTGTCGGCACAAATTACGATAGAAGATTATAAACGAGCCGATTCAATTTATCACTTAAACGATTTGGTGTATCACCAAGTAGAACAGATGAGATGGCTCGACTCTTCGTCGAACTTGTGGTATAAGACTAAGGTAAAAGGAGGGGTGCAGTATTTTTTTGTCGATGCGAAAGAGGGAAGTAGGAAACTTTTGTTTGATACTGAAAAGCTCCTCGCAAAGCTGAACGAACAGTCGGGAAAATATTTGAGTGCAGCGAATTTAAATCTCGAACGCTTGCGAATTGATGAAGAGTCGAATCAGATTCATTTTGTCTATGACAAAAATTATTGGACATTTAGTTTAAAGAGTTATTCGTTAACTAAAGATTCGATTGTGAATTGGAAGTCTCATGAGTATTGGGCCGACAAGTTCAATGAGTTAGGAAACAAACCTGTGACTTCGCCCGATGGAAGCAAGTGTGCTTACATTAAAGATTATAATGTGTTTGTTAGAGAATTCGAAAGCAAACAAGAAATGCAATTGAGTTTTGATGGTTCGGCAGGCGATTTCTATTCGTCTTACTTCAGCTGGTCGCCCAATTCAAGGAAGTTGGCAGTGAATAAAGTGCGCAATAACACCGATCATTATATTTACTTTGTGGAGTCTTCGCCCAAGTCGCAATTGCAGCCCATTTTGCACAAGCAACATTATCTTAAGCCTGGTGATGACCTCCCTATTAAGCGTCCTGCACTTTTTGATGTAGATGAGGGCAAGCAAATTCCACTTGCCACACAGGCTTTCGAGAATCAGTTTGAATTGACTTTCCCTATCTGGAAAGCTAACAGCGAAGCATTCACTTTTGAGTTTAATCAGCGTGGACACCAAGTCTATCAAGTGGTGAAAGTTGATTCGGAAACAGGGAAGGTTACTGTTGTAGTTGATGAAAGAAGTGATACATTCATTGATTATAGTGGTAAACGTTATCGCTATGATTTGCAAAAGGCTGATGAATTGATTTGGGCATCAGAGCGTGATGGTTGGAATCATTTATATTTAATTGACTCCCACGATGGTAAGGTGAAACGGCAAATCACCAAAGGGGAATGGGTGGTGCGAAAAGTGATTCGTGTGGATGAAGAAAAAGAGCAGATTTTGTTTGAAGCTTCGGGCATGAATCTTGGCGAAGACCCATATCATATTCATTGCTATCGTATCAATTTTGATGGGACAGAACTAATAGATTTAACTCCAGAGAAACAAAACCATAAGCTGACCTTTTCTTTTGATTACAACTATTTTGTGGATAGCTACTCTACAGTGAACACAGCTCCTACTAGTGTTTTGAAGAAATCTAGTGATGGAACTGTTGTGATTGAATTAGAGCAAGCCGACATTTCTTCGCTGTTGGTTAAAGGTTGGAATGCTCCCGAGCCTTTCGTAGCTAAAGGACGTGATGGCAAAACGGATATTTGGGGAAATATTTATCGCCCGACTAACTTCGATGCGAGCAAATCATATCCAATTGTGGAATATATCTATGCTGGTCCACATGATTCGCACACGCAAAAGGAATTTCTAACTACGAATACGGCTTTCTCCGCATTGTCGGAGCTTGGTTTCATTATTGTACAGCTTGATGGTATGGGAACTTCCAATCGTGGTAAAGCTTTTCACGATGTTTGTTGGAAAGATTTGAAAGATGCAGGTTTTCCCGACCGTATTCTTTGGATTAAAGCCGCTGCGGAAAAGTATAGCTATATGGATACTACACGCGTGGGAATCTTTGGAGCTTCGGCTGGCGGACAAAATACACTATCGGCATTGCTATTTCACTCAGAGTTCTACAAAGCTGGGTCATCGTCTTGTGGTTGCCATGACAATCGTATGGATAAAATTTGGTGGAATGAGCAGTGGATGGGTTATCCCATTGGAGATCATTATGCCGCTTGTTCCAATGTGGATAATGCATGGCGATTGAAAGGCGATTTACTGTTGATTGTTGGGGAAGTGGATGATAATGTTGATCCAGCATCGACGATGCAAGTGGTAGATGCTTTGCAAAATGCAAATAAAAATTTTGAATTGGTGGTACTTCCAAGCACCAATCACACGCTTGGAGGTTCTTATGGAGAAATGAAGCGACGCGACTTCTTCGTGAAAAATTTGTTGAATCAGACTCCGCCAAATCATAATGAGTAATTTAAAAATGAGAATATTAAATCTAAAGGCACATGTAAACACATGGCTTATTATATGCGCCAATGTTCTATTGATGTCAGCACATGCGAGTGTGGGCAGGGCAAACTGCTTATGGCAAAATGCGAGCAAACCATATGCCATTTTGGTGCCACCCGATTCGTTAGCATTAGATTCATTTTATGGGAAGTATGCCAGTGTAAATGGAATTGTGGTAGTGAGCTCGTGCCAAGTTCCCGATTCGGCTTTTATGCAGGCTTGCAGGCTTGTTGATTTCATGACGAAAGATTTACCAAATGATGTACTACGTCAGATGGTGGAAAGGAAAGCTCGAGTAGGTGTAATGGCTTGTAACGAAGGCACAACCGACATTCCAGAACATGCTTTTCTTGCCAATGACACCACAATCGATTGGAATTTGAGAGCGAGAGGCTTGGGCGGAAATTTGAATTTACCCTTGACTACTTGTGCTGAAGAAAACTTGCTATGCTATCAAATTGACAGGTATTATGCTGAGGATATTACAATTCATGAATTTGCTCACGCTATTCACTTAATCGGTATTGCCCCCTTAGATTCTACGTTCAATGTTTTATTACAAGAAAAAATGGAAAACGCTTTGGCGGCCGGAAAGTATGACAACACCTATGCGAAGACTAATATATATGAATATTGGGCTGAGGGAGTGCAAAATTGGTTTAATGTTAACGCAGAAGTGCTTGCCCCCGATGGTATACATAATTGGGTGAATACACGTGAGGATATGAAAAAATACGACCCTGACCTATATGAAATCATTAGTCGCTATTTTTCTGTTTTTGAAACTAGTCCTTCGTGTCATGATACAGGAAATTTTTACAAAGATTAAGTGAGGCACAAAAAAATAGCTAGATCTACACAAGCAAGGAAGAAAATCAGCGATTGGCGAGTAGCAACGTGTTGATTTAAATCGAGCAACAGATTATGTTAGCAACATGTCTTTTCAAAGTGTAAGGCATAAATGTATCAGGTTGAGGTAACAAAATTTGTGTATTTTGAAAATTGTAGCGACATTGCTTGTGGGTAAAATTAGCATACAAATCGAGAATGTAGCAAAATACACTGATGAAAAAACAAAATAGACAAATGGGAAACCTTTATAACAAATATATATTTAGAAAAAATATTGAGTATTTTTTTCTTCTGCAAGGATTTATTTTAAGTTTCGCTTTGACCGCAATGGCAACACATTCGGAGCAAGTAGATTTCATTCATTATACAACCGATGATGGGTTGCCATCGCCTTATGTGAAAAATATAGCACAAGATGCCGATGGTTTCTTGTGGGTTGCCACTCGCGATGCTTTGGCTCGTTTTGATGGAGTTGAGTTTCGAGAGTTCCCTTGTTTAGATAAAGATCATCAACAAGTGATGGAATATTTTAACCAATTATTCCTTTATCAAGATTCTATATTGGTGGCTCGCACGAATGATAATAGGTTTTATTGCTATGATTCAAATGTAGAATCCTTTCGTTTCTATCCTTTGCTTTCAAACTTAGGTCCAACTAACAACATCATTCCTAGCGACAGAGGATATTGGGTGTGTCAGAACAATGAATTGTTTTTCCTAGATGCTGTTACTGCACAGCAAATACCACTGAGAGATAAGCTCGATAACTACCAGATTCCCGATAACATTCCCGTGATTGATGTGCTAGAACAGCAAGGATTTTTGGTTTTTATGAGCTCGTTGGGTAAGGTTTATTTTCTTGGTGAAGATAAACTCACTACGATTGACCTATTAAAGCTACTTCCGTTCGATTCTTTCGATATTCGATTAGTGGATTCTGAAGGTAATTTGTGGCTAAATTCAAATGACTATGGTATTGTGAGAATCAATCCGCAGAATTTAGATGTGAATCTCTTCCCACAAGGGAGTGGTAATGGTTCAATTCCGCATAGTTTTGTGCATCGGATTATTGAAGACAAACAAAAGCGGGTGTGGATCGGAACGGAGGGTGGTCTAGCTGTGTATGACATGCAAAATGGAAAAATGGCCATTTATACAAGTAATATAGATGATCCTTATGGGCTAAGTAGTAATCCGATTTATGACATTTTCTGCGATGATGATGATGGCATTTGGTTAGGAACCTACTTTAGTGGGATGAGTTATTATAACGGAAAAGATGGTTTTTTTAGAAAATGGAACACAGGGCACAATAGATTCCGTCTTCGTGCGAAGGTGGTTAGCTGTTTTGAAGAGGGTGAAAATGATATTCTTTGGGTCGGATCGGAAGACAATGGACTTAATCAAATTAACCTAAGATCTGGCGAGGTAAATGCTTACACGCATGATGATAACGAGGGAAACTCCATCACTTATAATAATCTCCATGATTTGAAACTTATCGATGATAAACTTTGGATTGCCACCTATACTGGAGGAGTGAGTGTGATGGATGTTGCTCTTCGAAAATTTTCCCATTATAGCATGAATAATACTAATGGACAATTGTCGAATGTGAACTATCAATTCTTGCATGTAGGCGACAGTTTATTTATTGCTGGCTCGGAAGGAGTGGTAATTCACAATCTGAAAACAAAACATTTTCAGAAACTTAAGCCTAAAATGATTAGCCATCTCCAGTTTGAAAGTCTTGCACAAGCTGGACATGTAATCTGGCTTGCATCGGCACGTCAAATTTTCACGTATGACATTAGAACCGATAGTTTAGTGCTCTTCGATGAAATACCTAGTCTGCGGACTATAAATTTTGTGAAAGCCGATTCTCGTAACAATGTTTGGATAGGAACGTGCTATGATGGCCTGTATGAATACAACTATTCAACGCATGCACTTACCCATTATGACGAAGAAAATGGGTTTCCTGCAAACTGGATTTTTAGTCTTGAAGAAGGCGAAGATCATCAGGTGTGGGTGAGCACAAATAAAGGATTAGTTTTACTCGATAATTCTTCCCATAAAAGTACCTTGTTTGACAAAAGTTCCGACATTCAAGTTAGCCAATTCAATTTTAGAGCTTCGTATAAAGATTCCAATAGTAATATTTACTTTGGAGGATACGATGGAATGATTTCTTTTCGCGGAAAGTATGAATGCTCAGAAGATATTTCTGATAAAGCAATTGCATTCACAGAATTTCGATTATTTGGCAAACAAATCACTCCTTGCGAAGACGGTTTGTTGCAGAATTCAATTAATGCTATCGAATCGTTAGAACTAAACTACAGTCAAAATGCATTTTCTATTCACTTTTCAGCCCTCAATTTTCAGAAGGAGGGGCGATGTAAATACACGTATAGACTTGATGGGAATGACCAGACTTGGAGTACTCCATCTGAGCAAAATTTCGCTAATTATACCAACCTAAATCATGGCAAGTATAAATTTCAGGTTCGTGTTTTAAACGAAGATAATCGAGTGATAGGCGAAAGATGCATCCCTATTCGTATTCGCCCCCCGTTTTGGTTCACCGTGTGGGCTTATTTAATTTATGCAGGCGCTGTGATACTGATATTTATTTTGGTTTTTAGTTTCGGTAAGAAACTTGAAAAGGTGAAGACCCAAGCCAAGCTTGAGCACCAAGAAAAGATACATGCCGAAAAATTGAATCATGCTAAATTGGAGTTCTTTACCAATATTTCTCATGAAATTAAAACTCCATTGACACTCATTTTCTCTCCGCTTCAAAAACTGATGGCGAACAAAGAGCTCACGCCAAGCGTGCATAAACAGCTGAAAGGAGTGGAGAAAAACGCAAAACGATTGTATAATTTGGTGAATCAGTTGTTAGAGTTTAGAAAAATAGAACTAGGAAAGGAAAAACTAAGCATAAGTAAATACCCAATTTCATATTTAGTGAATGATGTGGCAGCTTCCTTTACTTCGGCAGCAGAGGATAAAGAGATACTGTTCACAACTGAAATTGTGAATGAAGATATTGAGGTGTGGGTAGATGCTGAAAAATTGGATAAAATAATTTTCAATCTGCTCTCTAATGCGTTTAAATATACGGCACAAGGAGGAGAGGTGAATTTGCAGGTTTCTGTGAGCGGTAAGAGAAATGGCAAGCTGATTATTAAAGTGACTGATACGGGTATTGGAATTGAAAAAGGCGTACAAAATCAAATCTTCGAGCGTTTTTATCAAATCGACAATCAGATGGCAATGAGTGGTTCGGGCATTGGTTTAGCCTACACTAAGAGCTTGGTAGAACTGCATAAAGGAGCAATTCGGGTTGAAAGCGAAGTCGATAAGGGGAGTCGCTTTCAAGTGATACTTCCAGTGGCTGAAGATTTCTATGCAGAGCATGAGAAATTGACCCAAAAGCAGTTCGAAGCACAGCCTAAACGAGAGCAGCATCTCTTTGAACAAGATTCTATTCAAACAATACAGCAAGATAAAACCGAAAACATTACTAGTAAACGGAGCTTACTGGTTGTGGAAGATAATGTGGAGATTGTGAATCTACTGAAAGTAATCTTTGAAGATGATTATGCTGTGTCGGTGGCTTTCAACGGTGAAGAGGCATTATCTTTATTTCAAAAGGCAAACTTTATGCCTGATATAATTATCAGCGACATCATGATGCCTAAAATGGATGGAATCGAGTTCACAAGGTGCATCAAAAATAATATTCAAACATCACATATTCCAGTAGTTATCCTTACCTCAAAAGAAGGAGAAGAAAGTCAGTTGGAAGGCATGCTGTCGGGAGCAGATACTTACTTTAAAAAACCCTTCTTTCCAGAAGTATTGAAGCGAAATATAGATAACATCATCAGCACGCGGCATGCGTTATTAAGCCAGCTTGTGAAGGACAGCGATGAGTTGAGGATGGTGGAGAGTAACTTCTCGGTCACCGACATGCAATTTGTAGAAAAGTTGAATGAGGTTATTTCGAAACACCTCACCAACCCTGATTTAGATGTCACGCTTCTCATTCAGGAGCTAGGCGTGAGCCGTTCACTGCTGCATCTGAAGCTAAAAAAGATGATGAACTGTTCTACCACCGAGTATATTCGTATCACTAGATTGAAAAAAGCTGTAAAATTAATTGCTAGTGGTAAGTGTAACATTTCGGAAGCCGCCTATGAAACCGGTTTCTCCAGTCCCACTTACTTCACTCGTAGATTTAAAGAAATCTATGGAAAAACACCCACGGAGTATTTTCAGTAACTTAAAGGTTAGGAGCTGTGCTGTTAATTTTCCATAAGGTCACAAGCTCCTAACCTTTTGTGCTTACTTCTTTAGTACCACCATAAGCACGCCATGGCTGGGAATTGTTTTTTGGAGTCGCTTAGATGTATCGGAAATAACTTGATGTTCCCACACGTCATAAACTTGATAGATGTTTTTGTCAATGCTCACACTTTCGATAAAATACATTGTTTGTTTCTTCCAGTCATAATCTAAATTCCAATCCTCATCAGTGCGGTTAAGGAAGCACACGGCTGCGCGACCATCTTCGAGTTCTTTTGCCCAGATTTCATGTTCGCCCATGTCCATGAACTTGCGAGCCTGATTGCCCAACTTATCTTGGTTCACCGCAATCACATCTTTATTGGTGAGTATCCCTTGGGTCTCGGCATCCATCTTGCGTATGTCGTTGCCTGCCATGAGTGGAGATGCAAGCATTGCCCACATTGAGAAGTGAGTAATATATTCATCGTGCGTCATGCCACCATTGCCCACTTCCAGCATCTCACTATCGTTCCAATGTCCAGGACCTGCATGCGAATACAGTTCCACTTGCTTGTCGATGATTTCGAGCACGCCCACGCCACCCCAATCAAAGGAGCACTGAAAGCAGTCGCGGATGTCGGCCGTGATGCGCCACAGATGCCCGATTCCTTCGCCCCATTCCCAAGGCTTATTTTCGCCCCACTCGCAGATAGAAAGCACAATCGGGCGACCGGCTTCCTCCAGCGCATCGTGCATGATTTGATAGGCAGACTGTGCATTGCGCCCTTCGCTGTAGCACCAGTCATATTTCAGGAAGTCAACACCCCATTCCGCATAGCTACGTGCATCTTGAAACTCATGACCTCGGCTACCAGGGCGACCTTGACAAGTCATTGATCCAGCACATGAGTAGATGCCAAACTTCAATCCCTTGCTGTGAATATAGTCACCCAAGGCTTTCATGCCCGAGGGGAAACGCTCGTGGTCGATTTCGATGTTGCCATCATCATCGCGCCCCACTTGCCAGCAGTCGTCAATCACCACATATTCATAGCCTGCATCGCGCATGCCGCTTTCCACCATGGCATCGGCAATCTCTTTGATGAGCTTTTCACTCACATCGCAGCCGAATTTGTTCCAACTGTTCCACCCCATCGGAGGAGTGAGCGCAAGGCTGTCTAAGACCTGTGCTTGCGCGTAGCCCATGCTAACAAGGGCGATTAAAAGGGTAAAAATAATCTTCTTCATATTTTTGAAAATAAAATGCGCCCGCTTCTTGCCGGAGCATGAGGCGAGCGCAAAAGAGTAATTAAAAATGTATACTAATTTTCATCGCCAACCACTTTGGTGTTGGTGAGTTTGAATTTATACGGCCAGTGGGCATCGTTGGTGTTGTCTTCGTCCCACTTGTGCACAATGTATTCGGTGGGCGTTGGGGTGACCACCAAGAATAATCGAGTGGCGTTTTCAGGCACATCGAAACTTGCTGAGCTTGTGCTAGCGGTTTCGTTTCTTTCGCCATACACCCGGCTGTTGTCGCTGCACAAAGCCACGAAACCATAGCTCCAGCCAGCCAAGTCGGCATTCACCGTGTTATATCCACTTGCATTGGGCAAGCCGGTGAAGTCGACGGAAATAGAAGTGGGTTTAGCCGAAATATCGAGGTCGATGACATTATATCCTGTATTTTCTGGGCAATAATCATAGTTCACTTGGTAAGCACCATCTTCAAGCTTGTTATATCCATAAAGGATGGTGCCGATTTTGAGCTTGCCATAGTCGCGCAGACCATCAATATCCCAAGTGGCGAACTTGCTCGCTGCGTCATACATTTCGGCATTTAATTTTTTCACCGAGATGTTTGTAAGTCGCATGTAAGCTTCAATCGGGTCTTCAGGAGTTTTCGATTCGCGCCAGATTTTTCCCACGATTGTTTCATCGTGCTTGTCCACCCAATAATAGTGCAAGAAGTAGCTCGCATAGCGTTGGTGCTCATGCGAGAAGTGGCGGAAGCAGTTGGCACGATAGACACCATCATAATCATAGGTTTCAAAGATTTGATTAGGATAGCTAATCAGCGATTGGAATTGTGCTGTTTGCTCCCAAAATGCAGTGCCTTGTCCCACCGCATGGCGGAAGCCTGGGTCGCCATTCACCGAGCCTGGGTTGCCGTTGTGCGTTTTTAGGTCGCAATAAGTCTGATATTGGAAACTATGTCCGATTTCATGTGCAATCGTAGAACCTACCGGCTTGCAAGTTGAGGGACTAATCCACAAAGCACCGATGACATTATCATATCCTCCTCCATAAGCCATCCAATCGGTGGTGTAGTGCAGCATGATAAGCAGCTTGTATTTGTCGACATTCGATTCGCCAGTACCTTCATTCGCAAACTTGAGGTGATTGATATTAATGTCATAGAATTCTTCCGCTTTCTCCAGTAAATCATCAATATCCACGCGATACTCTGAGGGAGTCAGGTTTGAGTTCGGGTGATATTCATAACCCTTTTCCCAAAACACGATGAAGTTATCCGACTGCTTGCTTCGCTCGAAGCACCATTTGCTAGCAGGATTGGTGAAGTCCATTGA
>JBKEAC010000066.1:0-3657 GCA_047971925.1 Mangrovibacterium sp.
ATTAAATGAGTCTTTAGACTAAATCCAACGCCATCTCCTTAACTTCATCTACACACAGTAGAAATTAAATGAGTCTTTAGACGAGGGGAAACTACAACCACATAAGAATATCTACACACAGTAGAAATTAAATGAGTCTTTAGACCTGTTAGCATCGTTAAGGATTGAAGTTCATCTACACACAGTAGAAATTAAATGAGTCTTTAGACTTTGACCACTCTAGGTTCAATAAGCTTATCTACACACAGTAGAAATTAAATGAGTCTTTAGACTAATTGCATACGTAACCACCGTAATATCTACACACAGTAGAAATTAAATGAGTCTTTAGACAAACCCATTAACTAAAACATTAACCAATCTACACACAGTAGAAATTAAATGAGTCTTTAGACCAAAGATATCACGTTTTTTTGAACCGTCATCTACACACAGTAGAAATTAAATGAGTCTTTAGACTCTTCTTTTTGCATTGAGCTTTGTTGTTCCTTGATTTTACTAGCTTCTCACCATTATCATCTAAAGACTCATTTACCCCCCATCCAAAAGGGGAAGTATTTTATTATTTCAACCAGTAATTCAAGGAACTTCTGCAAAGATATAACATCTTTTTTTTAAATCCAATCATCCGATGATAATTAAATCATCATCTAAAAGACTTGCCGATCCATAACTAATGACATCTAGCGTGTCTACTCGATATATTAACACACTATCTGAACTAGAAAAATGTGGCTTAAATCGCATTTCAATTTCATTGCAAATCAAATTCAACATGCGCTGAGAATGACTCAATTCGAAAACAGAATATTGCAAACGAACACCATGTTTCATTAAAAACTTAGAAAACCTAGCGCGAACTCGATTCGATTGAATATCATAGGAAACGATTAATCTAGGTTTCTTCATTTGATTTTAAATTGAGGAAATTCTACCACACTCTTCCGATTCATAAAAAAACGATAGTATTGCTGAATATAAATAAAGATCTCTTGCTTATACTGTATCAACCCTTGCATAAAAACAACCGTATATTCCGACCGTACACCCGATTTCAAATAATAAGCTTTATTATACTCCTCAAAATCATCAAGCTTTATGCGCCCACTATTCAAACCTTTTCTAATCTCATGATCGATAATGCAACGAAATGGCTCTACCAAATCACATACCAGCGATTTGCGTTTGAAAAACAATTGATGATAAACACCCACATATAAATCAAACCCAAACAGTCGACACATACTTTCGATATAATTGAATAAAAAAGTATAGCCAATGTCGAGCAATGCGTTCAGCGGATCAATTTTAATGCGAGGCTGTCGCTTCTTCCATCCTTGCTTCTGATAGTAAGACTCAAAAAACAACCTCGATGCAACCCCCTCTGCTCCCATGAGCATTTTAAGCTCTCCATATTCGGAAAGTAAGGGCAAACTCTGCTCAATGTGCTCAATTGCCCTCGTAGTTTTATCATCTTGAATCCTCGTTTTTTTGAGCAATGCAAGTTGATTCTCCATCTTATTCCCAATCAATCGCTGAGCAATGTCAATACGAACTGCTGGTTGCAAATGCTGCTTTCTTCGAATCAAATAATTCCCATCGGCAGCATTGCAGTAACTCAACGTACATCTGAAGTTTGGTTTCATCACCACCACAGGAACTTTTGCTTTATTGCACTTATCAAGCACAGCTGTCGTAACGGTTGTGTGCCCAATGATGAGCAAAAACAAAATCTTCTGAATCGGAAACTTCGTCTTACAGACCTTTTCATTCTCACGCCACTCTTCAAGCCACAAAAAACCATTCTTAATTTTGAAATGATGATTTTCTAGCCCATTAACCACAAATATATTTTTGCGCTCTATATCTTTAAGTGTAAACATGATCTACCGTTGTTTTATCGCACAATGCAGAATAAATGCAATGCACACATTTATTCGAATTCTGAGTTTCGAACTCTTCTGGACGAAATGCCGCCATGCTAAGCACCACCTTTTTAAGCCGACCATAATCAGCCACGGTTGGCAACTGCTGAAGCAGATACCTCTTGCCAACTATCGTTTCAAATGCAATCTCATCAACACAATAGCCCATCTCTCGCATCGCAAAAAATTGCGCCCACAACTGATACAAATACCCCTGATATAAAACTTTTATTTCCTTTTTTCGCTCTACTAATGCCCTCCTTTCCGGAAAATAACTATCAATCTTTCCATACAACTTCAAGCTCTCCGAATAAACATATATTCCTTTCACACAGCTTGAATCTTTCGTTTGATGCTCCTCTGAATCAATATCTGCATGCACCATCCGCCCCTCGCTCTGCGGTGAAGCCTGAAAACTTTCTATTTCACCATCCTCAAAAATCTGATGCAGATAAATGGAATAGGGACAAAAAATAAAATCATTCAGATAAGTGATTTGAATAAGATTCTCCATAAGCAAAAATGCAAAAGCCCGAAGTTCTTTTCGCTCAAAGATCCTCCGGGCTCATTCTAAAACCAATTATTCCACTCTCCCTTGAGCATATTCAAACCACTCTTTATTACTAATTGCTAAGTTCAGTTTTTTACCTGCGTCGCACTCTTTAATTTTATCAATCATGAGCAAACCTTTCAAAGCAATGTTATAAGCTCCGTTAGCATCGGCATCTTGCGGCAATTTTGCATCATGACTATTATAATGGCGAGAATCATAAAACACACCCTCTTTATTCTTCACTGGCGAAAGAATAAAATCATGCACTTCCCCATTTATCGTGGCACTATTACGCATCTGCATCAATAAACGAAGATAGAAAATCAGGTTGCTAAAAAACGACTTATCATCTTGTTTCACCACGTCTTCTTTGCTCACTGCTTTATAGTCCACACAACGCCCCTTAAACAACTCTTTAAGTTTCTCTGTAACATCAATTTGCTCATATCCCCCTTTATTGCTGTTCATTTTTGCATCATAAACAAAACGCTCTCTGCCATAACTACAAATCATCCACTTGGTTTGAACTCCACACTCTCTCTTTTTTGTGTGGCTCAACTTCTTATAGTCGAATATAAACTCAAAATACTGCTCTTTCTCATTCCAACGAATCGAATCAAACTCTTTAAATAGATTCTGTGCTGCTGAAACATTCGTATATTTAGGGTTCAACAAGTTTAAGAAGCCCGTGGTTGGGTCAATCTTACTAGTGTAAGCCGCTTGCGTGTAGAAAATAAATCCCGATTGCTTGCCTAGTTTTGAAAAACTATCAAACTTGCTCGAAAGTTGCAAAGCATTGAGCACCCCACCAGGTTCTTGTGCATCTCTATCCTTAAAAACAAGATAATTCAACTTATCAATCAATGCCTTTTCAAACTTCTGATACACCTGTTTCTCCACATGAATCCGCCCTTTCTTGAATCCGAAATTCAAATCTTCCATCACCACAATAGCATTATAATCAACCATGAGCTTGCAAATCTTGTGCACCACATGCGAAAGATAACCCTCCTTGAGTTCTTTAATATTGCCTACTTCCGACCATGAACGACGTGTCTTCTTATTTTCTGCTTCTTGCTTATCAAGTTTAGCATGATAATTGGTAGTAATGTGCTGCTCTTTTCCATCGCTCACAAAGCTACTAGTGATGCTATTCAAGCTCTCTTGGTGAATAATTTC
>JBKEAC010000067.1:0-15365 GCA_047971925.1 Mangrovibacterium sp.
AGTCTATTACTTTCGGTGTCGGGAAAAATAATTGAAGGTTTGAAGGTTTTAGCCTCTTCGAAATCCATTGAAGCATAGGAAATAATAATGACAACATCGCCCACCTGAGCTTTGCGTGCAGCCGGACCATTTAAGCAAATAATGCCAGTTCCACGTTCACCTTTAATGACATATGTTTCCAATCGTTCGCCATTATTCACATTAACCACCTGCACTTTTTCGTTCTCAATGAGATTGGCAGCTTCCATTAAATCCTGATCGATAGTAATGCTGCCCACATATTGCAGATTAGCTTCCGTCACGGTCACTTTGTGTATTTTTGATTTACAAACTTCTATATTCATGATTCATGGTATAATTATAGCGCAAAGGTATGCTTTAATATAATTAATTAAAAGCAAAAGTAATTGTAAAGCGCATTTTTTAATATTTCAGAAACTCAAGTTGCTTGTGCCGATTGAGTTCCCCGAGCTTAGTTAGTTTAATAGCACATTATCAATCAATCTCACTTTGCCACAATAAACAGCCACGCAAATCACCAATTCCAAGGAGTCATTCCATGTGTTTACGCTTTGCAGTGTTTGAGCATCGGCAATCTCCACATATTCCACTTCGAGGCAATTAATCAGATTGATTTTTTCAATGATAGCCGATTTTAAATCGGTTAAAGCAAGAGCTTTTCCTTGGTTTTTAGCCCACGAAAGGACTTCAAAAATAGCAGCAGCCTCTTGTTTCTCGCTTGAACTTAAAAGTTGATTTCGTGAGCTCATTGCCAGTCCGCTCGTTTCACGAACAATCGGACAAGAAATGACTTCAACGGGCAAAGCTAATTGAGCGGTCATGTTTTTAATGATTGCGAATTGCTGAAAATCTTTTTGTCCAAAAAAAGCTTTGTGAGGTTTAACTAGGTTGAAAAGTTTACTCACAACCTGCGCAACGCCGTTGAAATGACCCGGACGAAATGCGCCTTCCATCACTTGTTCTAAATTACCAAAATTAAACTGCCGATTGTCGGGTTCAGGATACATGGTATCAACTTCTGGAGCAAAAACTAAATCGCAAGATGTGGTTTTGAGTAAGTCAACATCAGCAGTCAAGGTGCGCGGATATTTCTCTAAATCTTTTGGGTCGTTAAATTGAGTGGGATTTACAAAAATACTCATAACAATGAAGTCGCATTGTTTAGCAGCTTCAGTCACTAAAGAAAGATGACCCGCATGAAGCGCTCCCATTGTAGGCACAAATCCGATGATTTTGCCAGCTTGTTTTTGAGTGCTAATTATTTCTTGGAGAAGGCTAGCACAAGTTATTACTTGCATGGTTTTATAAATTTTGAGCCTGCAAAGTAAAATAAAATATACAAGATATACCACGTTGTAGGATTAATTCCAACGAATTTCACGTGCAATAGCGGTCTGCCATGTTGATACGCATGTTGTGGTAATTATAATTGCGTTATTAATAGTTGATTAGTTGCTTGTGTTGTTGAAACTTTTTTTTTAAACAAGCAAAGAATGCAATGAGCCAGTATAATAGGGTTTAGTGTCTTTCGTTTTTCAGGGTATAATCTTTTGAAAAGAACCTAATACACATTGTTTTAACAAGCAGCTAATGCTCGAGTGCTTAATTCTACACCTTACATTTTCGGGCAAAAATCCGATACGGTTTAAAGCTCCCAAAAGAAGAAAAACAAGAAGATATATTTGTCTGAAGAGTTAATATTCGGAAAGTTGCCAAAAAATTATTAACTTTGCGGCAGAATTTTCTACATCACCTATGTTATTTAAGATGGAAAAGAAAAGAATACTATATATCTCTCAAGAAATCACCCCTTATTTACCAGAAACTGAAATCTCTGAAATTTCGCGCAATTTGCCACAGGCAATTCAAGAGCGAGGTCGTGAAATTCGCACATTCATGCCTAGATATGGCTGTGTGAATGAACGTCGCAATCAGCTACATGAAGTGATTCGTCTCTCAGGGATGAACTTGGTAATCAACGACACCGATCACCCACTGATAATTAAAGTAGCCTCTATCCAGTCGGCTCGCATGCAGGTTTACTTCATTGATAGCGAAGATTATTTCAAACGTAAATCAATATTAAGAGATGATAATAATGAGGAGTATAGCGACAACGATGAGCGCGCTAACTTCTTTGCACGAGGTGTTTTGGAAACGGTGGTGAAACTTCGATGGGCTCCTGATATCATTCATTGTCATGGTTGGTTAACATCTTTAGTTCCGCTCTATATAAAGAAGAACTATGGCGAAGATCCAATTTTTGCAAACTCGAAAGTGATTTACACTCCTTATCAAGAGGATTTCAAGAATAAACTAACTAATCGTGTTTCATCGAGTGTTCTAATACCCGGAGTAACAGTCGATGACGTGTCGCTTTTGCCTGAAGTACCAAGCTATGAAGATGTGGCAAAGCTCGGAGTGGAATATGCCGACGCAATTATAAAAGGAAGTGAAGTGTTGCACCCCGATGTTGTTGATTTTATTTCGAAATCAAACAAACTAACATTGGAATATCAGAGTAACGAAAATAGAGTTGAGGCTTATGATGCTTTCTACGATAAAGTTATTGAATTATAATTCCCATGAATGAAAGACTTCTAAAAGCGATTGTTGGAAGTTTCATGAAAACAAAAGCTTGCTTTGGAGAACAAAGCAAGCTTTTTTTATTATCAATCGACATTGATTTTCACCCACACAGGGCAATGGTCGGAATGAACAATTTGAGAGAGAATGCCAGCGTCGCTAATTTTATCAGCTAGATGCTCGCTTAACATGGCATAGTCGATTCGCCATCCTTTATTGTTTTTACGAGCTCCGGCACGATAGCTCCACCAAGAATAGTGATGAGGATTTTGGTTGATTTGGCGAAAGCTATCAATAAAGCCGTAGTCAACAAACTCTTGAAACCAAGCACGCTCTTCAGGCAAGAACCCCGATGTTCCTTGTTGTTTATCGGGATTGTGAATGTCAGTCCACAAACGGCAGATGTTGAAGTCGCCACAAATGACAAGATGAGGGATTTGTTTTTTCAACTCTAGTAAATAGGAGGTAAAGTCATTTAAAAAGCTCATTTTGTAATCTTGTCGAACATCGCCAGTGGTTCCTGAAGGAAAATAGACCGATATCACGGAGAAGTTTTGAAAGTCGGCACGAATTACTCGCCCCTCGCAATCATATTTTTCATTGTTCATGCCCAGTTCCACATGAAGAGGCTTTTCTTTACTTAAAATAGCAACTCCGCTATATCCTTTCTTCTTTGCCGAGAAGCTATGAAAGGAATAGCCCGCTTCGTGAAAGAGTTCTTCGCTCATTTCTCCGCTTTGTGCTTTTGTTTCTTGGAGACAGATAACATCGGGTGATTCGCTTTGTAGCCATGTTAGGAAATCTTTTTTTAATGCCGCTCGAATACCGTTTACGTTGTAGGATATGATGTGTTTCAAAATTTTGTGTATTTTTGGATTAGAATTCAAAGATAGTCAAAAATAGTTGCACGCTAATTGTGTGAGTTGTATTTTCTGCAAGTCAATCGAAAAGTTGATGGAAGTAGTACTTCGCTGTTGAATTGCTGAGCGGTTTGTTTAGAGCACACGCACGAAGTAGTTGAAATGCCAAAGTAGGAAGTAGGTGGCGAGGGAGTGCCTGAAAAAGCTTGCAAAAGCGATGATATGCATTGAGTAGCTTTAAAAAACAAATTATAGATAGATGAAACGAGCCTTGAGCTTAGGAATCTCACACACGAGCATGACTATAATGGCGAGTTACATCTGACAACTAAAGAATAAATTATAAACAGATGAATAAAGGATTAGTTGTAAAATCAACAGGTAGTTGGTATAGTGTGAAAGAGGAATCGGGAGCGATTATTCCATGTAAAATAAAAGGAACTTTTCGCATGAAGGGCATTCGAACAACTAATCCGATTACGGTGGGCGATCGTGTAGAGTTCATTTTAAAGAAAGACGAAAACGAGGTGCTAGGCTTGATAAATAAGATTGAGGAACGCAAAAACTACATCATTCGAAAATCGACCAATCTTTCAAAACAAGCACACATCATTGCTGCCAATATCGATTGTGCTTTCTTGGTCGTAACGCTAGCTCAACCTGTAACATCATTGGCATTCATCGATCGATTCTTAGCATCGGCTGAGGCTTACCGGATTTCATGCACTTTGATTTTTAATAAAGTTGATCTTTACCACGAGGAGCAAAAGGATTATTTAGAATCGGTGATTAATCTCTATGAACGCATTGGCTATACTTGTTTGAAAACATCAACCAAAACAGGAGAAGGATTGGAGCAATTGAAAGAAATGATGCGTAATAAGATTAGTGTATTTTCTGGACATTCGGGGGTAGGAAAGTCAACTTTAGTTAATCAGATAGAGCCCGGATTAACACTTAAAACCAATGAAATATCAGAATATCATGAAACGGGGCAGCACACAACTACTTTTTCAGAAATGTTTCTATTGAGTTTCGGAGGCTACATTATCGATACGCCCGGAATTAAAGGTTTTGGCGTTGTGGAAATGGACCGCTATGAGCTTAGTCATTATTTCCCCGAGATATTTAAGCTTTCGGGCGATTGCCAATTTAATAATTGCACGCACACCCACGAGCCTAATTGTGCCATTAAGCAAGCGGTTTATGAGGGTGAAATTGCAGAAAGTCGATACTACACTTATCTTTCTTTGGTTGAAGATGAAGATGAGAAATATCGAAGTTAGTTTTAGTATTTCTCAGCCTGTTACTTGCACATCGATGCCAAGAGCTTTGATTTTTTCAGCTAGCACTTCAATCGTTTCGCGATTCACCTTCTCTAATTGATCAGATGGTGTGTCGCGCGAAATACTGTAAAGCATTACTTGACGAGGTTTTATCTTAGCCATTGCATCAACAAGAGCAGAGGTTTCTTCGGCGGTGGTGTTATCGAAAGGAACTCCATTGACTTTCCCCTTTAGAAGCATGGTTTGAATAATGACCTTTCCTTCAAACCGAGCTAAATTTTCAATTGTTTTTGAAACAGAATAATTGCCCACGGGGAGGTCCATGAGTTGAGCGGTGCTTTCAATGGCTGAATCGAGTTTTAGAATATTGTCGTTGATTTTTAACAGCGCATTAAAAACGTCGATTTTATCAATTCGAGTGGCATTTGAAAGTACAGCTATTTTACAACTAGGAGCGAGCTCGTTTCGTAGCCTTATCGTATCGTCGATGATATTAGCAAAATCAGGATGCATGGTTGGTTCGCCATTTCCCGCAAAGGTGATGACATCGGGCAGGTGGTTTTCGGCAGCCATGCGTTGAAGTTGGGCTAACAGTTCTTTTTCAACTTCTTTGCGACTTGGCAATTGAACTTTCTCGTCGGCTTTTAATGTCCAGCCACATTCGCAATACACACAATTAAATGAGCAGAGTTTCCAATTGGTAGGAAGCAGGTTCACGCCTAGGGAAGTGCCTAGTCGGCGACTTTGAACCGGACCAAACACGATACGATCGAATAGAGCTGTTGCCATAATTATTAATTTAGTATATTCTCAAATGATGTTTATGCAGAAACGACCCTAGTGGGTTGAAAGACAAAGTTAATAGAACTAAAGTAATTTCCGAAGTTTACTGTTGTTTTTTATTCGAAAAGTTGAATAATCAATATTCGAGAAGATTTCGAATTGAACTTTCTCATGAAGTTGAAATCGGCTTGGAGCAATGGAAAGCAACGAAGGAAGTGATGAACAGAACAGTTTAACCGCCTTGTTTAGTGAAAAGAGTTCATCGGCAGCTTGCAAATTATCAATCCATTTAAGGTAGAAGGAAGAATCGAGTGTCTCAGGCATTAGCTGAAGCCAATGAGGAGCCAATGTGTCATTACGCAAAATGCAGAGTGTTTCCCAATAGGTGTCGATTGCCGGAAACTTGGGGACAATTATTCCCGAGTGGAAACTCATTTGAGCCAATTCGGGCAAGGGGAGTCCTAGTTCATTAAAGCAGCACAATTTCCCATCGGCAATTTCAAACAAAGCTCCGCGAAAGAGTTGTCCATCTTCGTCGATAGCATAATGAGACGCTATTTTCATGAATTTACCAGTTAATATTGCTATTGAAGTAACATCTATTTTGTCGATTTATGTGCTTCTTTAGTGCTGGGAGAAGCAAACACTTTCTCTTTGGCAAGACGAATTGCGGAGGTGTCGCACAATAGTTTTCGTGTTCTTTCTTCCTGAATAATTAGAGAATCTCTTACCGATTGAGCATTTCTTTTCGAGGCGGTGGAAATAGAATCAACGAATTGTTGAGAAATGGAGGAGCTAATCGAATCGATGAAAAGCTTATGTTTGGCTTCATGCACTTTAAGCAAGGAATCTTTAATTATTTCGGAATCATTGCCAGAGGCTTTAACAATAGAATCGATTGCAGTTTGAAGGCTCACGAGTTCTAAGGAATCAATGATCGACAAAATGAGTTCTTCTTCTGCTGATTTTAGTGAATCGGACACGAAATTGAAATCACGATTAGTGGCACTAGCAATGGAATCAACGAAATGGCGATAGATGACATTGGCGATAGAATCGGCTTCCTGTTTTTTAATGGCTTCAGCAATGGAATCGGCAAGTCGTTTTTCTTCACTCAACTCAGCAAAACTTATCGAATCGGTGTAGATTTGTTTCGAGAGGTCGTTATTCATACGTTCAATGACTTTTTCGTAAATTTCCTCATAGGTTTTAGGCAAAGAAGAATAGTAGATTAGCGCATTGGCGAGCAGGGAGTCGGTGAGTTCATATTTTTGCAGAATATGAGCATAGAGGCTATCGGAAATCATGTTTTTCAGATGTACCTGAGAGCTCGAAGACCCGCTAGTAACAGGAGTGTTGGAATGATTTTGCGCGATAGCGTCGGCATAGTGCAATTCGTAGAGCACATCTTCAATCACTTGAGGTTTTGGCAGATGCTCGGGCTTATTAATCTTGCTATTGTTGCAAGATGAGAATATTAGGAGCATACAAATGACAATAAATGATTTCATGATGGTTAAGATTTCTACGACAAAAGTACGAGGCTTTGGGAATTAATAAAAAGGCGTTTTAAATGGGTTTTACGGAACTGTATTTATCAAACACTTCGGCTAGTTGAGGGCAAAAGCAAGGGCGTCCGTTCTCTACTTTTGTAGTGGTTGAAATTACGGTTGCTTTAACCATGAGTTTTTGGTCGGATTTACGACGAATTTCTTGGTGAAAGACAAAGCGAAGGTTTCCAATTCGTTCAACATTGAGCCCGCAAACAAACCAATCACCACTTTTGAGCGGCGATTTGTATTCAATTTCCACTTTAGCCACCACCGCATCAATACCGTCGATGTGCATTTGAGCAAAGCTCATGCCAATTTCTTCGAGCCATTCATGTCGAGCGTGTTCTAAATAATTTTGGTAAACGGAGTTATTCACAATTCCTTGCAAGTCGCACTCATAGTCGCGCACCTTGAGGGTGAGTTCTGCTGTGTAGCTCATGTTTTGTAATTGAGAGTGAGAATTAAAAGTAATTAATTTTTTCTCCAGTGAGGTCGCTAAGTAAGTTGTTTGCCAATCGGCTAGCACCAATTCTGAATAAGCTTGGGTTCATCCATTCGTCGCCCAATATAGTTTGTACGATGGTTAAAAACAAGATAGCATCTTCAGTGGTTGATATTCCTCCTGCTGGTTTGAATCCAACTTTTGCACCTGTTTGAATGAAGTGGTCTTTAATGGCAAGGCACATAGCTATTGCAGCCTCGGGTGTTGCAGCCGGATTAGTTTTCCCTGTTGATGTTTTAATGAAATCGGCACCACCTCGGATAGCTAGCTTCGAGGCTTTGTAAATAAGGTCGGCATCATGCAAGGTTCCCGATTCGAGAATGACTTTTAAGTGTGCATTTCCAATTGTTTCTTTAATGAGCTCTATTTCGTCGAGACAGTCGCCCATGTTGTCATCAAGAAAATTGGAGAGTGAAAGCACAATGTCTATTTCATCAGCACCATTTTCTACAGCTAGAGCAGCTTCCATTGTTTTGATGCTAAGAAATGTTTGGCTTGCAGGAAATCCTCCGGCAACAGCAGCAATATTTACACCATCAACTTCGAGTGTGCTTTGCACCGATGCAACCATGTTTGGGTGCACGCAGATTGCTGCCACCGATTGATATTGTGGGTAATCGTGCGCAAAGTCGTTTACTCGTTGGGTGAACTGGCGCACCGATGTTTTCGTGTCGGTGTGGTTCAAGCTTGTGAGGTCGATGCAAGAAAATGCTAATTGTTGCATTTCTGGTGTGTTATTTTTTAGGGCTGCTAGTTTAATTTGCTCTAGCATTTCTGGAATGTTCATTGTGCGCTGACGTTATAAAGTTATATATTAAAGTGAAATGCGCTTAATCTTTTTTGAGTTCGATTAAGAAGTTACAAAGATAGTATTTTTAATGATATTTGATTATTTCAGCTTTGATGGTTCTGATTTTATAGTGGTAAGTTTCTCATTGTTTTGGTGTCGCTCGGCATCGCGTTGGGTTTTCTTTTCCATGTTTTTACGAAAGGCTTCGGTGAGGTCAACCCCTGTTTGATTGGCAAGGCAAATGAGCACCCAAAGCACATCGGCCATTTCGTCGGCAAGAGTAGCTTCTAGTTCCTGCTTTTTAAACGACTGGTCGCCATAGGTTCGAGCCATGATTCGAGCCAATTCGCCTACTTCTTCCGTGAGGATTGTCATGTTGGTGAGTTCGCTAAAATAGCGCACCCCAATTGTTTTGATCCATTGGTCAACTTCTTCTTGGGCTTTTTTAATGGTGAGTTCGTTCATTGCCGAGTTTTTATTTAGTTGAGGTGGTGCTATTGTAAATCTTTGCTGTCGATAATTATCGTTACTGGTCCATCGTTTTCGAGAAGAACTTGCATGTCGGCGCCAAATTCGCCTGTGCTCACGGGCTTTTTGATTTCCGCTGAAAGTGTTTTCACAAACTCCTCATATAATGGTATGGCTCTTTCGGGTCGCGCGGCACGAATGTATGATGGTCGATTGCCTTTTTTCGTTGAGGCGTGGAGAGTGAATTGGCTCACCACTAAGGCATCGGCATTCACATCGAGCAATGAAAGGTTCATCAATCCGTTCTGGTCGTTGAAAATGCGCATGTTGCTCACTTTTTTGCAGAGCCATTTTATATCGTCGGAATTGTCGGCATCTTCAATGCCAATTAAAATGAGCAGACCTTGCTTTATGCTCGATTTTATTTCTTGCTTAATGCTCACCGAAGCCGATGAAACCCGTTGAATTACTAAACGCATGATGATATTTTTTGGGGTAAAGATAATGCTCTTGTTGGAATTAAGAAGAAGTTTGAGTTTCAGTTTGCAGGAAAATTGCATTTAAAACAGAAGAGAATGAGCCCCCTCCAACGCCCCAAGGGGGGGGCAAAACACAGGGCTGAAACTCAGTCCTAAATAAGTTTAGGGCATAGAAACCAAGTGCGACCAACTATTAAATCTTTTGCAGTGCTTGTCGCTTCCGTAAGTGGCAACTCGTTTTTTGAAAATAAAGCGATCTAAGTGTTGGATGATTTGAGAAAATAAGCTTACATTTGTCATGAATTAGAAAATGATGAGAGATTAATTTTACAAGCAATAAATCCGAATGATTATGAAAGCGATATTGAATTTATTAAATTTGAAAAAGGATTTTGTTACATGTGAAGGTGAAGATTTATTTGAGATTATTTTAAAAGCACTTGAAAATGCCAAAGATGAGGAGTGCGATGTTGATTTAGAGAGTTTATAGTAGTGGACTGCAATTAAGAAAGGTTGAGAAAATATGAACAGAGAAAATAATTTAGAATTTATAAAAAATGCTGGTGGTTGTATTGTATCTAAAAATATTTTAGATGGAAAAGGTAATTTAAAATGGATATTACGAGAAAAATCAGTAGATGCAGTTGATATATGTCCACACTGTAAGTATATTTTACAAGATTTTACAACAATTTCAGATTAAGGAGAAAAATTAATGTATACGATATCAAACTTTAGTATCAAGTCTAAAGAAGAAATTAAAAAAATAGGAATAGAGTTTATTGGTGACATATCATGGGATAATGATGGATATAGAATATTAGACAAAGATGAAGAAAGTGGTGGTAAGCCAATTGACGGATTTCTTTATGAAAAATATGAAAATGGAAATTTAGATTATTATGCAATGTTTAAATGCGGATTAGATGAAGGTGAAACTGTTGAGTTTTATGAAACAGGTTCTGTTAAATGTTATGCAGAAAAAAGCAGAGGACTTTCAAATGGAATAGTTGTGGAATGGTATGAAAGTGGTATTATTAAGAAGTTTGAAAAGCGAGTGTATGGCATATTAGATACATATACAAAGTGGGACGAACAAGGAAATATAATAGAAAAAGTAACAGAAACAATAGATGAAAACAAAGTTTTGATTGTTGAACGTAGGAAAAAATATGAACAGAGAAAATAATTTAGAATTTCTAAAAGAGGCTTATAATGAAAATTCAGACATAAACTCATATTGGTCACGACCTTGTAGAGCTTTTTTTGCTCCATATATGGATAATAGTAGTCAAACAGAAATTGTAGAAGAAGATAAGGAAGAAGATGAAAACTTCTCGGACTATATTGAATTAGAGCAATGGTCAGAGTTCTTTAATGGAGATTGCGATATTATATATGAATTAGTTGGGAAACGAATAGTAAAAAAACCAACAAAAAAACATACGAATGGATTAAAAACTCTTGTCACTAATCAAAGAGAAGTATTAGACTCTATGCTAAATGCTTTGCTTATAAAATATCCTAAAATGCAAGAAGAATTTGATTATCCAATAAATGAGAAAAAAGAGATAATGCCTGAAATTACTAGTATAGAAGGCTTTTCAGAATTACTTTCACCAACTACAATATACATACATTCAAAATATAAAGATGACTTACCTTATATCGGATATTTATTTTCCTGTACTTGGGATAGTGAACACGGCTTAGGCATTTTGATGCATAATAACGAAGTTATTGAGATTGGTGAAGGGTCAATAGCTTTTTCTTTGCAGTAGTGCGTGAATTTGACAACGAATTTAAAGTTATTAGTGTATGTTGGGAAAGTTAGTTATTTAGTAATTTTTTGTTTAAGGGGGACGTTATATGGCAATAACAACAGTAAAAATACCGAAAAAATTTAAAAATATATGTGATTTGATTTGTGATGGTAAAGAAGAAGGTTTACAAAAGTTAAGTGAATATAAAGAATTTGAACATCAAAAAATTGCTGTGTTAGCAGAATTAGAATACTTTAACGGTAATTTTAACAAAGCACTTGACTATGATATGCAAATTTGTCCATTTTTTGGTGAATGGAATTACTCTAATATTCGAGAAGAACATGTAGCAGCTATGACGTTCGCAGCAAAAGAAGTTAAAAGAGAGAATGAAGTAATTGATTTTTTTGTTGAGCAGATTTCATTTATTGAAAGTGACTTCGATGTACCAGAACACATCAAAAATAGTTATAAAAAATATTATGAAATTCAAATAGAGATCCTAAAGACGGGGACACATTTAAATTATGAAATTTATGTTGAGAATGAAAATCCATCATCTATAGATGAATTGATTACTGAATTAAAAAATGAAAAAAAGAAATTAGACATAAAAAGTAGCGAAGGTCAATATCAGTTGTTAAGCAAATGTTGTTCTAAAGGAAATCTTAAAGATATGCTTTTAATTTATGAACAAATTTGTGATGATAACCTTAGTACGTGGCATATGAAGGCTTTGATTGGGTACAAGCATCTTGGAAATGATGATAAGGTTTTGGAAGTTGTGCTCCGAATGGCAAAACAAAGACTTTGGCGAGTAGCTTCACATACGCAAGTTCGACCAATGGAATTTTTTACTCATTCAGCATTATGGGAGGTTCTTAAGGATAAAAGTGTTTTAGAAAAAATTGTACAAGCTAGTTCAAGAAACTAAACAGCTATTTGAAGAGTAAAATTGAAATTGCGATGTAACTGTTTCAGAAGAAAATGTTGATAACGATTTTAAGTATTACGAACAAGCACTAGACGCTAACACCCATCTATATTACCTAAGGGCTAGGTACTATGACCCTAGAATTGGTAGGTTTACGCAAGAGGATATTTATAGGGGTGATGGTTTAAATCTTTATGCCTATGTTAAGAATAATCCTATTATGTGGGTTGACCCTAGTGGGTACGAGAGCAGTAATGTACATCCAGATAAAGATTGGTTAGTTGGTAAAAATGGGCAAGTAAACCCTAAAAGTGGTCCGACATTTGGACATACATTTACTCAACATGGTGAAGGCGCAAGAAACACACAAAGCTTAATTGATAGAGCTAGAAGTACAGGAAATAATCAAGGACAATGGCTTAATAATCAAAAAGCAGCAGATCTTTAAATTCTAATGGAAAAGTCATTGAACCAACTATTATTGATATTCCAGAGGGATTAGGACAAGTAATTACACCAAAAGGTGATATTATTTCAACTACTAAAGCAATAGTAGTACCATCGCCTAATGGAAAAATTAAAACTGCGTACCCATATATAGGTGGAATATAGGAGATTCTATGTTTAAAATGAATTTATTTTTTAGTGGAATAGATGGTAAATTAGATAATAAACGTTCAGAAAAAATATATGATGAAGAGCTAGATAATGAAGTTTCGGTTATACTTGACATATGTGATATATTACACAGAACAGACAAAGTTACTTTTAAAGTTTCTGGATTTGGATTTGATAATTGGTTAGTAGATTGTGGTTTTGATTTACCTTGTGTATTAGAAGTTCTTCCATGTATTATTTCGAAAATAAGTAAAAATAATTACAATTTTGAACTTGATTTTTTTGAGCAAGGTACGGAAAGGACTGTATTTTTTAAAGACAATGGTGATCATGTATTGTTAGATTGTATTAGTAGAACTGATTGGCAACCAAATCCAAAGAGAATCATCATGCAAAAAGAAGATATTAAAAGTATTTTTGAAAATTTTAGAGATGATTTTATTAATTGTTCAGAGAAAATATGTAAAGATTTATTGCATAATGAATTTTTAGCTGAATGGCTGAATGCGATAAAGATTGGAATAAACTAATTTTCAGTATCAAATCAGCATCAATTTTCAAGAAAGCTAGTTGTAGATTTCCACAACCAAATCTACAACTAGCTTTAACCATATACCAAACCACTAGGCACTAACACCCATCTATATTACCTAAGGGCAAGGTACTATGACCCTAGAGTTGGTAGGTTTACGCAAGAGGATATTTATAGGGGTGATGGTTTAAATCTTTATGCTTATGTTAAGAACTCACCTATAATGTGGATTGACCCTAGTGGGTATATTAGTGAAACTACTCCGGGGTATTCAGTTTATGGACTATTTAAAGATGGTGACACTAAGCCGTATTATATTGGTATTACTAATGATATTATAGAAAGAGAAAAACAACATATAAGTTCAGGTAGAAATGATGAGAAAATTGGAGATTCTTTGAAACCTTTTCCTAATGACACTGATATTACTTACGGAGAAGCACGAGGATATGGACAGAGATACATTGAGGAATATAAAACCAAAACTGGTGTTATAGGCGAAGATATAGGTCCAAATAATAAAGGTAATAAAATTAATTCATTTGATAAAAATAGTACTACAAGAGATCCAAAGAGACAAGAGTATTTTATGGACGCTTACAACAAAAAAGATCAAGAACTTAAAAATGGTAAGCAAGTAGATGCTGGAGGAATAAAAAAATGCAAATAAAAATGTGGGGTTGGGAAAAAAAGAAAAAAACAATGAGGCGTTTCATAAAGCCGGGTAATATATTTTGTTTTCAAGTTAATGAAATGGAATATATATTTGGTAGAATAATAGCAAAAATACCTGTTGGAGCAGTTGTAGAATTCTTTGATTATGTAAAAGAAGATCCAAATTTAAGTGTAAAAGAAGTGAAAAATGCCAATAGACTAAGCAATTTAGTTATAGAAGATCATGTGCCAATGTCAGTAAAAGTGAGTGAATCCACATCTTTTGACGAAATAATAGCTCACCAAAAAACATTATTTTCTGAAGTATTAATTATTAATGAAGTGATTAACTTTCAAGATAAGCTATTTGGTGAGTGGAGGATAATTGGTTATCAAGAAGACTTTACTATACCTGAGGATTTACTTAATATTCATTTCTTATTCGGTATGGAAAATCTTTATAAAATAACAGATTTATTTGGAAATTCCACGAAAATAGTCAATGAAGATGCGATAAAGTATCCTAGATGGGCATCATCATGGGATGGAGCGGTTTTAAAAGCTGTTTCAAGAGCATTTAAAATGATAGGTAAGGATTTACGAACAGTTGTTAGTGAAGGCAAAATCAAACATAATAATAATGGGAAATCAAAAGGACTTTTATTAGTTTCAGATCAAGAAAATATTGATGAAATGATGAAAGAATATTTTAAAGATATAGGAGATGGACTCTTATATGATGCACTTGAAAACTTCACAGATAAAATGGGTTATGGTGGACCGGGAACTGGAATAGGTTTCCAAAATGATTTTAACGAAAGTCAAAAAGGTTATGAAGAACTAAAAGATGGAAAAGTCATGTTAACAGTAGATTATGGCGTTGGTCGTAAAGCTATATTAACATATAGAGAGTTGTTTGAATATTTTAGAGGTAAAATAAATAAAATGGCAACAAAAACTCCTAAAAGTGAAGTAGAAAAACTTGAGTCAGCATTAGAAATGATGAGAGTATCGCTAGATATAAAATAAGCTACCATATAAAATAGGCTAAATAATTTCTAAAATATTTTATAGCTTTGTTGAAAATGGTAAATTTTTCAGTATCAAACCAGCATCAATTTTCAGAGAAGCTAGATGCAGATTTCCACAACCAATCTACAACTAGCTTTAACCATATACCAAACCACAAGGCACTAATACCCATCTATATTACCTAAGGGCAAGGTACTATGACCCTAGAGTTGGTAGGTGGGATTAAAATCAACTTAGTGCACTTCACTTTACCAAATGCAAACCAAAATTTCTACGATGAATATCAAATCTCATATCTTGGAACACATCTGCTATACGCCGTCGGATAAACAAAAAGTTGGGTTGGCAGCTTGCTGACGAAGAAATTGAACGAGCGATTTATACGATCATAGAAGAGACGACTGAATCGGATTTCCACCGGCAAGGAAAAAATATCTATATCATCCATTGGGGGCACCGAGTTCGCTTGGTGATAAATTCGTTCACCAACAGAATTATCATGGC
>JBKEAC010000068.1:0-20101 GCA_047971925.1 Mangrovibacterium sp.
TCTAATCATTGATATAAGTCAATTGTATTTGACTTGTGAATGATAATATTGTTTCTCTTCCTTTCTCTTTGTGTTTTTCTTTTGCAATATTTTTTTCACGTCCATTCCCATTTTGTTTTTGGTCTGAAAAAATTTTTTCACGTCCATTCCCTTTTTGTTTTTCGTTTGAAAAATTTTTTTCACGTCCATTCCCGTTTTGTTTTTCGTCTGAAAAAATTTTTTCACGTCCATTCCCATTTTGTTTTTCGTCTGAAAAAATTTTTTCTTGCTAATTGGACATTGCAATTTTGGTGTAAATTGCTATCTGGAGATTACATTTTTGACGAAAAACACCTACAATCAGTTCAGCATGCGAAAAAAATATCAAATTTTATTGTGTTGATTTGCTGTTGGTTGAAAATTATTTTTCATTTTTCTTCCTTTTTTTTGCTCGAAAAGTGTAAAAACTTGCTCGAAAGTATATGTATGTAAATGAAAGCCGGTCGGAATTTAATCGATCGTCTTTTAGGCTATTATTATTTTTCAATCAGATTAACATTTAAAAAAATAGAATTATGACAGATATTCGTAAAATGACAAAAAATGCACAGCGTTCCATGTTCAAAAATATCAAATCATGCGAAACATGCCACCATGTAATAATCCCAAATGGCAATCTGCCGCCCCACACCAAAAAAAAGCGTGCTGGATTGTCATGCGCAACGTGCTGCGGGTTTTCAAATCTTAGTGCTATGCATGCTCTAATCGATTCTTCTGCTTTTAAAAAAAAAAGAAGGAGAATGAAGCAAGGTTTAGGTCTATTAAATTCTTTTTTTTGTCAAAATGGAATATAAATTCATTACAATTCTTTAAAGTGAAGGATATTCCTTATCTTTGTAGATTAGAGTAGGGAGGCGAAAAAGATTTCCTTCCGATTGACATACTAGAATAATAAGCATGGAAGATAAAGATATAATGACAAACGGCAGTTGTGGCTGCAATGTTGGCAATGGGCGCGAATGTGGCAAGCTCGATGTTTATGATTGGCTTAGCGATGTGGTTCAGGTTGCTCCAGGCAATGACTTGGTTGAAGTTCGTTTTAAAAATACACGTAAAGATTATTATCAGAATAACAGTGGATTAAACTTGATTCCAGGCGAGATTGTGGCTGTTGAAGGCAGTCCAGGTCATGACATTGGTATAGTTACACTAACGGGCGAGCTTGTTCAGAATCAAATCGTTAAAAACCGATATCGCCCTCGCGGGGAATTTAAGAAGGTGTATCGAAAAGCAAAAGCAAACGACATTGAAAAGTGGCTGGAGTCTATTGAGCTGGAGCACGAAACGATGATACGCTCTCGGCAATTGGTGAAAGAGCTAGGTCTTGACATGAAGATTGGCGATGTGGAATATCAAGGCGATAAGACAAAAGGAATTTTCTATTATATAGCTGAAGGTAGAGTTGATTTTCGTGAGCTGATTAAAGTTCTGGCGAATAATTTCCACATTCGCATTGAAATGAAGCAAATTGGTGCAAGGCAAGAGGCAGGGAGAATTGGGGGGATTGGTCCTTGCGGTAGGGAGTTGTGTTGTTCGAGCTGGATGGGCAATTTCAAGTCGGTTTCAACTGGAGCTGCACGCACACAAGAGGTTTCACTAAATCCGCAGAAACTTGCGGGGCAGTGTGGTAAGTTGAAGTGCTGTTTGAATTATGAACTTGATGCCTATGATGATGCAAGGAAAGATTTTCCATCGAGCAACATTCAGTTGGAAACGCAAGAGGGTAGATTCTCGTTTGTTAAATCCGATACCTTCAAGCGAGTGATGTACTATATATGTACAAGCGACCGATCGGTTTCGGGTATAAAGGAAGTGAGTGTGGATCGGGTGAAAGAAGTGGTGGCGTTAAATAAAAAAGGTGAGAAGCCCAACACGTTGGTGGTCGATGAAAAAGCCACTAAATCGGTTGCTGGTGGTTACAGCGATGTGCTATCGGATGAGGGCGAAAGCTTAACGCGCTTCGATAAGCCTCGTCAGGGCAATAATCGAAGAAAACAGAATAAGCGCCCGAATCGTCAGCCCGACGAAGCAGGAGCACAGCCCAACACCCGACCAGCATCAACGCACGAGGAAGTTAAGAAGGGCGAGCAAGTTGAGCAAGGAGAATCGAGGAATCCACGTCGGAATAATCAGCGTAGAAATTTCAAGAACCGACCACAAAAGCCGAAAGCCGAATAAAAAGGAGGAGCAATGAATAGATTACTTCAAACAGTAGCGATTGTTGCCGTGCTTGTGTTTTATACATCATGCGAGCATAACAGCACGTATGAGCATTTCTACACAATTGATTCGAAGGGTTGGGATAAAGATTCTACCTTGGTTTTTCCCATTCAGGTGAAAGAAGCAAATCATGATGTGCACAGCTTGCAGGTGAACATTCGGAATAAAAACGATTACGCATTTAGCAATTTGTGGTTGTTTGTAAATATTGAGTCGCCCAGTGGTGAGCAGCTCATCGACACGGTGGAGTTCACTTTAGCTTCGCCATCAGGCAAATGGTTGGGCACAGGTTTGGGCGATTTGTTTGATAATAAGTTTTCGTATAAGCAAAACATAGCATTTCCCGATTCGGGTTTATATCGCATACACATTCAGCAAGGAATGAGAAATTATCAATTGCAAGGAATCGATGCGGTGGGAATAAGTGTTGAAAATGTAAAATAAGAACATCAGTGGGAAAGAATAAATTAAAGAAATTTGCCGAAATGGATACATTCCCGAATGTCATTCAGGCTCCCATGCACAATCCATGGCAAGACGACCATGAAATGAAGGGAAATTGGCATTCGTTGTTTTTTAAAAATAACAATCCAATTGTGCTTGAGTTGGGTTGTGGAAAGGGAGAATATACGGTTTCACTTGCGAAAAAGATGCCAGAAAAGAATTTTATAGGTATCGACATTAAAGGTTCTCGCATGTGGAAAGGTGCAAAAGAGGCTCATGATAGTGGCATGTTGAATGTGTGTTTCTTGCGCACGAGCATTGAAATAGTGCAGAAGTTCTTTGCAAAAGACGAGGTGAGCGAAATTTGGATTACTTTTCCCGATCCGCAAATGAAAAGCACACGCAAGCGACTAACCGCGACGAACTTCATGTGTAAGTATCGGGAGTTCTTGAAATCAGATGGCTTGGTAAACTTGAAATGCGACAGTAATTTTCAGTATCAATATACGCTTGAAATGGCAAAGCTGAATCATTTTGAGATTGTGGCAAATACCGATGATTTATATCATTCGCCACTATTGAATGATGTGTTGTCGATACAAACATTCTATGAGAAGCAGTGGCGTGAACGTGGCATTGACATTAAATATTTAGCATTTAAGGTTCATAATGGAGAACTGCTTGAGCCAGTTATTGACATTGAGAAAGATGAGTATCGTAGTTTTGGGCGATCGGCAAGAGAATAGCGATGAGTAATGATTTTTTTGAACTCACCTATGAGGTGGTGCGAAACATTCCCTTTGGAAGAGTAACAAGCTACGGGGCTATAGCACGCTGCATTGGGGCGCCAAAATCGGCTAGAATGGTGGGATGGGCAATGAATAAAGCACCATTTCAAGAAAATCAAGTTCCGGCACATCGAGTGGTGAATGCGAAGGGATTGCTTACTGGGAAAATGCACTTTCATGGTAAAAGTATGGAAGAGCTACTCTTGGTGGAAGGAATAGAAATAAAAGATAATCAGATTCAAAACTTTGAACAGGTGTTTTGGAATCCAATGGAGGAGTTGAAATTGTGAAAATAGGGGCAATGCTTTGCACTTGCCAAAAAATTAAGGAACAAGAAAACAAGTAAAATAGAAAATATAAATCGCTGAAAAACAAACATGTTTTTTCACTAAGAAACAATTAAGGGAATTAAGGAACAAGCAATGTTCCTTATTTTTGAGGAAAGAGATTAAGCAATAGCATCATCATGGAAGGGTCAAAACTAAATCCACTAATCACCGTTGAGTATCTTCAAACCAAGCGAGAGAATCAGTATTTCGAGCGAAAAGGTTTGGGAGAAAAGACGCTCAAAGCTAGCAAGCTAGCCGAAGAGCTTATCGGCATGCTCAACGCCGATGGTGGCACATTGGCATTTGGGCTGAGTGATTCGGGAGAAATACAAGATCTCAAAGAACTCGGCAATGCTATTGATACCTATCGCACCTTAATGATCGACTTTATCAACCCTTATCCTAATATCAAGCTTGAGGAGGTGGAAATTGATGGAAAACTTCTATTCCTCTATCATGTGGAGCTTGATAAAGACCATATTTATCAGCGCAAAGATAATGAGGCTGTTTTTCTTCGAGTGAATGACCAAAATCATCAGCTCGACAGGGAGGCGGTGAGAACCTTGGAATATGATAAGCAAATTCGTCGTTTTGAGGAAGAAATAATACCGAGTTTTAATTTTGCAGATTTAGACATTGAGCTGTTGGAAATCTATCGCAATAGATTGCAATATAAAGGTACGCATTTAGAATTGCTTGAGAAACGAAATTTATCAGAAAAGACGAGTGATGGAGTTTATCAGATAAAAAATGCTGGTATTTTGTTGTTTGCCAAAGACCCCGAAAAATACATCGCCTCCGCGTCGCTTCGCTATGTGAGATATGACGGCAATGAGGCAAGAGTTGGTTCAAATCACAATGTAACAAAAGATGTTCGCTTTGAAAATAATATTCCTCGAATAATTGAAGAAGTGCAAAAATTCATGCAAGCATCGCTAAATGATTACCACCTATTAAATCTCGAAAAAGGTGTATTTGAACGTGTGCCTGAATATCCAGAAGATGCATGGCTTGAGGGAATAGTCAATGCGCTTTGTCACAGGTCATATAATATTCAAGGAAACACCACGATTGTTAAGCATTTTGATGACCGATTGGAAATTTCAAATAGTGGTCCGCTCCCCGCACAAGTAACTATTGAGAATATTAGGACTGAACGTTTCGCACGCAATCCGAGAGTTGCACGAGTACTTGAAGACTTCGGATATGCACGTCAGCTCAATGAAGGTGTTTCGAGGATATATGAATCTATGGAGAAATCTATGCTTTCCATACCAGAATATCGAATTGAGAATAGAAATGTTTATCTCACACTCAGAAATAAAATCAGCCTTTACATAAAATCTATATCCGATGCTATTTTTAATCACATTAAAAGCAATTGGGGCGAACTGAATGGCACGCAACAAGGAATTATTAACTACCTCTTTTATCACAATCAAGGGACACTAGCTGATTTTACTACGCATGTTGGCATTAATGAAAAAACAATTAGACTATATTTGAATGGTTTTATCAACGATGGTGTTATTCAAAGATTGAGTAACAAAGAGAGAGATAAGAATGCAGTGTATATATTTAAGAAATGAACTGGATCTCCGCATCAAAGGATAACAAAACCGCAGCATCGACAGATCAGCAAAAAATTAAGGAACAAGAAAACAAGTAAAATAGAAAATATAAATCGCTGAAAAACAAACATGTTTTTTCACTAAGAAACATTTAAGGGAATTAAGGAACAAGCAATGTTCCTTATTTTTGAGGAAAAGAAACTGACACTTCGCAAGGCATTTGTACTAAATAAACAAAACATGATAATACTACCCAAATCGGTCAATGAAGTATTGGCAAAAGTGAAATATCCGGGTTCACAGCAAGATCTCGTTAAGATGGAAATGGTGCAAGAAATTCGCATCACTGGAAAGAGAATTGCCTTTTCACTTGTGTTTCAACGGTCGAACGATAAGAATATTCCAACGGTGATAACAATGTGTAGAACCGCCTTGGCTGCTGCTTTTGGCAATGACATTGAGGTGAATATTACACCTAAATCATTGCACAACATGGAGCGCCCAATTTTGCCAGGTGTGAAAAATATTATCGCAATATCATCAGGAAAAGGAGGTGTTGGAAAATCAACCGTTTCAACTAACTTAGCGGTAGCTTTAGCAAAAACAGGAGCAAGAGTTGGGCTTATTGATGCCGATATATATGGACCATCATTGCCCAAAATGCTAGGTGTGGAAGAGGCAATTCCAACGGGAGAGAAACGTGATGGTGTGGAGCTGATTTTCCCCATTGAGGTACACGGCGTTAAAATGTTGTCAATTGGTTTATTTGTTGGTAAAGATGAAGCCTTGGTTTGGCGAGGACCAATGGCATCGAATGCATTGAAACAACTCATTGTGAATGGTGATTGGGGAACGCTCGATTATCTACTGTTTGATTTGCCTCCGGGAACAAGCGATATTCATTTGTCGTTGGTGCAAACGGTGCCCGTTACAGGAGCAATTATTGTTACCACGCCTCAAGATGTGGCACTGGCCGATGTGATTAAAGGCGTGAGCATGTTTAGCAGCAAAACAATTGATGTTCCGGTGCTAGGCTTGGTTGAAAACATGGCGTGGTTTACTCCCGAAGAACTTCCAGAAAACAAATACTACATTTTTGGAAAAGATGGCGGAAAGAAACTAGCCGAGAAGTTAGAAATTCCCTTGCTCGGTGAAATCCCAATAGTGCAAAGCATTCGCGAAGGCGGAGATGCAGGAAAACCTGTGGCAATTGAAGAATATAGCCCTACTGGTCAAGCGTTCATGAAGCTAGCGGCAAACACTATTCGTGCCATTGAGCAGCGAAATGCACAAAAATTGCCTTCTGAAAAGGTAAAAACATCAAAAAAATAACAACATAACACCTAATCTCTTGAAAAGATTAACGACATATCTGCTTTTGATTGTTCTTCTTGGTAGCATGCAGCTCATTAGCTCGTGTTCAACAAAGAAGAACACGCTCGTATCGCGAACTTATCACAATGTGGTTTCTCGATACAATATCTATTTCAATGGGAAAGAATCATTAAAGGCTGGAGAAAAGAAAATTGAAACAGAGCTTCAAGATGATTATTCCAACTTATTGCCCGTTTATAAATCGGCTTTGGCAGAAACCGAAAATATTTCGGCAAGCAACATGGGATATGCCATTGAGAAAAGCGATAAGCTTATTCGATTGCACTCCATTACAGCAAAACCTAAGCGACGAAAAAACAGAAGTGAATCTTATAAGAAACTTGCTAATAAGGAAGAATATAATAACTGGGTAGATGATAGTCATATTCTGGCTGGCAAATCGCATTATTATTTGAAAGATTATATCCAAGCGGCAGAGGAGTTTGATTATGTGCTTCGAAAATTTGCAGGCGACCCAGAGGTGTATTATCAGGCTCTTATTTGGCTGTTGAGGTGTCAAACCGCCCTTCAAATGAATGATCAGGCACTTGAAATTATTGGAGAAATTGAAGGAAGCTTGCAATTCCCTGAGCAACTTAATGCCGATTTTGATATTGCTGCAGCGAATTTTTATATTGCACAAAAAGAACACGCTAAAGCGATAGCGCATTTAGAACTAGCAGTACAAAATACAACAAAGAAGACAGAACGAACACGCTGCCACTATATTTTGGCTCAGTTATATGAACTCGACAATCAGAATAGTCAAGCTTCATATCACTATCGAAAAGTGGAAAGCATGAATGGACCATATCTCCTTCGTTTTAGTGCTCAACTTTCAGCACTTAGAATTTCGGCAAACAACGATAATCGATCGGAAATTCATGACCAATTAAACAAGCTGTTAAAATCAGAGCGAAATACCGACTATAAAGACCAGATTTATTATGCTCTTGCTCAAATTGAACTTCAAACAAATAATGAGCCAACAGCAATTCAGTATCTTCAAAAATCGGTTGCAGCTCACACTAGCAATGATAATCAGCTCATTTTATCATGCCAAGACTTGAGCAACTTGTTCTATAAAAGAGAAGAATATATTGATGCAAGAAGCTATTACGACACGCTCTTCACAACTATAAACTCATCGCATCCTAATTATGGAGAGCTTTCATTGCGCTATAAAAACTTAATTAGCTTAACCGACAATCTGCTCATTGTGCAGTGTGAAGATAGTTTGCAGCGTTTGGCTAAAATGAGCGATGAGCAACTAAATAAATTAGTGAAAGGGTGGATAGCGCAAAAGGAAACAAAAAATCAATTAGCAGAAATTCAAGCGCAGCAACAAGCCAACGATGCGGTTCTTGCTGAACAAATGAACAGAACGAGTAAAACAAGTACCTGGTATTTTTATAATGATCAAGCAGTGAACATTGGGCGACAACAGTTCGTGAAGAATTGGGGAAAAAGACGCTTAGAGGACAACTGGAGAAGAAGTAATAAAAATGCAACACAATTTGAAGAAGAAATTGTTTTAGATGAGAAAGCACTAACGGATGATGCGCTTAATGAGAATAAGCCAACGAGAAACACAAACGAAATGGATGTGGCATTTTATTTGCAAGATGTGCCTAAAACAGCAGAAGCACTTCAAAACTCAAACGACAAGATACTCGATGCACTATTTCGTGCCGGAAGAATATTCAAGCACGACTTTGACAATCAAAATAAATCAATTGCCACTTATGAAGATTTGTTGAAAAGATTTTATGAAAATCGCTATCAACTGCCCGTGTATTTTGAGCAGTGGGATTCAAATCTGAAAATACAAAATCAAGAAAGAGCCGATTATTATCGACAACTTATTTTGAATAAGTATCCGCAAAGTAAATATGCCGCATATCTCACCAATCCGAATTATTTTATCGAATTAGAAGAGCAGAAACAAAAAGAAGAATTAGCTTTCCAAGATGCCTTAGGTCAATATCAAACAGGAAACTATGCGTCAGCAGCTCAAAAAGCGAAAGCTCTGATTGCTCAAAAACCCGATAGCTCACTTATTCCTCAGCTTGAGTTCATGCAGCTCATTGGCGAAAATAAAGGAAAAGACAAAGCTACATTCGATGCGCAATTGGCAAACTATTCACAAAGATATCCAACAAGTAATCTTTCAGGATTAGCCGATAATATTCGAGCGCTTCTTCCCAATGAGCAGCTGAATAGTTACCAAGCAATGATTGATTCTGGATATATTTCAGAAGAGATTTATCGGAAAGTGGAAACGCAAAGCAACGATGATTTCAAAGTCGATGAAAACTCTTTGCATTTCTTTGTTATTGCTTATAGCAACAACAAAGAAATTGATGTTAATCGATTGAGATTTGATGTGGCAAACTACAACATTGATCATTACTTGAAAACCGATTTCGACATGGAAACAGCGGTGTTAAATGCTCAAACATCCATGCTCATTGTAAAAACTTTCTTAGATAAAGATCAGGCATTGGTTTATTTGCGTTCAATTATCAGAAAACCGAAAGTGTTTGAACAAGTTCATGCTAAAGAGTATGCCAATTTTGTTATTTCGAGTGAAAACTTTCGCTTAATGAATGCTAAGAATAATTTAGCAGAATATTTAGCCTTTCACAAGCAACACTACAGCAAATTCACCGCAGGAAATTTCCCCGAGGAGGAATTATTCTCACCCGAAGAGTTGGCAGAGCAATTGGCTAAGCAGAAGGAGGCACCTAAAGAAGTAGGCTCGTTTGTGGAAATTGATGTGAAAGACAATTTGAAGGCAGAAAGTGCTTCATCGGCTGCACAAAATGAAACGGCATTCCAAAAAGAAAGCAAGGTGGCGCATCAGCTTGTTATCGCTGTTAATGACCGCACAGTTAATGTTGAAAGTTGCATTAGGGGGCTTAATGAGTTTAACAAGGTCAATCAGGCGGAACTTGGGCTTCATGTTCATGCGCAAGTGGTGGGTAATTATCAGCTCATTTGTGTCGATGGGCTAAGCGATGCTACACAGGCAATGGATTATTTCAGAAAAGTAATCATTAATCGAAATCTCTTTAGCGGATTTGGAAGTGCTAGTTATCGCAACTTTGTGATTAGCTCGTCAAATTTAAAGTTAATAACTTCAGGCAAGCTCACCGTCGATCAATATACAACGATCTTTAGGGAATATTATTTGTCGAAAGAATACATGAATTAAGGGCGATTTCCGAGTCGGGAGTAGATAAAATAAATTACAGACAGATGGCAAGCCATGAGCGAAATCACTCACATGAGCAGGATTTCATGGCGAGATGCATCTGCTTACGAAAAAACAAATTATAGATAGATGAAATTTAGTGAATTCAATTTTCATGAAGATATTTTAGACGCCCTTTATGACATGGGTTTCGACAATGCCACCGAAGTACAAAAAAATGCCATTCCAATAATCATGGATGGACACGATTTAATTGCTTGCGCTCAAACAGGAACCGGAAAGACAGCCGCATTCATGCTGCCAATTATTGAAAAAATTGCCTGCATGCCAAGCGGAAAAACACGCGCTCTAGTCATTGCTCCTACTCGCGAACTTGCCATTCAAATTGAACAGCAAGTGCAAGGTTTTTCCTATTATGCTGGTGTAACATCATGTGCATTATATGGTGGTGGCGATGGAAAAGAATGGGAAACTCAACGAAAGGCATTAGAGGAAGGTGTAGATATTGTGGTGGCAACTCCCGGGAAGCTCATTTCGTTTATGGATAATGGTATTACCGATTTTAGTGAGGTGGCATTTGTGGCTCTCGATGAAGCCGATCGTATGCTCGACATTGGTTTCTATGATGATATCGTGAAAGTGTTTGGGCAGCTACCCGAAACTCGTCAAACATTGCTTTTTAGCGCAACAATGCCACCAAAAATTCGTCAGTTGGCATCGCGAATATTAAAGGAACCCAAAGAATTTGCAACAGCCATTAGTAAACCAGCAGCGGGTGTAGAGCAATTGGCGTATTTGTGCTACGACAAGCAAAAAGTTGCCCTGATAGCCGATATCTTAAAAACAAAAGAAGATTGCACGAGTGTCATTATTTTCTCAAGTACTAAACGGAAAGTGCAAGAAATTACAAATGTGCTAAAGAGAAGAAAAATGAGTGTTGAATCGATTTCTTCCGAGCTAGAGCAAAAAGAACGTGAAGAAGTGCTGAAAAACTTCCGTGCAAGACAACTCCGAATTCTTGTAGCCACCGATGTGCTTAGTCGTGGAATTGATATCAAAGATATTAATCTTGTGGTGAACTTCGATGTGCCAAACGATGCGGAAGACTATGTGCATCGCATTGGAAGAACGGCTCGTGCAAATACCACCGGATTGGCAATTACGTTTGTGAATGAAGCCGACATGGAAAAATTCGATAGTATTGAGCGACTGATTGAAAACAAAGTGCCAAAGGGAATTTTACCTGCTGAGTTGGGCGATGGTCCGGAATGGAAAGTACGTGAGAAAAGAAATTTTAATGGCAAAAATAAGAAGCGACGCACTTTCAAGAAGAAGAGAAATGAAAAGAAATAGCCAATAGTGGAGTGTAATTCTTGGCTTAATTGTCAAGAATTGCGGTTCGTTGAAATATATTTACTACATTTGCATCCGATTTACTTAGGAGAAATCATCTTCTAAGCAATTTTATTTACAAATATAAATTATCACAAATGAAAAAGTTAGTAGCAGAATTTATCGGCACCCTTTGGTTGGTGCTCGGTGGCTGTGGAAGCGCTGTGTTGGCAGCTGCATTCCCTGAATTAGGAATTGGATTTGTTGGCGTTTCGCTAGCATTCGGTTTAACAGTTGTAACGATGGCCTATGCCATTGGTCACATTTCGGGTTGTCATCTTAACCCAGCGGTATCTATCGGGCTGTGGATTGGTGGTCGCTTTGATAAGAAAGAATTATTGCCTTACATTGCAGCTCAAGTTTTGGGAGCAATTGCCGGTGCTGGAATTCTTTATTTGATTGCTTCAGGAAAACAAGGTTTTGAACTTGGTGGCTTTGCTGCTAATGGCTATGGTGAGCATTCTCCAGGTGGATACAACATGCTTTCGGCTTTAATTGCTGAAGTTGTATTAACGTTTGTGTTCTTAATCGTGATTCTTGGTGCAACTCATTCAAAAGCGCCTAAAGGTTTTGGTGGTTTGGCAATCGGTTTAGCATTAACTTTGATTCACCTCATCAGCATTCCGGTAACCAACACATCGGTGAACCCTGCTCGAAGCACTAGCCAAGCTATTTTTGTTGGCGATTGGGCTCTTGGTCAGTTGTGGTTGTTCTGGGTAGCTCCTATTGTTGGTGCAATCATCGCTGGAGTGGTGTATAAGTATCTTTCTCCAGAAGAAAAATAAGAAACAACTCTTTGAATAAAGAAAGCTATCTCATCTTTTTGTTGAGGTAGCTTTTTTTTTGTCTATGTTGAATGTGCTTGATAAAAATAATTTGACTCTTTAGTTGTTACTAGCTCTGAGGCAGATGTGATTGCAACACGCTTACAACACGCTTGCAGGAGCCTTTTGTTATTTAATTGAAGCTTGCCGCACGGTTGCGGGAGCGTTCTGTCATTTGATTAAAGCTTTACGCACAAGTTCGGAGCCTTTTGTCATTTGATTAAAGCTTGCCGCAAGTCAGCGGGAGCTTTTTATCATTTGATTAAAGCTTTGCGCACAAGTTCGGAGCCTTTTGTTATTTAATTGAAGCTTGCCGCACGTCAGCGGGAGCTTTTTATCATTTAATTGAATCCACATGCAATGTATCTTTAAACGGGGTGCCCATTTGGTCATTGATGGATTGGCATCTAGAATTTATCAAGCAAGCGCAATTCACCTATTCGCTAAATTCAACAAAGAGCCTTTTTTTGTTTTTAGGCGGCGCCTCAAAATTATGGAGGGAACCGTTGCACAGTCTTTTAATTAGCGGGTTGAGCTGTTTGTGTAAAAGGCGAAGCTTTTGGCGATGACTGCAACACACGAAACAAAAAAGACTTCGAGCATAGCCCGAAGTCTTTGATGTAATTTATTAGATTAACAAGATTAATCTTGCACTGCCGCAACACCAGGAAGAACTTTGCCTTCTAGGAATTCCAATGAAGCACCACCGCCTGTTGAAATGTGGCTCATTTTGTCAGCTAATCCCGATTGATTTACCGCAGCAACCGAGTCGCCACCACCGATGATTGAAATGCAGCTTGAATCAGCTACTGCTTGGCACACGCCGAAAGTACCTTTTTCAAAAGTAGGCATTTCGAAACAACCCATTGGTCCGTTCCAAACCACTGTTTTTGCGCTAGCAATTTCAGCAGCATAAGCTTTCACTGTTGCTGGACCAATGTCAAGAGCCATTCTGCCTTCAGGGATTTCAACACCCACCACTTGCACGTTGGCATCATTAGCAAATTTATCAGCAGCTAAGTTATCGGTTGGCAACATGAATTTTACGCCTTTAGCTTGAGCAGCTTCCAAGATTTCCTTTGCTGTGTCAAGCAAATCATTTTCAACCAAAGAGTTTCCAATGTTATGTCCTTGAGCTTTCAAGAAAGTATAGGCCATACCACCTCCAATGAGGATTGTATCGCACTTTGTGATTAACGATTTCAACACTTCCAATTTGCCTGAAACTTTAGCACCACCCACGATAGCCACGAATGGACGAACAGGGTTTGCCACAGCATCGCCTAAGAATTTGATTTCAGTATCAAGAAGGTATCCTGGCATTTTAACATCAACAAATTTAGCAATGATTGTTGTTGAGGCGTGCGCACGGTGAGCAGTTCCGAAAGCATCATTCACATAAACATCGGCTAGTGCTGCCAATTGTTTTGAGAAGCCTTCATCACCTTTTTCTTCTTCTGCATGGAAGCGCAAGTTTTCTAGCAACAACACTTCACCCATTTGGAGAGCATCTGCCATTGCTTGAGTTTCTGCACCAATACAATCAGGAGCCATTTTCACATTTTGACCTAAGCATTTTGAAAGATGAGCCACAATGTGTTTCAATGAGAATTCTTCAGCATAGCCACCTTTTGGGCGACCAAGGTGCGACATTAAGATAACGGCACCACCGTCTTTTAAAATTTTCTGAATTGTTGGAAGGGCGGCAACGATACGTGTATCGTCGGTAATTTCAAATTTGTCGTTTAAAGGCACGTTGAAGTCCACACGAATGATGGCTTTTTTGCCTGCAAAATTGAATTTGTCAACTGTTTGCATAATTTTATTTTTAATTTTATTTCAACTATTTAAAAATCGATTTCAAAGATAGAAAATCCAGCATATAGTTGAGAGTTGAGTAATTTATTTTTGGAATTTCTTAATATTAATACATAATAGCTATTATCAAAAGCAGCATTGGCATGTTAATCTTCTCGGTCTATTCGATTGTTTTCAGAAACTCTAACGACTTTTCATTGCTCACTTCAAATCGCCAATGCCCGCAAGGAGGAGTGATATATAACTCTTTGGGCGAACGTATTGAATTGAACACAGCATAAACCGAAGTGGGGCAGCAGGTGTTGTCATTAAATCCGGTGCTGTAGAAGCCTGGAACTTTAATGCGTTTGGCGAAGTTCACCACATCATAATAACTTAAGGTTGTGATTTCTGCCTTGCTAGCATTACCATCGCGAAACAAACGAGGCCAACCGCCACCCCGACCATGCAAGAAGCCGGTCATGTCGCTTAGTGCCGGATAGAAAGCTGCAACAGCATCTACTTTCTCGTTGAGTGCCGTTGCTACCAAGGCTAAAGCTCCTCCTTGACTGCCACCTGTTGCTACACAAGTACCATTGAATTCTTCCAAATCGCAAAGAAAATCTATTGCACGCACACAACCCACATAAACCGACTTATAATAATAGTCGTTTTTGTCATCCATCTTTGTCATCCAATAATCGCCGAGCTTTTTTTGAGCTTCAGCATATCGCTCTTTGTTAGGAAGGGGATTTATGCCATGAATTTCCACACTTAAACTTATGTAGCCTTCTTCGGCAAAGCCTAAGTAGGGGGCTATACTTTTAACACCTGCTCCGGGGGGAGCAAAGAGCACTGGGTGTTTCTCTTTGTCATTGGGTTTGCACAAATAGCCTTTCATGCAATGATTGTCAACTCCGGTTGATATACTCCAAAGATAGGTGTGAATTTTATCGGTGCTATATTCTTCGAGTTTTTCTAGTTTAACGTTGAGTGATTTTGCTCGAGCTTTTGAAATCGTTTCTTTCCAAAATGAATCGAAATCGGCGGGCTCGCTCGTTGTGGTTTGAATCTTTTCAGGAGAAAAACCGAGTTTCACCTCTTGCTGATATGTTTTACCATCAACAATGCATGTGGCTTTCAATTGGCGGAAACCCGGATTTAATGTGCTCGTCATGGGAATGATTCCGATGCCATCTTCAAGAATTATTTCCCCCGATTCGTCGCATGGCAACATGTCGTTGGCTTGCTCGTAGTTCACGCAAATATGATTCATCGGCACGCCATATTTCAGCACGCGGACTTCCACTTTCGCGGTGTCGTTTTGGTCGTAGGTCCATGATGGTGAATTGGGGCTCAGCAAAAGTTGAACTGGAGCAAATCGTTCGGCTGAATTTTGGGCAATTCCTTGAGCTGAAAGCAGCAGAAGGAGTGAAAGGATAAGGTTTTTCATCTGTTTAAAATTTGTTCTTTAGTTGCCAGATGGAACTCGCCAATTATTGTCATACTCGTGTGTGAGATTCCTAAGCTCATGGCTCGTTTCATGATTTTATGGTAATTTTAAAGACGAAATTAATAATTTTAGCTCAATGAGGTGCTACAAATCACTTGCTTTCTGTAATTTTGACGGCTTATGAAGAATGATCATTTCCCTTTCAAAAAACAAAATTGGAAACCTGGCACTCTGGTTTATCCGTTGCCGGCGGTGCTAGTGAGCTGTGGCGAAACCGATGAAGAGCATAATCTTATTACTGTGGCGTGGACGGGCACTATTTGCACCAATCCGCCCATGTGCTACATCTCGGTGCGCCCCTCGCGACATAGCTATGACATTATTAAGCGCACGGGCGAATTTATCATCAACCTCACAACCGAAGAACTAGCTCGTGCCACCGATTGGTGTGGTGTACGCTCGGGAAAAGACTACGATAAATTTGCCGAAATGAAGCTCACCAAGCAAAAAGCAAGCGTTGTGAAATGTCCCGCAGTGGGCGAATCGCCCATCTCGATTGAGTGCCAAGTGAAAGAAATCATTCCGCTTGGTTCGCACCACATGTTCATTGCTCATGTGGTGAACATCATTGCCGATGAACGGTTCCTCGATCCTGAAACTGGTGCTTTCAGCCTCAAAGCAGCCGAACCAATCAGCTATATTCATGGGCATTACTTTAAAACGGGCGATCCAATCGGCAAGTTTGGTTGGAGCGTGGAGAAGAAAAAAAAGAAATAAGCATATATTAATGAATTACAAAAAAACATGAATACACTCAACCCACTTTTACTCCCATTCAACACGCCACACGGCACCGCTCCATTTGTGAGCATTGAAAACAAGCATTATCTTCCGGCTTTCAAATCGGCCATTGAAGAAGCGCGTTCCGAAATGAACGCTATCATCGAAAATACCGATGAGCCTACTTTTGAAAACACCATTGTGGCGATGGACTTCATGGGCATGCGGCTCAACATTATTCAGGGCATTTTCTTCAATCTTAATTCGGCTCACACCAACGATGAAATGGAGGTCATTGCACAAGATGTTGCTCCGATGCTTTCGGAGTTTAGCAACGATGTGAGTTTGAATGAACAACTTTTTGCACGCGTGAAAGTGGTCTATCAACAAAAAGATGCGCTTAACCTTTCGGCGGAACAAAACACCTTGCTCGAAAAGAATTATCGTAGTTTTGTGAGAAATGGAGCGAATCTTTCAGAAGAAGATAAACAGCAATATCGTGCCATTTCGGGCGAATTGAGTAAACTCGGATTGCAATTCCAACAAAATGTGTTGGCTGAAACCAATGCTTTCGAACTTCTGCTCACCAATGAAGCCGATTTAGTGGGCTTGCCCGACTTTGTGCGTGAAGCGGCTGCCGATGATGCGAAAGCGAAAGACAAACAAGGATGGTTATTCTCATTGCAGCACCCTAGTTTTGTGCCATTCATGAAATATGCCGACAATCGTGCTTTGCGTGAAAAGCTCTTTCGTGCTTCGGCTTGCAAGGGAAACCAAAACAATGCGCACGACAATAAGGATGTCATTGTGCGAATGCTTGAATTGAAATTGCAAAGAGCAAAATTACTGGGCTATGCCTCGCATGCCGATTTTGTGTTGGAAGAACGCATGGCGGAATCGGTGGAACGTGTGCAAGGCTTTATCGAGGAATTGCACTTCAATTCTCGGCCGTTTGCGATTGCTGAATATGATGAAATGCAAAACTTCGCTAAGCAACAAGGACTAGCAGGCGAATTGCAGCGGTGGGATTGGGCATATTATGCCGAAAAACTCAAAAACTCGAAGTTTGGTTTCAAGGAAGAAGAACTTAAACCATACTTCCAACTCGAAAAAGTGGTTGAGGCTGTTTTCGCTTTGGCGGGAACGCTCTATGGCTTGCGTTTTAAAGATGCTCCCGAAATTGAAGTCTATCACCCCGATGTGAAAGCCTATGAGGTGTTTGATGCGCAGGGCGTGTTCTTGGCGGTGTTCTATGCCGACTTTTTCCCTCGTGAATCGAAACGCTCGGGTGCTTGGATGACCGACTATCAGGGGCAATATGTGCATGAAGGTATTGACCACCGTCCGCATATTAGCATTGTTTGCAACTTCACAAAACCAACAGCAAGCACGCCATCGCTGCTCACTTTCGATGAGTTAACCACTCTGCTTCATGAGTTCGGGCATGCGCTGCACGGCATGCTCACACGGTGCAATTATCCAAGCACTTCGGGAACTAATGTTTATTGGGATTTCGTGGAACTTCCCTCGCAAATGCACGAGAATTGGGCTTATGAAAAAGCTTGGCTCGACACTTTTGCTGTGCACTATCAATCGGGTGAAGCTATTCCCGAAACCCTTGTGGCGAAATTGCTTGAAGCAAAAAACTTCTTGTCGGGCTATGCCTCCGAACGTCAACTGAGTTTTGCAATGCTCGACATGGCCTATTATTCGCAAAGAGAACCCATGTGTCAATCGGTTGCCGAATTTGAAGCTAACGCCATGCTGCGCACCGAACTCATGCCTCAAGTGGAGGGTGCTCTGATGAGTACGGCTTTTTCGCACATCTTCGCCGGTGGCTATTCGGCTGGATATTACAGTTACAAGTGGGCTGAGGTACTCGATGCTGATGCTTTTTCGGTGTTTCAAGCGAATGGCGTTTTCAATAAAGCCACTGCCGATAGCTTCCGAACAAACATTCTTGAAAAGGGTGGAAGCGAACACCCCATGACACTCTACAAACGTTTCCGTGGCGAAGAACCTAGCACGCAAGCTCTTTTGCTAAGGGAAGGTCTTGCTCTTCTAAAATAGATTGTACGGAAAATCCTCCATTTGAAATAACCGATGATTGAATAAAATAATCATCGGTTGTTTTTTGTCGTTATAAAACAGAAACCCAGGAAGTTGTCTGCAAGCAGAGTGAGGGATTGCAGTGGAAATCCTTTTGCTGAGGAACGAAGCAAAAGATTGAAACGGAAAGCCCGACGGCATGGCGCATGGGAATGTGGCGAGGGAAATGCCGGCACTCCCAAAAAAAATTAAAGAATCGTTAAAAGGCACACGCCATGAGCCAAAGGAAGGCAAAAAGTAGGGTCGATAATGAAAGTTTTTTCAGAAAGGGGTCGAGTTGGGGAAGTTGCTTTTCGCGAAAAATTGCAATTAAGTCTTTAAAGAAAAATGGCAACGCCAGCACAAAGATGTACTGCCAAATGCGTGTGAAATGGAGGCTAGAAAAGAGTAATATGCTTAGCCAGCCGCACACAATGAGTGCTGCATGATAGAATTTTGCGTGCTCAATGCCTAGTTTTCCTGCCACTGTAATTTTGCCCGAAGCAAGGTCGTTTTCGCAATCGCGCATGTTGTTCAAGTTCAAAACCCCGGTTGAAAAGCAGCCCATGCCGATGGCGGGCAACAGGCTGAGAATGTTGAAATTGTGGGCATATAAAAAATATAGCGCTGAAACGGGAATAATGCCGAAAAAAATGAACACCGATAAATCGCCCAATCCCGCATAGCCATAGGAATGCTTGCCAGCGGTGTAAAAATAGGCGGCAAGAATGCACAGCACGCCAAGTAGCGCAAAAATAGAAATTGCTTGCCAAGAAATCTGCGAAATGTAAATTAATGAAAAGCCCAAAATCAGCGACAAAATGATGGTGAGAGCAATCGCTTTTCTCATTGCACCCACTTCAATTTCACCACTTTGCATGGTGCGTGTTGGTCCCACACGCCGATCATTGTCGGTTCCCTTTAAAAAATCGCCATAATCATTTGCAAAATTCGAAAGAATCTGCAAACTTGTGGCTGTGAAAATAGCTAAAACAAAAATTTCCCAACGAAAATAGCCATCGTAAAGCGCTACTCCCGAACCCACTAAAATCCCCGATAGTGCTAGTGGGAGCGTGCGCAATCGTGCCGCCTTTACCCAACTGCGAACATTCGACATATCTTTTTTTTAATTTGAATGCCCAAAAATAAGCCAAATCATCTCGCCACGCAAATTGTGTGTAAAATTCCGATTAAAGTATATCTCTTTTTCTGGGCGCGTGCCTCCCTGCCTCATCCCATCGCTAGGCACCAGGCTTTCCGTTCCAATCTTTTGCTTCGTTCCTCCGCAAAAGGATTTCCACTGCAATCCTTCGCGCGGCTGCGCACCCTGAACACATTACGAATGAATACCGCGCAACGGTCTTAGATAGCAATATCACAACCCCAACAAAGGGGCATCGCCAACACGCCCATATTCACGCATTGCATGCGTCTCCATGCGTGAATGGGTTCGGGGGGTGTTGTGTTGATTAAATTTCGGTGCGATACATTATATATAGGTACGTTTCATGATTTGCCGTTTTCCCGTGATGTTGTGAGACGCATGATATGCGTCACTTTTATTACAAAACTGAATTCAGTTTTAACCATTGGGCAGTCCTTTATTGTAAAAACTGATTTCAGTTTTAACCATTGGGCAGTCCTTTATTGTAAAAACTGAATTCAGTTTTTACCATATAGGAGTCCTTTATTACAAAAACTGAATTCAGTTTTTACCATATAGAAGTCCTGTATTACAAAAACTGAATTCAGTTTTTACCATATAGAAGTCCTGTATTACAAAAA
>JBKEAC010000069.1:0-40697 GCA_047971925.1 Mangrovibacterium sp.
TCAAACAGCTAATTTTTAGATGTTCCCTATAATAAAATGGTTATTAAAACTTTTTATTGAACAATCCCTGAACACTACTTACATCGCTTTCCCAACTGCTTGGGAACGTCAGCGCACTAGTCAAAGGCGTTTCTCCCGCGGGAAAATCGTCGCTGCACAAGAACATTTGCGTTTCTTCCACGGGAAAATCGTCGCTGCACAACTGCATTTGTGTTTCTTCCATGGGAAAAACGCATCTGCACGACTGCAATGACGCTCCTCCGGAGTTCGGAAAGGATGAAATGTGCTGTTTCAAATGACTAAAAGACTGTTTTTCAAGCATGTTTTGAAACGCACCCCCATTGCGTCTCTACAAAACACCCCTTTTTCGGGCGTGTTGGGGTTGTCATGCGGAATTGTTCGACCATGCGGAAAAATTCAATCGAACATTTGCGATACATTATATATACATGCGCAATTCATGGTGTCGCACCTATCGGCGCTTAGGGTTGGGGTGCTTTGCGTTCATAGTGCGATGCACTATGCTGCTTTCTTAAAGTCCTTCGGACTTGCTTGCATGCTAATGTTTGCAAATGTTTCGATTTACTTACCGTTAGGTGGGTGAGCGATTGCAGTGGAAATCCTTTTGCGGAGGAACGAAGCAAAAGATTGAAACGGAAAGCGCGACGGCATGAGCGTAGGAATAAGGGCAAGAAGATGCCGGCACCCCCAAAATAAATCTCTTTCAGGGTTTTAACGCATTTGCTGATGAATTAATAATTAATAATTTGAAGTTATATATTGCTCTTTGTTGTTCGTGTATTCAAATTCACTACTTTTGTCATTCAATTAAATTTCATCAGCATGCTCTTACACGATATACCAAAAGGGATTAAAGGATTAATATTTGACTTTGATGGCACGCTTTGCGACACCATGCCAACACACTATATAGCATGGAAAAATGCTGTTGCTCCTTATGGAATTGATTTTACGACAGCCTTATTTGACCAACTAGCCGGAATACCTGTTTATGGCACAATTGAGGAGCTGAATCGCCGATTTGGAACACAGATGAATCCGCAACTAGTTGGTGATAAAAAGGAGGCAGAATATGCTAAAAGTATGCATTTGGTGAAGCCCATTGAGGCTGTTGTGGAAGTGGTAAAAGCATTTCACAAAAAAATTCCGATGACTGTTGGCACTGGTGGATGGCGCTCACTAACAGAGAGTGTACTAAAGAACACCGATCTGATGAAGTATTTCGATGGAATAGTTACTTCAGAGGACGTGCTTCAACATAAGCCACACCCTGAGACTTTTATTAAATGCGCTGAAATTATGCAGGTATTACCAAAAGATTGCTTGGTGTTTGAAGATGGTGTGCTTGGCATGCAAGCCGCAGAAGCATGTGGCATGCGCTGGATTGATGTGAGAGATTATTATGAAGTTACGATTGGGAAATAGCCTTTTATTTACATTTAATCCCTCACGATAATCAGTTTTTGAACAAAATAATATTAAAATATGAAACAGCTAATTCTAGTTCTAAGCATTTGTTTTTTTGGGCTAACTTCTTGTAACAAGAAAGATAGCATCATCGTTATGAGCTATAATGTGGAAAACTTATTCGACACGATAAATGACCCATTGATTGATGATGAAGAATTTACTCCTGAAAGTAAAAAAGAATGGACCACTGAGCGATATAACAAGAAACTAACTGACATTGCCCGTGTAATTGCGAATATTGATAGCACTAAACTTCCAGCTATTGTGGCACTACAAGAAATTGAGAATAGAACCGTTCTAGAAGATTTAGTTAAGCAAAAAAGTTTAGAATCGTCAAATTATCAGATTGTTCATGTTGATAGTCCTGATAAGCGAGGAATTGATGTTGCATTATTATACAATCCGAGCATTTTCAAATTCAAGAACTTTGAAACTCTAGCGGTTGAGATTGAATTTAACACACGAGACATTTTACATGTAACGGGGAATTTATCGGGCAATTCGTTCCACTTTTTTGTTAATCATTGGCCATCTAGAATTGGAGGTTTGCAAGAAAGTGAGGGGTATCGAGCTACTGCTGCAAAGGTGTTAAAGAACTCAATCAATCGAATTCTCGACAACGATCCAAAAGCAAACATTGTTGTGCTTGGTGATATGAATGATGAGCCAAGCAATAAAAGCTTATATAATGTTCTCAATGCAAAAGAGGTTACGAGCGGCGCCGAACTTGTAAATCTGATGCTTGCGAAGCACAAAGCTAAGCAAGGGACCTATAAGTATCGAGACACATGGAACATGCTAGACAACATTGTTGTTTCTCAATCGTTACTAGACACCAAAGGGCTTAATGTGGTTGATAGTACTGGTTATATTTTCCACAAGCCTTTCATGGAATATACAAATGATTCAAATGAAAAGATTCCGAACCGTACTTACGGCGGACCTAATTATTATGGAGGTGTTTCCGATCATTTTCCGATATATATGATCTTAAAATAATTTCTGATGGAATTAAAAGTTGTTGCACCCTATCAGCCCATGGGCGATCAGCCTGAAGCTATAAAGCAAATTGTTGCTGGAATAAATAGTGATATTCGTTTTCAAACGCTACAAGGAGTTACAGGTTCGGGCAAGACATTTACCATGGCAAATGTCATTGAAAAGGTTCAACGTCCCACTTTAATTCTATCGCACAATAAAACATTAGCGGCTCAGCTATATAGCGAAATGAAGCAATTCTTTCCGAATAATTCGGTTGAATACTTTGTTTCCTACTATGATTACTATCAGCCTGAAGCCTACTTACCAACGACCGACACTTATATTGAGAAAGATCTTTCAATCAATCAAGATATTGAGAAGCTTCGTTTGAGTGCCACCTCTGCCCTATTATCTGGTCGGCGAGATGTGGTTGTTGTTTCCTCGGTTTCATGTCTTTATGGTATTGGAAATCCTGAAGATTTCCACGCCAATGTTACTGAGGTTAATTTGGGCGATACAATCAATCGGAATCAATTACTTCACAGGCTAGTTGATGCACTATATTCAAGAAATGAGGTAGAATTCAATCGCGGTAATTTTCGAGTGAAGGGCGATACGATAGATGTTTATTTAGCTTATGCAGATCATGCTATTCGGATTGTTTTTTGGGGCGATGAGATTGAGGAAATTTTAAGTTTCGATCCGATTGCAGGGCAAATAATTGAAAAGTTAGAAACAGCTGTAATTTATCCTGCAAACATTTTTGTTACAACAAAGGAGCGCATGCAAATGTCCATTCGTCAAATACAAGATGATTTGGTTAAGCAAGTTGCATTTTTCAAGGAGATGGGTAAGCACATTGAGGCAAAGCGAATTCAAGAACGGGTGGAATTTGATTTGGAGATGATGCGTGAGCTTGGTTTTTGTCCTGGTGTTGAAAATTATTCTCGTTATTTTGATGGTAGAGATGCTGGTTCACGTCCGTTCTGTTTACTGGATTACTTTCCCAAGGATTTTCTCACCATCATTGATGAGAGCCATGTAACAATTCCTCAAATTCGAGCAATGTATGGCGGCGATCATTCGCGAAAAATCAATTTGGTTGATTATGGTTTCCGATTACCCTCGGCCATTGATAATCGCCCGTTGAAATTTGAAGAATACGAAACGGTCATCAATCAAGTTCTATATGTGAGTGCAACTCCTGCCGATTATGAGCTCAAGCAATCGGAAGGAGTAATTGTTGAGCAAATAATTCGTCCCACTGGCTTACTTGATCCACTAATTGAAATTCGACCATCCTTAAATCAGATTGATGATTTGATGAAAGAGGTTCATCTACGTATTTCTAAAGATGAGCGGGTGTTAGTTACCACGCTTACAAAGCGCATGGCCGAGGAATTGAGTAAATATCTTTCCGACATGGGTATCCGCACGCGATATATTCATTCGGATGTGGAAACACTAGAGCGTATTCAAATTATGGAAGATTTACGCAAAGGAATTTTCAATGTTTTAGTTGGAATCAATTTATTACGAGAAGGCTTAGACCTTCCCGAGGTTTCGCTTGTTGCTATCATTGATGCAGATAAAGAAGGCTTTTTACGTTCTGAACGCTCGCTAACACAAACAGCAGGTAGAGCAGCTAGGAATATTAATGGTCATGTAATTATGTATGCCGACAAGATTACAGATTCCATGCAAAGAACTATTGATTCTACCAATTATCGCCGTGCGAAACAAATGCAATACAATGAGGATCATGGAAAAAGTCCTCAGCCAATCATTAAGCCGTCGAGAGAAATCATCGGCTATGAGTATCGAAGTACTAAGACCTATTCAGAGGGAGTTGACACTACTAATTTCGCTGCTGATCCGATCATTCACAACATGAGCAAGCCTGCTCTTGAAAAGGCTATTGCTAAAGTTAAAAAAGAAATGCAGAAAGCTGCCAAAGAGCTCGATTTTATTGAAGCTGCAAGACTTCGTGATGAGATGTATGCGCTAGAAACGAAATTGAATGGCAAATAGACATTTAAAATTAATGAATTTTGCATTAAGAGATCGCATGGAAAGATATTCTTAAAAAATAATTTTCATTTTTTTGAGTAATATTTCTTTAAAGTAGTCGTCAATACACATAAAACTTGTAAACTTGCAGTATTAAAACCTAAATACTTGCAATGGATAAACATTCACACATTGGTAATCAAGAGATTGCATCAATAGACGAGCTATACCAAGACTATATAAAAGACCCTGAAAGTGTTGAACTTAGTTGGCGTCACTTCTTTCGTGGATTTGAGTTGGCACGCACAAGTTATTTAGCCCCCAACACCACCTATGACGAGAGTATCAACAAAGAGTTTGCTGTGATAAATTTAATAAATGCTTATCGCCAACGAGGTCATTTATTTACCAAAACAAATCCGGTTCGCACACGAAGAACTTACACTCCTACTCTCGACATTTCAAATTTTGAATTAGAGCCTACTGATTTAGACTGTGAGTTTTCGGCGGGTGCTCGCATAGGCATTGGAAAGGCAAAGCTTAGTGCAATCATAGCTCATTTGGAGGAAACATATTGTTACTCTGTTGGAGTAGAATATATGTATGTTCGCCAACCCGAAATGGTTAAATGGCTACAAGATCGCATGGAAAGCACTAAGAATACTCAACTATTTAGCGATGATGAGCATAAAGACATCTTTAATCATTTAAAACGAGCGGTTGGATTTGAGAGTTTTATACATAAGAAATTTGTTGGTCAGAAACGTTTTTCATTAGAAGGCGGTGAAAACCTAATTCCTGCACTTAACCACATCATTGAGCATGGTTCAAAGTTAGGAATTGAAGAATTTACAATTGCTATGGCTCACCGTGGTCGTCTCAATGTGCTAGGAAACATTATGCAGAAGCCATATTCTGAGATTTTCAAGGAGTTTTATGGCACAGAATATGAGGCTGATATTTCGATGGGCGATGTGAAATATCATTTAGGGTTTGAGAATACGATAACAACAAGTAAGAACAAATTAGTTAAATTATGCCTACTCCCCAACCCCTCGCATTTAGAAACGGTGAGCGGAATAATTCAAGGGTTATCACGTTCAAAAATTGACTTCGATTATGACGGCAATTTTTCTAAGCTAGCACCAATCGTAATTCATGGTGATGCCGCAATTGCAGCTCAAGGAGTGGTATATGAAACAGTTCAAATGTCACAACTCAAGGGCTATAAAACAGGTGGTACAATTCATTTAGTTATAAATAATCAAGTTGGTTTTACCACTAATTATCTTGATGCCCGTTCAAGTACGTATTGCACCGATGTAGCAAAAGTAACACGATGCCCAGTTTTCCATGTTAATGGCGATGATGTTGAAGCTTTAATATACACTATCAAACTAGCGATGGAATATCGTCAGGAGTTTTCATCGGATGTATTTATTGATATTTTGTGTTATCGTAAATATGGACATAATGAAGGAGATGAGCCTCGATTCACTCAACCACTTCTATATGATGCAATAGCAAAGCATCCGAACCCCCGAGATATTTATAAAGATAAACTTATTTCAAAGGGCATTCTAACAAATGAAGTGTGTTTCAATCAGATTAAGGAATTTGATGATTTCTTAGAAAATCAGTATTGTAAATCTCAGGAAATTGAGAAACTCAAGATTCGCAATTTTTTACTTAAAGAATATGAGCCTTATGAGCGACCTGCAGTAACTGATTTTGACGAGCTTATTGATACAACGGTATCTCTTCAAACACTACGCCATCTTGGAGATCGCCTCACTAGTCTTCCTGAGAATAAATCATTTTTTCAGAAAGTTCAACGCATTATTTCCGACAGAAAAGAGATGTTGGCGAATAATCAAATAGATTGGGCTCTTGGTGAGCTTTTAGCTTATGCTAGTTTAGTTAATGAAGGCCATGCCGTTCGCTTAAGTGGACAGGATTGCGAAAGAGGCACATTTGCCCATCGTCATGCCGCTTTTGTTGTGGAAGATATGGATGATAAATATTTTCCTCTTAAAAACATTTCACCCAATCAAGCTCCATTTCATGCCTACAATTCCCTTTTATCTGAATATGGAGTCTTGGGATTTGAATATGGCTATGCTCTTGCTAATCCTAATGGTTTAAATATTTGGGAAGCACAATTTGGTGATTTTGCAAATACCGCTCAAGTAATCTTCGACCAATATATTTCATCGGCAGAAGAAAAATGGGGCGTCATGAATAATTTAGTACTTTATCTACCTCATGGATACGAAGGGCAAGGTCCAGAGCACTCATCAGCTCGAATTGAGCGTTATCTTGCACTAGCTTCAAATAGCAACATGCAGATTGCAATTCCAAGCACACCCGCAAATTTATTTCATTTACTGCGCCGCCATTTGCTACTTAAAACTCGTGTTCCATTAGTTATATTTACCCCAAAGAGCCTACTTCGCCATCCGCTAGTTAATTCCCGTCTTGATGAATTAAGCAATGATCATTTTAGGGCAATTATTGACGACAGTGAAGCTACGCCTTCTGAAATCAAAGAAGTTGTACTCACTTCTGGGCGATTGTATTATGATCTGTTGAAAACAAAAAATGAAAAACAGCGTCATGATATTGCCATTGTAAGAATAGAACAACTTTATCCAATACCCAAAGGACAGCTGCGCGAAATTCGAGCTAAATACGCTCAGGCAAAACGTTGGATTTGGGCTCAAGATGAACCTGAGAACATGGGTGCATGGACATTTATCAGTCGTAAGCTTCCGCTATTAAATTTAGAATTAGTCTCTCGTCCAGAAAGCGGAACCCCTGCTGGAGGATTAATGCACACTCACATGAAGCGTCTAAATGATATTATAAACGCGATATTTAATCTAAACTAAAAAAACATTTCATGATTGTCGAAATAAAAATACCCACACCAGGAGAATCAATCACCGAAGTTGAACTTGGGAAGTGGCTCATTGAAGGAGGTGCAATTGTTCGCAAAGGCGATGAAATTGCAGAAGTTGAATCAGATAAAGCTACGCTGACCATAATTGCGGAAGCTGATGGTGAAATATCTTTATTAGTGGAAGAAGGAAGCCGTGTTTCTGTCGGCACTGTGGTTTGCACTATCGACACAGAGAAAAGCTATGCACAAAATGAAACAGCAACAAATTTAGAGGCATTGCCTATTTCTGAAGTTGCAAAAAATGCTAGTGAGACATATGAAACTTTCACCACATCTGATGATGAAAAATCGGCACTGAAAATCACACCTGTGGCAAAAGAAATGCTGCATGAAAATAATCTTTCTGTTGAAGATCTCATTCAAGGACTCAAGCGCATCGGAAAAAAAGAAGTTGAAATGGTTCTACAAGGCTCCGATGTGCTACAATCGGCTGTTGCGACAATTGAAAGAGAGCGAGAAGAAAAACGAGAAAAGATGAGTCCTCTTCGTCGAAAACTTAGCCAGCGATTAGTTTCTGTTAAAAATGAAACCGCCATGCTCACCACTTTTAATGAAGTGGATATGCAAGCAATTATGGATTTACGCCAGAAACATCAGAGTAAATTTGTTGAAAAACACGGATTCAAGCTTGGATTCATGTCATTTTTCACCAAAGCATGTGCTATAGCCATAAAATTTCATCCCGCCATTAACTCAATGATTGATGGCGATGAAATTATCTCGCCAAATTACATCGATATTGGTATTGCTGTGCAAACGCCCAAAGGATTAATGGTTCCAATAGTGAGAGATAGTGAGACAAAAAACATTCCTACAATTGAATTTGAAATAAAAGAGCTTGCAGAAAAAGCTAGAAATAAAAAAATCTCATTGGAAGAACTTTCAGGAGGCACATTCACCATTACCAATGGCGGCACTTTTGGTTCTCTACTTTCGACACCTATTATTAATCCTCCACAATCGGCAATACTCGGAATGCACAATATTGTTGATCGTCCAGTGGCAATAAACGGAAAAGTGGAGATACGTCCAATGATGTATATTGCTCTAAGCTACGACCACCGCATAATTGACGGTAAAGACTCCGTTGGTTTTTTGGTTAAAGTGAAAGAATTGCTTGAACATCCTGAATTATTATTAAGCGATGGAAAAGAATTATCAAAAATTTTATTAGACATTTAACGATAATCTTTGAAAAACTAATCAGAAACAATATGAGTACAAGACTCCTGATTTTAACTTTCTTCACATTCTTTATTAGTAGTATCACTTTGAAAGCTCAAAAGCTTGAATACGACTTCACATTTCAAGGAATTGGCGACAATCGCGAATATAAACCTGAATATGGTTTTTCTCAAACTATTATCGGTGAGCGAACAAGCTTTGAACTCGGAACAACAATAGAAGATATTCATCAAATTAGAATTGGTCTTTCTCATTTCTATGAATTTGGGGCACCCGCAAATTACAATAAACCACAAATTACAGCTTATTATCGTTTCAAAGAGAAAAATACACAATTCTATTTTGGAGCTTTTCCTCGAATACGCACAATTGATTTTCCACTTGCAATAATATCGGATACGATTCAATATTACAAACCAAACATCGAAGGCTTATTAGCAAGACACAATTGGTCTTGGGGACGAGAAGGAAATACAGTCGAAGGGCATCAGATTGTCTTTATTGATTGGACTGGAAAACGATTAGCAAATAATCGAGAAAAATTCTTCGCTGCAACTTCGGGAAAAATCAATTATAAAAATTTGTTCTTCGAAAACTTCATATCGCTATATCATCATGCTCTTTCCCAAGGTGGTGATATTAACGAGCACATTTCAGACAACTTTGGGTATAACATCAATCTAGGTTATAATTTTAAATGTAATGAATTAAATTACTCTTATCTAAAGATTGGAGTTTTAGGCTCAGCACTCCGAGAAAGGAATGTTAATGAAGAATTTATTACTGGCACAAGTTTTTTTAATGAGATATTTATAACAAGAAAAAATATAGCTCTACGCAACACTATTATGCTAGGCAATGGTCAAAACTTTCTCACTGGTGATAAGTTTTATCAGCAAGATAATTACATGCGGAGCGATTTTACTTGGACCATGATTCGTGGGAAAAATATTCTTGTTTCTTTCACTCAATCATTTCACTTCATCAATTGGAACAGCATGAGTAATCAACAAAAAATTACTTTATTTTATAATATTAACCGATAGAAAGTTTGAATAAAAGGAATGGAGTTCAAAATAAATCCGCATCACTCTTTACAAGCAACTCATTTAAAATTAGAGTTTAATTGGTTGACAGCAGGATTTTCAATCTATAGATCCAGCTATTAATCAATGAATCTGTATTATTTTTATTGAAAATCAATTATCTTTGTCGCAGAATTTAATACAATTAAAGCACAATTATCATGAACAAAACAATTAAGGAATTCAAAGATTTTATTCTTCGTGGCAACGTAGTGGACTTAGCTATTGCTGTAGTTATTGGAGGAGCATTTGGTAAAATTGTCACCTCTTTAGTGAACGATATTATTATGCCCCCAATTGGAGTATTAATGGGCGGAGTTAATTTTACTGAGCTAAAATTAATTCTTAAAGAAGCAAGTGTTGATGCAGCAGGAACTGCAATCCCAGCAGTAACTATAAATTACGGTGTATTTACTCAAACTGTCATGGATTTTCTAATCATTGCTATGGTTATTTTTCTAGTAATTAAAACCATCAATTCAATGAAGAAAAAACAAGAAGCCGCTCCAGCTACACCTCCAGCTCCATCGAAAGAAGAAGTATTGCTAACAGAAATTAGAGATCTATTGAAGGCAAGCAAAAACAATTAGTCTTTCAATCACAATATCCTGAGTTTAGGATAACGTATTTGCGAGGCTAACCACTTAATCCCCTAAAAAAATGCTTTTTAGGGGATTAATTTTTCGTTTATCAACGAAACTTAGCTGAGAATTTACGGAATAAATATCAACTTCAGGAAAAGTTAATATACTCTAGGTATTATTTTTTGGCTCTATGTTGAATTTAGTGGGTAGTGAATTGTCAAATTATGCTTGCTTGACTAATTCTGCAAGGCAATCCAACAATGAACAAATGGGCGTTCGGTTGAAAGACGCCTTGCATGTGGATTCAATTAATTGATAAAAAGCTCCCGCAACCGTGTGCGAGCTTCGATTAAATGACAAAACGCTCCCGCAACTGTGCACCAAGCTTCAATTAAATGAAAGAACGCTCCCGCAGCCGTGTGGCGAGCTTCGATTAAATGACAGAACGCTCCCGCAGTCGTGTGGCGAGCTTCGATTAAATGATTAAAAACTGTTGCAAGCGCGTTGCAAGTGTATTGCAAGCATGTTTCAATTACATCCTCCTCTAAGTTAAAAACAACTAAAGAGTCAAATTATTCTGCCCACTATATTCAAAATAGAACCTATTTTTTCTCGGAAAAATATAATTTCTTGGAAAAAAAGCACACTTTCTACTGCAAGTATTTGAAATCAAATAAATAATTTCTACTTTTGCAGTCCCGAAGTCTCGGGAATTAAATATTTAATAATTAATAAAACAGAGTTTTATGAAAAACCAGTATGAAACCGTTTTCATTGCAACTCCCGTTTTATCTGATGTTCAGATAAAGGAAGCGGTAACTAAATTCAGAGACCTGATCACTGGAAATGGTGGTGAGATTGTCAATGAAGAGGACTGGGGGCTACGTAAACTAGCTTACCCAATCCAAAAGAAAAGCACTGGGTTCTATCATTTGTTCGAATTCGCGGCAGAGCCTGAATTTGTAGCACAATTGGAACTTCAGTATCGTCGTGACGAGCGTATTATTCGTTTCTTGACATTCAAGCAAGATAAACACGCTGCAGCTTATAGCGAAAAAAGAAGAAATAAGTTGAACGCTAAAAAAGAGGAGAAATAGTCATGGCTAACAATCAAGGAGAAATCAGATATTTAACTCCAGCGACAGTTGAGGTACAAAAGAAAAAGTATTGCCGTTTTAAAAAGAACAAAATCAAGTATGTGGATTACAAAGATCCAGAATTCTTGAAAAAATTCTTAAATGAGCAAGGTCGTATTCTTCCTCGTCGTATCACCGGTACATCGTTGAAATATCAACGTAAAATAGCTAGAGCAGTAAAAAGAGCACGTCATTTGGCATTGCTACCATATCTTACTGATTTGTTGAAATAATAAAACTGAGGAACCATGGAAGTAATACTTATAGAAGACATTCAAGGATTGGGTCACAAAGACGATATCGTTAGTGTGAAGGCTGGTTACGGACGTAACTACCTTATCCCACAAAAAATGGCTATCGTAGCCACAGATTCAGCAAAAAAGATTTTAGCCGAAAATATCAAACAAAGAGCTCACAAAGAAGCTAAGTTGATTGAATCTGCTAGAACTTTAGCAGCTAAATTTGAAGGAATAACAGTTACAATTGGAACTAAAACAAGCGAAAGTGGAAAAATCTTTGGCTCTGTTAATACGATCCAATTGGCTGATGCAATCAACGCTAAAGGATTTGAACTTGACCGTAAGCAAATTCGCTTACCTAAAGAATCAATCAAAGAAGTTGGTTCATACACTGCGCAAATTAAATTGCACAGAGAAGTTATCATTGACTTTAACTTCGAAGTTGTATCTGAATAATAATTTTTCAAACACATAACAGATAACAACGTTTTTCAAACAAACATATAAAACCGTCAGTCTTCACACGCTGACGGTTTTCTTTTTTCGCATAAAATTCATTACTTTTGCACCACAACATTACACAAGTGCTATGCGCAAAATTTTATCTACAATTATTGCCCTTCTTTCGATTTGCCCAACTCAGGCACAAATTAGTTCACAGAAAAAAAGTGGCATTGCAGAAACTCAATATTCTTCGTCAAATCAAGATGACATATTCATCTTTTCTTCATCGAAGAATGAAAACAATGGAGAGCTAACAGCCACAATGAGCACAGGAGAACTTGCTAGCTTTAATTGGCTGAAATTTAATGAGACGAACCTAACTTTCGAAACTCATTTGTCTGAAGCCAACGCGATCAACTCTACCCTATCGAACTTAAGCAATGGTCTATATCGTGTAGAAATTACTGGTACAACTAGCATGGAAATTTATAAGGCTTGGGTCATAAATAATTGGTATGAAGTTTCTGCTAATATTGAGGAATGCAATTGTGATTTCACCAAACTTCAAGGAGACTTCAATGCTCCAAAACTTAGCTATACCGACCCAAGTAATGGAAGCGAATTAATCATTTCACCCACAATATCCGTAACATGGGAGACTGATGGCAATACCATAAGTCGCAACCTAAATCCTGAAATCTATAACCCTCCTGCTGAGAATACCAATTACACGCTCACTATTTCTGACAATTATGATTGCTCGTCGTCTGCCACTGTGCAATATATTAGCATTGTTCCCAAAGCTAATTTTTCTGTTAGCTCAATGAAAGGTGAGGCTCCATTGTCTGTTACATTTAGCAACTCATCTATAAATGCAGATCAGTATGAGTGGTCATTTTATCGTAGTACGGAAGAGTTAAAAGAGGAGTTTACAAAATACGGTGAAATATCCGATAGTATACAAAGCACCTCAGCAAGTCAATCTCCCCAATACACCTTCGATGCTTCAGGAAGCTACATGGTAAAACTTCTTGCCATTAAAAATTCAACTGAAACCACCTGTACTGATGAATTGAGATTAGAAAATTATATTGTTGCTGACACATCTTATATTGATGCCCCTAATTTTTTCACACCCAATGGTGATGGAAATAATGATAACTTCCTAATCAAATTCTCCTCTATGAGAAGTGTTGAAATTAGTATATTTAACCGTTGGGGTAAATTGATTTTTCAAAAGAGCAATAACAATGTTGGCCAATTTGATGACTATGGTACTCAATTTGCATGGGATGGAAAAATTGGGAACTCCATAGCTAGCCCAGGTGTATATTATTACGTTGTTGAAGGCATTGGTCGAGATGATAAAAAGCATGCTGAGCAAGGATTCTTTCATCTATTTCGCGAAAAATAATAACCAAGTTCTATACTATTTATCTAATTCAACATTAATGCAATTGCTTCTGCGCAACGTTCGCCATCAACAGCCGATGATACAATACCACCAGCATAACCTGCTCCTTCGCCACATGGATACAAGCCTGCAATTTGCACGTGTTGTAAAGTCAACTCATTTCTAGGAATACGCAAAGGCGAAGAAGTTCTACTTTCTACCGCTGCCACAATACCTTCAGAAGTATTAAATCCTTTAGATTTTTTATCTATCTGCACAATGCCTTGTCGCAATCTACTACCTATGGCACTTGGCAACTGAGCATGCAATGCACTAGATACTAATCCGGGTCGATATGATGATTGAGGAAGTGATATAGATGCCTTTCCTTCAACGAAATCGGAAATGCGTTGTGCTGGTGCATTCTGTGTACCACCATTCAGCTCAAAGCTAAGCTTTTCTAATTCTCTTTGAAATTCTAATCCAGCAAACGCTCCATATTTGGCAAAATTTGATAAATCTTCTGGTTGAATTTCAACTACAAATCCTGAATTTGCAAAAGGTGAGTTACGTAAGGATGGCGACATACCATTCACAACCATCTCGCCTGGAGCAGTTGATGCTGGAACAATAAATCCACCAGGACACATACAAAACGAATATACTCCTCGTCCATCAACTTGCTCAACAAACGAATAAGTGGCTGCTGGCAAATATTCACCTCGTTCTTCTCTTTTGTATTGAATGCTATCTATGAGTGCTTGTGGATGCTCAATACGAACACCCATAGCAAATGACTTAGCTTCAAGCAGTATTTCATTTTTTCGCAACATATCATAAACGTCGCGTGCCGAATGCCCTGTTGCCAAGATTATAGCCTTCGCCTCTATTCTCGTCCCATCTTGCAAAACAACTCCGCCACAGACCTTATTTCTAACTATTAAATCGACAACTCGTGAGTTAAACATGACAGTTCCTCCCGATTGCTTTATCTGCTCTCGAATGTTTTCAATCACTCGTGGCAACTTATCGGTTCCCACATGTGGATGTGCATCGACTAAAATATCGGGATTAGCACCAAATTGCACTAAAACATCAAGAATCTTTTGTGAATTACCTCTTTTCTTCGACCTCGTATATAGTTTTCCATCAGAGTAAGTCCCTGCTCCCCCCTCGCCAAAACCATAATTAGAATCAGGATTAACCAAATGTTGACGATAAATCTGAGCTACATCTTTTTTACGTTCGCGCACATCTTTACCACGCTCAAGCACTATGGGGCAAAACCCCAATTCAATCAAACGCAAAGCCGCAAATAATCCAGCGGGTCCACTACCTACTACGATAACTTCAGTTGCTGAACTTACATTGGGATAATTAATTGAAACTCGTTCATTTTTAGGTTCTTCTCCTACATAGACACGAACGCTCAAGTTTATTTTGATATTTCGTTGTCGAGCATCAATAGAGCGACGACGTTCTGCTATATGCACAATATCTGCTACTTCAACGCCTATTTTTTTAGCCAAAATTGACTTGTAGTGCATTTCACTTGAAGCTTCCAGAGGACTAAGTGAAAGGTTTATATCTGTCACCATAATAATAACTATTCGAAATGAAAACTCAATGTAAAAATATTCGATGCAACCATTTCAATAGATTGCGCATAATATGCTCGCTGATCGGGCGATGGATCTGCGATTAAGTTGTGCATGCCTATGCTAAATTTTAATTCTGTAGAAAATTTAAAGAAAGGCAAGTAACTATCCAATCCCACTCCTAATTCTACATAAAGACTACCCCCATGAAGATTTATCAAATCCTCCTCACCTGTCCGCGAAACATCTTGGCGATATGCCAACCCACCAATCAAATAAGGTGCTTGATTGTTCAACCTATTTGATTTATACTTTATCATCAACGGAAACTCTAAATAAGTGGAATTAAGCGATATAAATTTCTGATCTTCCGACCCCGTATAAATATTATATATAGGTAAATATTCTCCATCATATGTATAAACCAACTGCCTTTCTCCAAAAGATAAACCTGGAAGAAAACGCAAATTAAAATACTTACCCAAACGATAATCGGTAACAATTGCCACCGTAAATCCCGACTTTATACTCAACAAATCAGCTCGAAGCTTATTTGATGAAACTATTTGCTCTAAATCGCCTGCAAAAATTGGGTTATACACAAAATCTGGATTATCACCCATTGTATCATAGAAATGTAAGCGATAATCTACGGTGTTAATCCCCAAGGAGAATCCCCAATGAAATTTTTTATTCTCATAGGTTGATAAATTCAACACATGCTTCCGCTGAGCATTGGCAAATGCCCCTATCAAACAACACAAGCACAAGAGGACTATTTTTTTCAACTTCTAATAATTTAATTCTATCTTACTGGCCAATTAGATTCCAAAGATAGCGTAATATTACTTCTTCCCAATATAAATTGTTGCAATTCCGAATGATAATCTGCATTGTTTAACGTCTTGAAAACCTACACGTGTCAAAATTTGCAAGAACTCTTTATCTTCGGGGAAAGAAACTACCGATTTAGGCAAATAGGTGTAGGCCAATGCATCTTTAGAAATCATTTTACCAAAGAAAGGCAGAATTCTGAAAAAATAAAAGAAGTAAAGCTGCTTAAATGGGAAATACTTAGGCTTTGAAAATTCAAGAATTACGGCAACTCCTTCTTTTTTCAACACCCGTAAGAATTCCGATAAACCAATTTCTAAATGTTCAAAATTACGTACACCAAACCCACACGTAATGGCATCAAAACTATCCGATTCAAAAGGCATAAGCTCAGAATCGCCTTTCTGAAATGAAATCACATCTTGAAGACCTAAATTCGACACTTTTTCTTCGCCTATCTTTAACATTTGCTCCGACAAATCAAATCCCACAATTCTTTGTGGCTTAATCTTTGTTGCCGCAATTGCAAAGTCACCAGTGCCACTTGCCACATCAAGAATAGTGTTAGGACTTGAACTCTTTAAAAAACTTATCGCTTTTCTTCTCCATAATTTATCAATACCTAGACTCAGTGAATGATTTAAAAAATCGTACTTAGGTGCAATGTTATCAAACATTTCTTCCACTTGCGCCTTCTTATTCTTAGCTGAACTTTGATCAGGTGATACCATTCCTATTGCTTATTCATCATTTTATCAATGAATCCATATGATTCATCATCAATTCTTATTTCTCCTTTTGTGATATGTCCAAGTGTGAAAAATGGCATATCAGTCGATTGCATATAATCTACAAAATCAACAACATGCTCATCTGAAACACCAACAATTAAACGCCCCATTGCTTCTCCAAATAAAAAAGCATCGATCCTTATCTCCGCATCGGTAGTTATATCAAAACCCAATTGTGCAGGCAAAGCAGCTCGTAGCAGTGAAAAATATATTCCACCTCGACCTACTGGAATAGCCGATGTTATCAAACCTCTAGCTATTAGCTCGGGCATAATATGATGTAACTGCTCTTCTACATTTAAATCAAAACTTGGAAAATAAGCTTGCTGAATGCGATGATAAAATTGCAAATACTCCGACGCATTAATATCATTCTTCGATTCTCCTATAACAAATAAATTATTGCCTTTCTGCTTAAATTTATGTGTCAATAAATTACACGATTCTTCAATCTTGCCAACTGCGGTTACAATCAAAGTAGGCTTTTCATTTTCTACAAAATGATCAAATCTAATTTTTCGATCTGCAACCTTTACTCCAAATTTCAATGCACAATTTTCAATTCCAAGCTTAGTTGAAGTCACTATTCGCTCTCCTTCTTCACTCGATGCATTTATATGATATAAAAATGCACTCAAAGCTTTGGGTTTTGCTCCAAAACATATCATACGGCGAAAGGCACGACTAATTAATATTTCGGTTGACAATTGAGGGTTATCAATAAAATTCCGATGACATGCGTGTGTTGTCATCGACACTAAACCTCCTTCATCATCAATATAGATTCCAAATCCAGCTGTTTCACCATTCTGACCAACTACCTCCTCGGAATTAAAATTATTAAAATAATTTTCCGGCGACAAATTCGGATTCATCATCAATATGGCTATAACTCCCCTAATTTCGCTTGGCTCTTCTATTTCATTAATATCTAGAGCTCTATTTATCTGCAATTGATTATCCATAGCACACTTCTTTATTTGTTAATTCATACACACTAACAAATGTAATAAAATTTGCATGTTGCACAATAAGCATCTGCCAAAAAACGCATAAATTCAATCTAAACAATTTGAATAATCTAATAAATATCTGTCGTCGGAATTAAATTAGTAAATATCAGATTTATTCATTGGGCTTGTTGTTTTAAAATTTAATTACCCACCATTTTCAACATAAAGCCAAAATCAATATTCAACGAATTAAAATGCACTAATTTAATTGCGCCAACGGGTCTTATCAATTAAAATAGCTGTGCATACTTGCCTTTGCCGATGGTAAGTAGTTAACCCCTTTCCACGTTATCATTAGACATATAAATGCTAAAATTAAAATCCAATAGGAAAAATTCATCTTACGAGGTTTCCATTTCCGATAATGCACATAAACCATATAAGCTGAAAAAGTAATAAATGCCCAAGTTTCCTTTGGGTCCCAACTCCAGAAATGACACCATACTTCTTTCGCCCACAAAGCCCCCATCAACATCCCTAACAGAAGCAAACCAGAACCAATATAAACCAAATCATCCGTACGATGAATAAATTGATCGCTAACCTTCTTTTTGTACAAAGCATAAATTGCCATCAATGTTGCAGCTCCTAGCATGGCATATGACATCATGTAAACACTCACATGAGGAACAAACCACACCGATTGCAAAGCAGGCATCAAATTTTTCGATTGAATTTCTGGCTTAAATAAATTGATTAATAGAAACATCGAACTCATAACAGCGCCATATATCGTAATCCACGAATATGACCATCTGCGATAAATGAAATAGCTTATACCTGAAAGAAAAAAACCATACCACAAGCGAGTTTCCCCCATCGTACGCATTGGTGGGCGTTGCAAACTATCCCACATCAAAGCAATAAAAACGCCAATTACAAGTATTCCCCCAATGAAGAATGTATTACCCAACTTTTTATAACTTGGCTTAAAACTAATAAGCAAACTACCAATAAATAACAACACTATTGTTGCTACTGCAAAATATATATAATACTGCCAATTCATCGTTCTATTTTTTTTGTTGTGATTTGTGCTTATCTACTCGCCAAAATAAAAACAACGAGCCTATTACTAGCATCAAAGTTGAAATAATAATATAAATACGCCATGGATCAAACACCAAATCAAATACCGAAGTAATTGACATTGTGCCTAAAGCTTTATCATAGTCCGACTGATAAATCATCCAATGATCGGCAGATAACGGATGATTTACTTCAATGCGCTGATTTAGAATATTGTCCCCACTCTTCAAATAAACATCAACATCGGAATAAAATGCTTTGGGCTCTGGCTGAGTCATGGCAATCACTAAAGAATCTATCTCATTTCCAATTGGTAAAAACTTATACAATTGCATGTTATTCCCTGCACTAATCCATGATTTCTTAAACTCACCTGTTTTACTATTCTTCGCAGAAATAAAGGCTGCCGGACAAGCCCCAGGCATCATGATTTCCTGATAAGTACTATCATTAGCACGAATGCCATTCATGAAAAAATCATGAATAACAATTTCCCATTCTAATAAATCACCCTTCAATTTAAGCGTATCGATATCTAAATATTCGGGCAGTTCTTCGGGCATAACTTTCCCGCTCCCTCGATGAACAACCGCTAATTTAGGAGCAAACTCTTCCATAGTAAAATCATGCAATTTAATCGCTATCGGCAACTCTGCTACCTCACCTGATTTTTCCTCCACTCCACGCCATTCTGTTTTCCCCTCTTGCACAGTCATTGTATATTGCTTCACATCTGCAGCTCCAGCCCCAATGAAATATAAGGTAAAAAGCAATCCTGCATGATTAAGAAAAAAACCAATATTGCGCAATGTGAATTGCAAACGAAAGCGACGAACAGTAGCAAAACTAAGGCATATTAGCAAATAAATATAAGCAAACACAAATGGATAAAAGGTAGTCATTTGTCGTACACCTGCATGCCCTAACAAATCATGCGAATGCGCTGTTGTTGAAAATTGCGTGGTTATCCCTAAAATAATTGCCCAAAAAGTAAGATTCGCAATACTCAATAAAGCAGATTGATAGCTTGATAAAAGAATTCCTATTTTTGATTTATTCAAAATCTGACCAAAAATAATGCTCAAGCTTACAACGAAGAAAAATAGATACGTATGATTAGGAAAAGCTAAACTTCTAATAGAAAACGCTCCTAAAATGAACTGACAAAATCCGCCAAGCAAATTGAGTACTATAATCACCCAAAGGGAAATATTAATTGAATGTACTTTAGTATTATTCATTGATGAAAAGTTAAAAAAAAAGAGGCAATTGCTTATGCCTCTTTCTTCCTGAATTATTAAATGTAATTACAAGCGTTGTTCTTTTTTTGCTTCCTCAATCCAAACAGGAACTTTTGTTTGCAAAAACTCTTCTTTTTCGGCTCTAATCTGTTTCATATCTAATCCGATTAATTTCTGAGCTTCCTCTTTATTTGCATATTGAGGGCGTTGATATTTATCTTGAATATTTAATGCATAAAACACATCTCTTATTGCACGTCTAGCCTCGTGAGCTTTGTCGATACCATGAGCTAAAATGCGTTGTGTTTCTTGTGGTGCATGAAATGATGCTCCATGCGATGCAACACCAAAATCCCATCTCCATTGAGCTTGACGAATAAATTTCAACACATCTCCCATTTGAGCTTCAGTTGCCCCATTGTCCCAAGCATAAGCAGCTTCTAAATGAGCATCTGCCAACAAGCCTTCAAGAATATTTCGCAATTCAAATGCTTTGTTTTGACGAGAATAAACCATCTGTTTCAAAGCTTCTTCACTATCATTGTGACAAGTCTGACAAGTACGATCAATATTTTTTAATGGGCTCATAATCTGATGATCTGAAAACTTAATTGCCCCATCTGCCATGTAAGGCATATGACAATCAGCACAAGCAAGACCACGCTCAGCATGAGGTCCCATTGTGAACGTTTCATAATCAGGATGCTGAGCCTTAATCATTGGCGTTCTGCTCAACTTGTGAGTCCAATCAGAAAAACCAATATTATCGTAATAATCTTCCATCGCCTCTACCGTAAAGCCCTTATCCCATGGGAAAGTCACAACATTTCCTTCTTTAGAGAAATAATATTCCACATGACATTGAGCACAAACTAATGTTCGCATCTCTTGATGAGTTGCTTTAGTGATATCTTTTCCCTGACGAGCAAAGGCATCAACAAGAGCTGGACGAGAAATTTGAAGAGCCATTGTTTCGGGGTCATGACAATCAGCACATCCAATTGGATTCATAATCTCACTACCCCACTTTGCCCATTTCTCATTATAAAACTCATTAATCCCAACTTCACTCATCATGCGTGGAATATCAGGCGATTTACACGTCCAACATGCTGCAGGCATTGGTCCATCAGTATCACTCGTTGGGGCACCTGTTCTCAAAATATTACGCACATCCTCCACTGCATAAAAGTGTCCTCGTGGTGCATTATATTCTTTAGAAAAAGCATAACCCGCCCACAAGATAACCATATCAGGACGACCTGCAAGTTCATCATTAGGCTTGTTTCCTAAATACTCACTCTCAAAATCCATATCGGCTGTTTTTGCCCATGTTTCATATTCTCGTGGGTAATTCTCTCCCCAAAGAGCATTGTTTGGCTCAATTCCTTCAATATTGACAACCTTATTTTGAAGAAAGGTGCTCACAACTTCTGCTCTACGTTCAGTAATCGATGCTGCTAGCATTCCTAATAGAAATACAGCAATAAAGCCAACCGCAAATAATGCTATCAACTTTCCTTTTGATAATTTCTTTTCTGTTTGAGTGGTAGTCATAATATTTATATTTTATTTTTTTTCATTAATTCATTCTATTTTTCAACCAATTTGGCACCGGTGATTCTGGAAGAGGAACAAGCGAATTCGGTGCTGAGGAAATATTACTCATCTTGCCATGCGCAACATCACGATGACAATCCCAACAAGCCCTACCATTCCCCTCTTCTGTATCTTTAAAGCAAACCATCCCAGTTTGAACCAAAGCAGTGTTTAATGTTGTATGACAACGAATACAGTTATCCATAATTACAGTAGAACTTCCCTCTTTCGCTCTAATCGACATTGGCTCATCTCGCATTGTAAAAACATAAGAATGATATAATCCATCCATTGCTTTAAATGCATATTTATCGAAAGTGCTCGTGTGCGGAACATGGCAATCATTGCAATTAGCTCGCTCACGATGCGAACTATGAAACCATGATGCATATTGCGGTGCCATCACGTGACAATTCACACAAGTAGCTGGATCATCCGACAAATACGACCACGCCCTTGACATGTAAAACGTATATGCTGCCAGTCCAAAAAAAGCACCCGCAAGTATAGCAAATGCTATTTGCCAAGCTCTCGGTATTTTAGGAATTCTTTTCATCTACTTCGTATTTATTTTTCTCATCGAAAATGATACATAAAGTACCTATCTTCATAATTACGGACTAAAATATATTTTAAATTGTTTCTATACAAATTTTTCTCAAATAAAACTCACTATTTATTATGATTCTAAGCTTAAGTACACCAATCTGTAAAATTAGATACACAACAATTCAATTCTTGCGATGGATTTAAGGCAACATTACCTGAGACAAAAAAACAAACAAAACAATTAAAACCACAAACCTAAATTAGCTGAAAAGCTAGGACGATTACTAAAATTCGATAATCCAAATGCCACATCTAAAGGTCCGATAACTGTCTTTAAAGAATATTTCACTCCCCCGCCATAAATAGTCGCATCATTCATATAAACAACTTCTTCATTAACTTGATGAAGAGTGTTGAACTGCAATGTGAGGTAATGTGATTTCACTAAATTAAACCGAACCCCCATAGCTAAGATGCCCGCATTTGCTTCAACCCTTGTTACGGGCGGAATGCCTAGGAAAGGGAACTGGTAAGGCATGTACTTTGAATATTGTTCTCCTCCAACTAAAGTTCGCTTGATATCAGGTTGATTCTTTCGCAAGGCAACTCGCCCATACAAATTTAAAAAGCCAGTGAAACGATGCGATATTGGAATCCAATTTTCAGCAGTCATCATCAAATTTGAAGCCGCAGCATGCCCTGTTTCATTATCCATCTCTGCAGTAAAATCTAAATAAACATTTGATCCTTTTGTCGGGAAATAAAAATCATCTAAATTATCAATCGATAAATAGGCACTAGCTCCAGTGAAAAAAGAACTAAAGTCATCACCCATATTTCCATCGTAATATTCCTCCTGCATCGAAACACCAATTCTCAGATAATTTAATCGCTGCTCCATGTAAATTTTCCCATAAGTATAGAGCAAATCCGATTTGATTTTCTTTGTTCCATTATCAAACAAATAAAAATCTTGCCGCTTAATATTGAATTTAAATCCTAAATCAGGGATATTTAACCAATTTGTTTCAGCCACAGCCTGAAACCCAGGATTAGCTGAAAGCTCTGCAGCTACCGAAAAATATCCTAAAGCCCGACTATAATCTTTCCATGTCAAATTTAAAAGCAAAGCTGCAACCTCAGTCGTATTAACACGCAATCCAATATTTTGCCTTGTTGATGACTGTGAAGTAAGGTTTAAAACTAAAGTTTCTCCATTTGAGTTCTGCTCTAATGAAAAATAAACAGATTTAAAACTTCCCAATCCATAAATTCGATCTATAGCCACCTTAATTTCACTATAACTGTACCAACAGTTTAGCGGCATATCAATTACACGACTGAGAAACTCTTTATTATGAAGCTCGTCACCCTTAAAGTCAACCTCTGTAATATACCACTTATCTTGAGCTATATATTGAGAATCAATCTCGGCTTTGGGCTGCAATTTATATTTCTTCTTCAAAGCCCTAATTTCATTAATTTTTCCTTTTGCTGCTACAATACCCCTTTCATACAGAGTATCACATGCTTCATTGCTAAAACTAGCAGCACTATAACCTTTCAAGTCTGGAAAAATGCGTACATCACAAAGAGGAAGATAGAGATCTTTTGCCTTACTATATATGTTGATTAAATTAAATACCACATCTCCAACCGTATTAATCTCTTCAGCTTTCGAATATTCATCGCGCAAATCAACTCCAATAATAATATCTGCGCCCATATTTTTAGCAACATCAACCGGAAAATTATTCACAACTCCTCCATCAACTAGCACTTGATTGCCAATTCTAGCTGGTTCAAAAACTCCAGGAACGGCCATACTACTATACATTGATAAAGGCAAATTGCCACTTGTCATCACCACCTCATCACCGCTCGTGATATCTGCTGCTACACTTGCAAACGGAATAGGCAATTGCATAAAATCACCATTGGAAGGAAAGTTGGCCGTCAGACCCGAAAACAAGTTAACCACATTCTGTCCTTTCATTGCTCCCTCTGGTATAATTAGCTTTTTTTCCTTAATCGGAAGTGAAACTAAATAGCGCTGATTAAGCATTCGCTCATTTACCGAAATATATTTACGATCTACGGCATCTGTAAGTAACGAATCCCAATTTTGTTGATGAATAAGACTCATTAACGAATCAACATTATAACCCATCGCATAGAATCCTCCAACAAGACTTCCAATACTTGTACCAACTATCAAATCAATAGGTATCCCTTCCTCTTCTAAAACTTTCAAAACTCCAATGTGCGAAAATCCCTTAGCTCCCCCTCCACTCAAAACTAAAGCCACCGTAGGTCGATTCGGATTCTTTGGAATCACTGGTAACGACTGCGCTTTAACAATAGTCGAAGAAAACAACAACATTGTCATTAAAATAATTTTTACTAATTTTTTCATCCTTCAAAGTATGATTAGCTGAATAAAATGATATCTCATTCTTTTTTCTTGTGCCAAAAGTAATATTTTTCTACAAGGAAACTAACCTCCCATTAAAAGTTTCCTGAGTTTTCCATAATTTCAAGTTCATAAACTTAACAAAATGAATCATCCCTATATTAGTGTTCGAATTTATAAACTTTTTATTGAAATAACACCAATAAAACCGCCATTTTTTTCGTATTAATCAATGCTACTTGAAAAAAAAATATCAAGTAGCTTATCATTTACTTGCGTCTATTCCATTTAAACTCATGAGATATTTTTGGATACGATCCTTACAACACACGACAACTAACCAAAAATAATGCTAGCCAAGAATAATCAAATTACCAGAATAAGATTATCATTACGAGTACCCCCTTGTGGGAATTAAATCAGTGCATTTAATCTGTTAAATACTGATTTTAAGCTTTAACAGAAAAAATTCTTAGCTAAAAGACTGCTTATTAAGTTAATAATACAAACTTAATTCACCTCATGAAGAAAATTATGGACCAATAAGTTTGCTTATTTCACCTCATAAAAAAAAATATGTACTAATAAGTTTGCTTATTTTAACATATCAAAAAAAATATGGACAAATAAGCTTGCTTAATTCACCTCACGAAAAAAAATATCACCCAATAAGTTTGCTTATTTTAGCATATCAAAAAAATATGGACAAATAAGCTTGCTTAATTCACCTCATGAAAAAAAAATATCACGCAATAAGTTCGTATAAAACTCGTGATTGAGAACGTTTATAGTCCTTTGAGCATGCCATTTGATGGTGATTGAATGACAAGCAGATTGGATAACCCAAATTATACTACGTGATTTAACAGAACGCATTCATTAAATACCGTTGAAACATGAATGTGCACAAGACATTCTTTGTAAAAATTGCAAATAATTATTTTCATCAATAGGTTTTAGCATATCATTTCGAATTAGGTAACACTTAATCTAAGGATAAATAAAGCAGCTCCTATCTCTGTTTTTTTTATAAGTTTGCAAATTATACTTAATTGCGAACTAATGCTCACAAATAACAACTTGGGGTTTAAAAAAAAATCAGAACAAAAAATAATGGTTTATTGTGATTTTTCCGATTCCGATTATCAAGCCATTGCACATGGCATTCGGATGAGCGAGATTTTTCAATTAGAATTGTGTTTATTTCACGCTGTTGACGAAAAAGCCATCGATGCAAAAGCAAATGCACAACTTCGCTTAGCACAAGTAATTAAAAGAATCCAACCTAATGCTCCGCAAATTTCAATATCAAGTCTTTGCTTAAAAGGAAGCTTTCCCAATTGCATTCGTCGCATGGTCGATGGCTTTGATGCTATATTAATCGTGTGTTCTAATTCGAAATTAAAGTTAAAGATCAAAACCTTACAACAAAGTAGAGTGCCATTTCTATTTGTCGGTGAGAGTAGTGAAAATCATTTTTCATATAAACAGGTAATTGTTCCTCTTGATTATCGAAAAGTAATGAAATCTAGCTCTTTGTGGGGCGCCTATTTTGCTAGATTTAATCATGCAGAACTAGAAATTTTAACTGCCCATGAAAAATTTAATTCCAACAAACAAAAACTAGATCAAAATATCAAATCTATTGAACGAATGTTAACCGGGCTTGGATTAAAAGCTAGCTACACGCCTGCTTCCAAATCTAGTTTCCAACTTCCATCCGAAGCATTAACGCGAGCCAAAGTGAAAAAGAGCGATTTAATTATCATTCCAGCAAGTCAAAAGGTTACTCCACTTGATTGGCTTATTGGTTTACCTGAAAGTAAAATAATAAAAAAAGCTAACGGACTTCCAGTTATGTGCATAAACCCATCTCATGACATGCTGACTCTCTGTGAATAAATTCAAACTGAGAGATGAAACTCTGTAATTCAAAAGATATTTTCAGAGAAATTATTCTTTTTTTTGTAGTAATCATAGTGTATTTCTCGTAAAAAAAAGATACTTTTATCGAAAAGAAAAAAAACTAACACTGGAAGAAGTATGAATTATCAAATCATTAGCCTATCTCCTCTATTTTCTGGCATTTCAACTGAAAATATAGAATTGCTCTTTAAACAAATTCACTATCGCGTGATGAATTATTCTAAAAATGATTTCATTGTGCAGCAAGGAAGTGTATTAGAAGAGTTGCGACTAATATTAAGTGGCAGTGTTAGAAGTGAAATTTCGAATGAGCAGCACACTACAAAAGTTGCCGATTTACATGCACCTAAAGTTCTGGCTCCAAGTTTTTTATTTGGAAAAGATAATAAGTATCCTGTTGATGTGATTGCCAATGCCTCAGTGAAGATATTATGCATTCCGAAAGTTGAGTTCTTAAAACTCATGCAGCTCAATTCTCAACTTATGAGTAATTATTTAGATATTGTTAGCTCGCGTGCGCAATTCTTGGCCAAACGAATTCAATTACTTTCACTTCGAACAATAAAAGAAAAAGTAGCTAAATATCTTTTAGATTTGGCTGGCGATAACCTGCAAAGCTTTGAACTCCCCATGACACAAACCATGCTTGCTGAATATTTTGCAGTAGCCCGACCTCCTTTATCAAAAATATTTACCGATTTAAGCAAAGAAGGGATTATTAAAATCAATACGCGAACCATCTATCTTCTCGACAAAAATGCACTACGAAATATTCTTAGAAAATAATCTGTTGGGATTAAGCCTAAGATTACACAACTTGCAAAACAAGCGATTATTTCCGAACGACTTCTTTAAAATAAGGAATTAGAAGTTTCTCTGCTGCTACAAGCTCATCTTCAGTATTCGCACGTAGATTTTCTAATTTATAATCTTCCCCTAGAAGCTTCCACTTATGTCCTCCTAATTGATGAAATGGTATTAACTCCACACGCTCTAAATATTCCATATGTGAAAAATTTGCTATCAGCCATTCAATGTTTTCAACTTGATTATTGAATGTTGGAACCATCACATAGCGAATCCAAAAGGGCTTTTTCGATTCATTTCGAAGTTGAATCATCTCCATTGCTGCCGACAAACCTGCTGCTGATGTCAATTCTTTAAAACCAGAATCAGATGTATGCTTAACATCAAACATAACCAAGTCGGCATGGTTTGCAATTAATTCTTTAGCATCTGCTGTCCTTACCGTTGCATTTGTATCAACATTTGTGTGAATGCATTCTTCCTTTAATAATTTAAATAGCGCAATTATTTCTGCACTTTGCAAACAGGGCTCCCCTCCTGATATGGTAACCCCTCCTCCATTTTTAAAATAGGGTTTCATATTTTTAGCTCGCCGCACAATTTCTTCAATAGGCATTTCATCTCCACCATTTCTGGAAATTGTATCTGCATTTTGACAATACAAGCACTTCAAATTGCAACCTTGCAAAAAAACAACCATTCTAATGCCCGGTCCGTCATGTGTGCCAAAAGATTCTATCGAGTGTACTTTAAGTGAAATCATAAAGCTTATTTTCATTGTGCATAAACAAGAAGAAACGCAACTATTAAGTGCGCTTCTTCTAGGATTGTTATTGTCAAAATAGATTACATCGAATCGTGAAATGAACGAGTAATTACCTCCATTTGTTGTTCTCTCGACAAACGAGTGAAATTTACAGCATAACCTGAAACTCTAATAGTTAATTGTGGATACTCTTCGGGACGCTCCATTGCATCCTGAAGTAGAGTTCTATCAAGGACATTCACATTGAGGTGTTGTGCATTTTTAGCAAAATAGCCATCTAATATTGCTACCAAGTTGGTTATTCGTTCATCTTTTGATTTTCCTAATGAATTAGGCACCATTGAGAATGTGTTTGATATTCCATCTTGCGAATCTTTATAATCAATTTTAGCCACAGAGTTCAATGACGCAATTGCTCCATGTGTATCTCTACCATGCATTGGATTAGCTCCTGGAGCAAATGCCACACCTTTTTTACGTCCATCGGGTGTAGCTCCTGTTTTCTTTCCATATACAACATTTGATGTAATAGTTAATACGGAGAGTGTTGGGTTTGCATTTTTATAAACTGGCAATGCTTTTAACTCATTACTGAAACGCGAAACCACACTCTTAGCAATTTGGTCCACCCTATCATCATCATTACCATATTTAGGATAATCTCCATCTATCTTAAAGTCAACTGTCATCCCATCTTCATTGCGAATTGCAGTTACCTTTGCATGCTTAATTGCCGAGAGAGAATCTGCCACAATTGAAAGCCCAGCAATTCCATACGCAAGATTAATTCTTGGATTCGTATCGATCAATGCCATTTGAGCTTTCTCGTAGTAATATTTATCATGCATAAAATGAATAATATTCATTGATTCATTATACACACGAGCCATTTCCTTCATTGTCTTTTTGAAGTTTTCCATCACCTCATCGAAATCTAATACATCACTTTTTAGCGTCGGAATACCTGGGATAACCTCCGTACCTGTATTTTCGCATCGCCCTCCATTAATTGCTAATAACATGGTTTTAGCCAAGTTGCAACGAGCTCCAAAAAATTGAATATGTCGACCTAAATCTTGGAATGACACGCAACATGCAATTCCATAATCATCGGTGCAATTATTTGTGCGCATTAAATCATCATTTTCATACTGAATTGAAGATGTATCTATCGAAACTTTTGCACAATATCTTTTAAAATTATTTGGTAGTTCTTGAGCCCAAAGAATTGTAATGTTAGGCTCTGGAGATGGTCCTAGATTATACAGTGTATTCAAAAAACGGAAAGCGGTTTTTGTTACTTTACTTCTACCATCAACAAGCATTCCCCCTATTGATTCTGTTACCCAAGTAGGATCGCCTGCAAAGATTTCATCATAAGCACTCATGCGTAGATGACGAACTAGGCGCAATTTCATCACAAATTGATCGATATATTCTTGCGCTTGCAATTCCGTGATAATTCCACGTTCTAAATCGCGTGTTATATATATATCTAAGAATGAAGACACCGAGCCTAACGACATAGCTGCTCCATCTTGTTCTTTCACAGCCGCTAAATATGCCATATATGTCCATTGCACTGCTTCTTGTGCATTCTTCGCGGGTTTTGATAAATCAAATCCATAGATCTTTCCCATCTGAATCATCTGATAAAGAGCCTTGATTTGCTCGGTCACTTCCTCACGCAAGCGAATTGTTGCATCGCTCATTGGTCCATGAATCCCTGCTAAATCTTTTTGCTTCTGTTCAATCAAATAATCAATGCCATATAGTGCCACACGTCGATAATCGCCAATAATTCGACCACGTGCATAATTATCGGGAAGTCCTGTCAAAAATCCTAAAGAACGAAATGTTCTGATTTCATCGGTATAGCCATCAAAAACACCATCATTATGCGTTTTTACATATTTTGTAAATATTTCTTCTATTCGCTCTGATGGTTTATAGCCATGTTCTGTCAATGCTTTCGCCACAACCTTATAACCTCCAAGCGGCTTCATCGCCCTTTTTAATGGAGCATCGGTTTGCAAACCAACAATTGCTTCTTTTTCTTTTGCAATATATCCTGCTGGAAAAGAGGTCATATCTGAAACAATATCTGTATCTACACCCAAAAGTCCATTCTTTTCTCGCTCTTCTTTTAGCTTTTGCTTACATATTTCCCACAATTCTCGTGTGTATTCTGTTGGTCCACATAAAAATGAATCATCTCCCGTGTAGGTTGTTACATTCGATGATACAAAATCTCTAAGATCAATTCCTTGCATCCAACTTGTCCCTTTAAAACCATTAGCTTCCATATGAATATACCTATTTAGTTGTTTGATTTATAAATATTGTATTACTTCTATTGTAATCTTGACTTTGCAAAAGTATTAATTTATGCCTTACAACACAAAAAAACAGTATCTTTTTTTCAAAATTACTCATCGATAATATCTATATCTTTAAAAGGATACTAAAGAAAACAAAAAGGCATCCATTTTATCGGATGCCTCTACTGTAAAAATATTTTATTATTCCCACTCTATTGTTGCTGGTGGTTTTGAACTGATATCATAAACCACGCGGTTTATTCCTCTAACTTTATTTATAATATCATTCGACACTTTTGCCAAAAAATCATAAGGTAAATGCACCCAATCTGCTGTCATTCCATCTGTGCTCATTACTGCACGAAGTGCTACAACGTTTTCATAAGTTCGTTCATCACCCATTACTCCAACCGAACGAACTGGGAGAAGCATTACGCCTGCCTGCCAAACTTCGTTATATAAGCCTGCATTTTTAAGTCCTTGAATAAAAATATAATCAGCTTCCTGCAAAATGCGCACTTTTTCTGGAGTAACATCGCTCAAAATGCGAATACCCAATCCTGGACCTGGAAATGGATGGCGCCCTAAAAGCTCATCGTTTAATCCTAACTCTCTTCCAACTCGTCGAACCTCATCTTTAAAAAGCAACTTCAAGGGCTCGATAACCTTCAAATTCATTTTCTCAGGAAGTCCTCCGACATTATGATGCGACTTAATTGTTACCGAGGGACCATTCACCGATACCGACTCTATAATGTCAGGGTAAATCGTACCCTGACCGAGCCATTTCACGCCCTCTAATTTTTGAGCTTCTTCATCGAAAACCTCAATAAAATCTTTTCCTATAACTTTTCGCTTCTGCTCTGGATCGGTAACTCCAGCTAAATCATTCCAAAATTTTTGCTTTGCATCAACTCCAATAACATTTAATCCTAAATGCTTATATGAATCGAGCACCGCCTCAAATTCATTTTTACGTAACAATCCATTATCCACAAAAATACAAGTCAGATTCTTCCCAATTGCTTTGTGCAAAAGAACCCCTGCTACCGTAGAATCAACTCCACCAGAAAGACCTAGAACTACATTGTCATCTCCCAATTTTGACTTCAACTCCGCAACTGTTGTTTCAATAAATGACGCTGGCGTCCAATCTTGAGTACAACCACAAATATCTACTGCAAAATTTTTAAGCAATGTTGATCCCTCGGTTGAGTGATATACTTCTGGGTGAAATTGAATTGCCCAAGTATCTTCTCCTTCTATTTTGTAGGCTGCGTTTATTACATCATGAGTAGAGGCAATTACTGTATAATTTTGAGGCAAACGATCAATCGTATCTCCATGCGACATCCAAACTTGCGAATTTTTCGACATCCCTTTCAAAAGTCTGTCTGCTGTGTTTATTGTTGCCAAGTTTGCACGCCCATACTCTCGGCTGTTTGACGCCTTAACTTCTCCACCAAAAAAATGTGCTAAGTATTGTGCTCCATAGCAAACACCCAACAGAGGTAGTTTTCCCTTAATATTATTCAAATCAGGATGAGGAGCTTTCTCATCGCGCACCGACGAGGGACTTCCACTCAAAATGACTCCTTTCACAGAGGCATCAATTTCAGGACATTTATTAAATGGATGTATTTCACAGTAAATGTTCAACTCACGAACTCTACGTCCTATTAGTTGCGTGTATTGCGAACCAAAATCGAGGATAAGAATTTTTTCTTGCATTTAATTAAAATTTATTTCTGTACAAATATACGGCTATTTTCGGGAATAGCATTAACTCATTCTATAACTTCTATTTTACCATCTAAATCTGCACATATAATGCAGCTAGCTAAATCTACAAACAGTCCATTTTCAACTACTCCTGGAATTTTATTTATACTAACATTCAATTCCTTAGGATTTGTGATCTGTTCAAACTTACAGTCTATAATTAAATTTCCATTATCCGTAATGAAAAGCGACTCATTCTTCATGCGGAAAGTACAACAACAACCCAAAGTCTCCAACTGTCGCTTTGTCACATCTTTTGCAAAAGACGTAACTTCCACAGGCAAAGCAAAGCTACCTAAGTATTCCGATTTTTTAGAATAATCGGCTATACAGATATATGTTTTACACAATGACGCTACAATTTTTTCACGAAGCAATGCTCCTCCTCCTCCTTTTATCAACTGCTTGTTCTTATCAAACTCATCGGCGCCATCAATACCCAAATCAAGACTACGCACTGTGTTTATATCCACCAGCGGAATTCCTTGTTCTTTAGCTAACTTCTCTGTAGCTTCTGAAGTTGGAACTGCCTTAATATCCATGCCATTCCTAATCATTTCAGCCACTTTCATGATGGTATAAAAGGCTGTTGAGCCCGTGCCTAGTCCAATAATCATTCCATCTTTTATGTATTCACAGGCCTTTTCACCAACAAGTTGTTTCGGATTCATATTCTATTTATTTTATTCCACATCAATTATTCATGCCATATTTCCCATGCCTTTTCTGCTTGCAAGTGGAGCATTTCAAGACCATTTTTTATTGTTGCCCCTCTTTCTCTTCCTTTTTTCAGAAACTTAGTTTCTTCTGGATTATATATTAAATCATACAAACAATGTTCCGACCCCAAATATTCATAAGGAATTTCAGGACACTCATCAACATTGGGTGTTGTTCCGCAAGGTGTGGTGTTGACAATTAATTTACGCGCATGAATCACCTCTTCTGTCAGATCCTCATAACTTAAAACTCCATGCGATTTAGCCGATGCCCTACTCACCAATACAACGTTGATATTTAATTTTTCCAAAACATATTTCACTGCTTTTGCAGCTCCTCCTGTTCCTAGAATCAATGCTTTATCATGAAAACTACACAAGAGTGGTTTCAACGACATTTCAAAGCCATAGCTATCCGTATTGTAACCAACTAATCTCAACTTTTCACCACGTATTATTTTAATCGTATTAACTGCCCCAATCTGCCTTGCAACGGCATCTATTTCATCAAGATAGCACATAACTTCTTGCTTATAGGGTATCGTACAATTTAAACCCACAAGCGATGGTTCTTCTGAAATTAATTGAGGGAAATCAGCAATCGTATCTAATTCAAAATTTTCAAACACACAGTCATCAATGTTATTTAAAGTAAATTTTCGATTAAAATAGCTCTTTGAAAAAGAATGCCCAAGACGATATCCGATAAGTCCAAAAGTTTTCATCTACTTCATGCTTTAGTTTTAAACTTATTTGATATACCCTCGATAATAAATATCAAAGCAAAACCTAAACAAGCCAATACAAAAGCAAAAAACAGCTGTGAATCGGGATGCTGACTTGGTAATATATTTTGTTCTAAAAGTGGCTTGATTTCACCATGCCTATCAACGAAAGTTTCTACTACTTCTTTCCATGGCCAAATCTTATTAAGAGATCCAATCATGAAACCCGCAAGCAGAGCAATGGTGTAGTCAAAGTATTTTTTTAGTAGCCACGATAGCACATTCGAAAAACATATCAAACCAATGCCGGCTCCTGTTGCAAATGTTGCTATCACTGCAATTTTAAAATCCGACAATGCGGAAATTATAAATTTATACATTCCTAGAAGCAACAATATGAAGCTCCCCGATATTCCTGGTAAAATCATGGCACAAATAGCTATTGCTCCAGAAATAAAGATAAAAAAGTATGATGTATTTGGCTCAGCAGGTGCTATTGTTGTAATGATGTAAGCTACAAATGCTCCAAGCAATGCCGAAACTATTGTTATTAAATTCCATTGTTTAATATCTTTGGCTACATAGATTGCTGATGCGACTATCAAACCGAAAAAAAACGACCAAATGAGTATGGGGTGATAATCTAATAGATAAGTCATCAACTTTGCTAAACTCAATAAACTGAATGCTATTCCCGAAAGCAATGCCACTAAAAAATTAGCATTTACTGCCGACCAAAAAGATTTAAACTTGCCCGCCAAAAGCAGTTTCAAATTAGAATAATTTACAGCTTTTATTGAGTTGAGTAGTTCCTCATAAATACCCGATATAAATGCAATCGTTCCGCCCGAAACTCCGGGCACAACATCGGCAGCCCCCATTCCCACTCCTTTGAGTGCAATGAGGCAATAATCTTTAAATGCTCGCTTCATAGATTGACAAAGATATAGATTTATCGATTAATATCAAGTTTTTAATTTATGTTTATCTTCCTTGCTCATTGTGAATCTTAAACAAACCGCTAATTTTAAAAGACAAAGCATTAACGACTATATAATTTAACTCTCATTTCCAGAAGCATCTCGAAATAAGTGCTTGAAATAAACTTTATGATACAGCAATCATCCGTAAAATATCCAACAAGTGAAGCCAGAATTTTTCAGTGTGCTCAATATTTATTCGCTCTTCTGGTGAATGTGGATTTCGAATCGTTGGACCTATTGAAATCATATCTAAATTTGGATATTTCTGTAAAAATAAACCACACTCTAAGCCTGCATGAATACTTTTCACTACCGGTTCAACTCCAAACAACCTCTTATAACTCTCCACTGCTAATTGAGCAATATAACTCTGCGGCTTTGGTGTCCATCCCGGATAGCCTTGCGAGTGCGTCACTTCAGCTCCAGCCAACTCAAACACCGCTGCAACCATTTGTGAAGCTGCTAATTTCCTACTATCTACTTCCGAGCGTTGACTTGTAGTGAAACACACAGATCGCTCGTCAAGCTTAACCGATGCTAAATTTGTTGAAGTTTCAACCATGCCCTCCATGCGCAAACTCATCGATAAAACACCATGAGGACATGCTAAAATCAAATCAATCAGTTTTCTATTATCAAGCTCTGTTAACACCCGATGAGGCAAATCAACCGACTTTAACAGGAATTTCAATCCCCTATCAGAATGCTGATACTCTTCCATTAACTCGGTAGCAAAAATATTAAACTCTGCCACTAAATTCTCTTTCAATGATTGCGAAACAAGCACAATCGCTTGAGCTTCTCGCGCAATTGCATTCCTCAAATTACCCCCATTAAAACTAGCCACTCTAAGCCCAAACAATTCAACGGCTTGCTTTAAAAAACGTGCCAATATTTTATTCGCATTTCCCCTCTCTTTGTTGATATCATCGCCCGAATGCCCTCCCATTAATCCTGAAACTTCCAACTGCATTGCAAAATTTCCTGGAAGAACTTCTTCATAACTCACTGGCAATTTAGCTAAAGTGTCCATGCCGCCTGCGCAACCCACAAAAATTTCGCCATCATCTTCTGAATCTAAATTCAGTAAAATATCTCCCGATATAAAATTAGCTTGCAATGCAAAAGCCCCACTCAGCCCCGTTTCCTCATCTACCGTAAAAAGACACTCAATTGCTCCATGAATAATATCAGAACTTGCTAAAACAGCTAAGCTTGCCGCCATGCCAATACCATTATCCGCCCCCAATGTTGTGCCATCGGCTTTCAACCATTCACCATCTAAAACCAACTGAATTGCATCAGTATCAAAATCAAATTCCTTGTCGGAATTCTTCTCACAAACCATGTCCATGTGCGATTGCAAAACAACCGTCTTTGACATCTCTACCCCAAAAGTGGCTGGCTTCTTAATCAACACATTACCAATCTCATCGGTGCAAACAGCCAAATCATGCTTCTTCGCAAAAGCAAACAAATAAGCTCTAATCTTATCTTCTTTCTTTGATGGTCGCGGAATTTGCACTATCTCCTCAAAATATTTCCACACAATCTGTGGACTTAAATTACTCAATTTATTCATGTTGCAATTCTATATTTCTTGACAAATATACATTTTTGAATTAAAAATCACACAAAAAAGAAAAGCCTTTTTACACAGAAGCATAAAAAGGCAATTCAATCATGACAACAAATTCTTCTTTATCGAATTACTCTCACCATTATCAGCCCTTCAATTTCTTTCAACTTAACCAATAAATCGGGAGTAACTGCCGAATCTAAATCAATAATACTATAAGACACATTAGCACGATTTTTACTAACCATATTCGTTATTTGAACACCTGCAGCCGAAAGAACCGCAGTAACTTCAGCCACCTTACCATCTTGCATACTTGCATATGTCAAACGTGGACCTTTTGCCACACCAAGATTAACTGCTGGAAAATTCACCGAATTTAAAACATTACCATTTTCAAGATAATCTTTCACCTGATCGGCCACCATTATCGCACAATTAGTCTCCGACTCTGCTGTTGAAGCGCCCAAATGCGCCACCGTGTAAGTCTTTGGCATTTTAATATTATACGCATCAGGAAAATCACAGAAATAAGCAGAAACCTTACCCGCATTTATTGCCGCATGAATAGCCACATCATTGCAAAGTCCTCCACGAGCAAAATTAAAGATTTTGATACCTGATTTCATTTTTGCTAACAAATCGGCATTAACAAACCCTTTCGTATCGGGTGTTTCTGGAACATGTAGCGTTAGATAATCGGCATCACCTAAAAGCGCATCGAAATTTTCAACCACACGCACACTACTATTCAACTTAACCGCATTAACTAACGACAAATAAGGATCATAGCCAATCACATGCATTCCCAAATCAACACACGCATTAGCAATTAGAACGCCAATTGCTCCAAGTCCTAAAACCGCAATTGTTTTCCCCGACGCCTCTTGCCCCGCAAAGTTTTTCTTTCCTTCTTCAACCAGTGCTGGAATTTCATCGCCTTTTCCATCGAGCGAGCGCGACCACTCAATTGATTCCATCACTCTTCGAGATCCAAACATGATACTTCCCACAACTAATTCCTTTACCGCATTTGCATTTGCGCCTGGTGCATTAAAAACCACAACACCTTGTGCTGTGCACCTCTCAATTGGAATATTATTAACACCTGCCCCCGCTCTTCCAATTGCTTTCAAGCTTTCGGGCAATTCCTCATCGTGCATTTTAAAACTACGCACAATAATCGCATCAGGTGCTTTCTCATTATCATCAATCAAATAACTGCCTTCTGGCAATCTTTTTAATCCTTGAGCATCAATTTTGTTTAGCGTCTTAATCTTGTACATTTGAAAATAGTTTAATGGTTATTTTTCTTTTAATTGGTCAATTTTTACAAAGATTGTAATAATTTTGTCTCAATCTTCCATTTTACTGTTTTTTAGCATTTGTAAACCTTAATTTCACATTAAATTCCAAAACCACCAGGTTTTCGAATAGTCCCGGTCCTTACAAATCTGCTTCCAAGCAAGTTTTCACAATGCAGACACCTTTTATTTGCAATGAATTAAAATTTCATGTAAACAAATAAAATACAAAACGATTAAATCCCCAAAAAGATTCTTTTCAGGGGGTGCCGGCATTCCTCCCCACCGCATCTCCACGCCCTGCCGTCGGGCTTTTCGTTGCAATCTTTTAAGTGGGCAAAAGGCAGAGCCCACTTAAAAGGATTTCCACGCCAATCCCTCACCCTGCTGCGCAACGAAAAACGCAAGCCCAAACCACAAAAACCATAAACCCTCAAACCACGTTTCCCTCCAAACAACTACACATATATCAATCCCCGGCTTGTAATAAAGTTATCGGGGATTGTGGTTTTCAGTCTGGTTTAAGATTACCAAGAAGGAGTTCAGTCTGTTTGTTGACTTTATAAGTTTGCTCAACAGCATGAGCACGAGTTTTTAGCCAAGCTTGAGTGCTGTTAGGTGCTACATCAAACAAATAAGTGGCTAAATTCTTTGGCTCCGAAAGCTCAGCGCACTACTTACATCACTTTCCTAACTACTTAGGAACATCAGCGCACTACTGCATTGGCGTTTCTTCCATGGGAAAATCGTCAGCGCACAAGAACATTTGCGTTTCTTCCGCGGAAAAATGCCAGCACACAAGAACATTTGCGTTGCTTCCATGGGAAAAACGTCAGCACACAAGAACATTTGCGTTTCTTCCATGGGAAAATCGTCAGCGCACAAGAACATTTGCGTTTCTTCCATGGGAAAAACGTCAGCGCATAAGAACATTTGCGTTTCTTTCACGGGAAAATCGTCAGCGCACAAGAACATATGCGTTTCTTCCACGGGAAAAACGTCGCTGCACAAGTGCAATGACGCTCCTCCGCAGTTCGGAAAGCATGAAATGTGCTGTTTCAAACGACTAAAAAACTGTTTTCTAGGCATGTTTTAAGATGCACGCTCTCAGCCCATCTGGGCTAATGATGTGTCGCTGAGGAATGCCAGTACACACAAAAGAGAGAAAAGAGGAGAATGCTATTATTATCAATTCTATCTAGAAGTATGGGCTACTTCAATTGTGTGCTTGTAAAATTCGAGAATTTCAGCAGGGAAAATGATAATTGAACACACTCCTCTTTTCATGATAATGAAAAATTGTGATTTAAAATTCACTCGTAAAGTGGAATTTCACTTCTTTAAACTCATCTTGAGTCATTTGCAATAAAAATGCAGAATCTGCCATAAAGACATCTCTACCACGCTTGTCTTTCGCCATTTTCTGATACTTCCTTTTCTTAAATTCTTCCAACACCTTAGCATTGTCACACTCAATCCAACAAGCTTTATACATTGGCATTACTTCAAATCGACACTTTGCACCATATTCATGTTCCAAACGATACTGAATGACCTCAAATTGAAGTTGTCCAACGGTTCCAATGATTTTTCGCCCATTAAATTCGCTTGTAAACAACTGAGCCACCCCTTCTTCCATGAGCTGATCGATACCTTTGGCTAGTTGCTTCGCCTTCATCGGATCGGCATTTTCAATATACCTAAACATTTCGGGACTAAAGCTTGGCAAACCTTTAAAGTGAACATTTTCACCCGATGTAAGTGTATCTCCAATAATAAAGTTTCCTGTATCAGGAACACCTATAATATCGCCAGGATATGCCTCATCAATCACCTCCTTTTGAGATGCCATGAAAGCTGTTGGACTTGAAATGCGAATTGTTTTATCGTTTCTAATGTGCTTATAAATATCATTACGCACAAATCGCCCGGAACACACTTTTACGAATGCTAAACGCGAACGATGATTCGGGTCAATGTTAGCATGTATTTTAAATACAAATCCAGTAAACCCTTCTTCATAAGGACTAATTTCACGCTCTTCTGCACGCGAAACTTGAGGACTAGGAGCAATTTCCACAAAGGTATCAAGGAGTTCTTGAACCCCAAAATTATACAAGGCAGAACCAAAAAACACCGGAGCTAACTCACCTGCCAAATATTGCGATCGGTCGAACTCTGGATAAACAGCTTCCACCAAGTCTAATTCTTCACGAAGCATTTTAGCATCGTTTCCAATGTGTTTCTCTAATTCTGGGTCGTTAATATCTTCGAATAAAAATCCTGTTTCAATTTCTTGAACATTGGGATTAAATAGATTCAAAGAACGGTTATATAGATTGTAAACCCCTTTAAAATCTGCTCCTGAGTTAATTGGCCAACTCAGAGGGCGAGTTTTGATTTTCAACTGGTCTTCAATATCTTCTAAAAGTGAAATTGTATCTCGCGATGGTCTATCCAACTTATTAATGTAGACAATTACAGGAGTTTTGCGCATGCGACAAACATTCATCAGTTTCTCAGTTTGAGGCTCTACCCCTTTAGCAGCATCAATAACAATAATCACACTATCAACAGCTGTAAGCGTTCGAAAAGTGTCTTCTTGGAAATCTTGGTGACCAGGAGTATCTAAAATATTAACTTTATAGTCTTTATATTCAAAGCCCATCACCGATGTTGCAACCGAAATTCCCCTTTGACGCTCAATTTCCATAAAATCAGATGTTGCACCTTTCTTAATTTTATTGCTTTTCACTGCTCCTGCCACACGAATAGCCCCACCGAAAAGCAATAATTTTTCAGTCAACGTTGTTTTTCCCGCATCTGGGTGACTCACTATGCCAAATGTCCTTCGACGTTCAATTTCTTCTTTAAATCCCATGACTTTATTTCTATTTGAATGCAAAAATATAAAAAATACGCTATTTGCAGCTATCTAAAAAAAAAAGGCTCTATGCCGAATATAGTGGGTAGCGAGAATAAATATTTTTTTTGTGCAAGGAAAATGGACAAGAACTATTTGCTCTAGCCCTCGGATTATAATCACCTTGGGAGTTGAGCGTATATTGACAAAGAGAATCTACGCTTAGATATTTATCTTCGATTTGTTAGAGTTTATAAATTTAAGGGAGCTGGTGGTGTGTTTCATATTTATGGAATTTTTCAAGCCTAATCCTGAACATCACAACCACACACAGCAAAAACAGAA
>JBKEAC010000070.1:0-1704 GCA_047971925.1 Mangrovibacterium sp.
ATAAAGCAACACGCCCATGTAGCGTATTCGTCCCACACACGATTCAGAACACACTGTGGGCTTGCCGTTCTCCAACAACGGATAGCACAAAATGCACTTTTCTGATTTCTTGCGGTGCCAGTTGAAATATATTTTTTTATACGGACAAGCACTCACACACTCTCTCCACCCTCGACAAGCATCTTGATTGATGAGCACCACGCCATCTTCTTTACGCTTATATATAGCTCCCGAGGGACAAGAGGCTGCACAAGCTGGATTCAGACAATGTTCACACAATCGAGGCACATAGAACATGAACGACTTTTCAAAATCTTCATAGCCTTTGATGTCGAGATCTTTCAAGTTCGGATCTTTCTTTCTAGTTTCAAAAGTACCTCCTAGATTATCTTCCCAGTTTGGACCATATTCTATTTTCTCCAGGCGCTCGCCTGTAACTAAAGAGTATGGGCGTGCCGATGGAGCTGTTCTGAAACGTTTATTACTGGTGAGCTTGGCAAAATCGAAGGTAAACGGTTCATAGTAGTTTTCCAAACCCGGCATATCGGGATTAGCAAATATTTTAGAAAGTATGCCTAAGTTACTTCCCTGATTGAGGCGAAGTTTCTCTTTATCGAGCTTCCACCCACCAGTGTATTTTTGTTGATTCTCCCATTCCACCGGATAGCCGGCGCCAGGCTTTGTTTCCACATTGTTAAACCATGCATATTCCACACCCTTTCTGCTTGTCCACACATTCTTGCAAGTAACCGAGCAAGTGTGGCAACCGATGCATTTATCAAGGTTCAGCACCATACCTATTTGAGCTTGTATCTTCATTGCTTTAGAATTTATGGTTTTTACTTTCCATGTCTTCATCTTCCCATAGCACATTTTCAGTTTTGCGAATGACCACAAATTCATCGCGATTTGCACCGATAGTTCCATAATAGTTCATGCCATACGATAATTGTGCATAGCCTCCAATCATGTGCGTTGGTTTGGGGCAAATTCTGGAAATGGAATTGTGAATACCACCGCGATTGCCCGTAATGTTGCTCAAAGGAACATTCACCGTTCGCTCCTGATTGTGATACATAATGAGGGCTCCTTCGGGAATACGTTGCGATACCACAGCTCTGCAACTAGCAGTTCCGTTGTCGTTGAACACTTCCACCCAATCGTTATCTTTAATGCCTAGTTTAGCTGCATCGCTTTCACTCATCCAAATAACGGGACCTCCTCGTCCGAGAGTTAGCATGAGCAAGTTATCGCTCCACGACGAGTGGATTGTCCACTTATTATGTGGCGTGATGAGGTTCAACACTAAGGTATCATCGGTTATTTGCAAACGCTCTTTCACATTGTTGATTTCTTGTTTTGAAATAGGAGGCTTGTAGCACACCAAACTTTCGCCAAATGCTGCCATCCACGGATGGTCTTGATATAGCGATTGCCTTCCAGTGATGGTTCGCCACGGAATGAGTTCATGCACATTGGTGTAGTTTGAAGGGTAGTTCACTTCGTGCGATTCAATACCGCTCCAAATAGGCGAATTGAGCACTCGGCGTGGCTGTTGCACTAAATCTTTATAGCGCAATTGTGTTTCCCCACCTTCTTCGGTGAGATGTTACAAATTATATCCGGTTGGTTTCTCTAATGACTTCAATCCCTTTTTCGAGGTAACACCAATGCTTACGGGAGCCACTGATAATATCGTTACAA
>JBKEAC010000071.1:0-2599 GCA_047971925.1 Mangrovibacterium sp.
CCCAACCATCAACATAGGCAATTGAAATCGTTTTTTTCTCCAACTCATTCTCACTCATCTTCTGATGAACTACAAAAAGTAAAGAAGCGAGACACCACAGTCCGAGCGCAATGAACTGAAAATCCTTTTGCTTCTTTGTTTTTTTAGCATTTTTCTTTCCAAACCCTTGAGTTATTCTATCGAGAATAATTGCCAGAATTACCACTGCCAATCCGCTTTCAAAACCGAGAGCAATATCTAAGTTATTAATTCCTTCTAGCACTCTTTCTCCAAGCCCCCCAGCTGCGATCATTCCAGCCACCACAACCATTGATAGTGCCATCATGATTGTTTGATTTAATCCAGCAAAAATGGTATTTTTAGCAATTGGCAATTCCACTTTCAGCAGCATTTGTTTAGGCGTACAACCAAAAGCTCTAGCCGACTCTATCAATTCGGCGGGCACTTGCTGTATGCCCAAAGCAGTGAAACGAACAGCAGGCGGCATTGCAAAAATAATTGTTGCAAACGCACCAGGCAACTTTCCAATACTAAAGAAAAGGACAGCAGGAATCAAATAAACAAAAGCAGGCATTGTTTGCATTAAGTCGAGAATCGGACGGATTATTTTCTCACTTGTTTTACTTTTAGCCACAAGAATTCCAAGAGGTATTGCCAAAACAAGAGCTACAATTGTCGACACTAAGACGAGTGCAAGAGTTTCCATCGTGTCGGTCCAAAACCCCATGAAATAAATCACAAGAAATCCGATTAGCGTAAAAATGCTCACACCTTTATTTGCATTAAACCATGCAATAATTACAAAAAGTGCTATAATCATGTAGAATGGTAATGCCAGCAGAAATGTTTCAATTCCGCCGATAGTGCTATTTCCTGAATCTTTGATGAAATCAAATAGGAATGCCAAATTAGCAGTCATCCACCCCACTAACTTTTCCACATATAAACCAATATTAATTATCTTATCTTCTATCATATATTTAATTTAATTGCTCAAGAGCTTGTTCTTTAAGTTCTTTTATTTCATTCCTACTGTAAGGAGTCGATTCTATAATAAGTGAGGTTTGAGAAACTATTCCTAATAATTTTCGTGTTTCAGGGTCAACCACAGGCAAAGGCGATCTAAATCCAGTAATTAGCGGTAACATTTCCTCAACCGTTTGTTCTTTGCTCACCATTGGGACTTCGGTATACATTAGAGGTTCCAATCTGTGATCTTTGTTATCTTTAGCTTTAATAGCATCTTCGAGCCACACCCATCCTAAGAATTTTTTATCATCATCGAGCACCGGAAGCACTTCACCTCCAGAGAGTGAAAGTTTTCTGATGACAGTTAGCGGTCCGTCGGAATCAATCTTGCAATAGGGGAAATTCTTTCTCATGAGGGTTTCAGCTTTTATCACCGATTTTCTATCCACTCGCTCCACAAAAGCCTCCACATAGTCGCTCGCAGGGTTTGTAAGAATTTCCTCAGGAGTACCAATTTGCTCAATCACTCCATCTTTCATAATAGCTATCCGGTCGCCCAACTTAATTGCCTCGTCTAAGTCGTGCGTAATAAAGACAATTGTCTTTTTTAATCTTGATTGTATTTCGAGCATTTCATCTTGCATATCCACTCTAATCAGAGGGTCGAGAGCAGAAAAGGCTTCATCCATGAGTAAAATTTCAGGATCATTGGCAATAGCTCGAGCAATGCCCACACGTTGCTGCATTCCGCCCGAAAGTTCATGTGGATATTTTGCTTCAAATCCTTTTAGCCCGACATTTTCAATTGCTTCTTGTGCACGTTGCAGTCGTACATCTTTTTCTTCTCCACGAATTTCCAAACCAAAAGCTACATTTTCAATGATTGTGCGATGAGGCAACAGTGCAAAACTCTGAAAAACCATACTCATTTGTTTTCGTCGCGTGTCGAGCAGCATTTTATTACTTTCATTTGTAATGTTCAACCCATTTACAATTACATCGCCTCCAGTTGGTTCAATTAAGCGATTCAAACAGCGCAATAAAGTTGATTTTCCACTACCAGAAAGTCCCATTATCACGAAGAACTCACCTTCATTAATATGAAAATTAGCTTTATTCACTCCGATAATACACTTGGTTGTTTGCAATATTTCAGATTTTGTCTTTCCATTTTCAAGCATGAAAAGCGCTTCTTCTTTCTTCTTACCAAAGATTAATGATAGGTTTTTCACTTCTATCTTAACTTTGGGAGTTTTCTTTTTTTCCACCATATTTTTTATTCTAATTCCACATACCCTCTCCATTGAATTTAAAGCTCACTAAAATTCGATTTAAAGCCTAAAATCTTTTCAAAAAAAACAAAGCTTTTTTTGTTTAATAAGCGAGGGTAGGTAGTAAGTTCCTACTCGAAATAATTGTGATTGTATATAATCGGAAACTCATCAATAAGGAGCAATGCTACAACCTATTGAAATGAAAAAGCTTCAGTGCTTTTCAGTGAAATAATCACAATTTTATTTTTTATCTGCCTCTAATGTACGAAAAACTTATAGAAAAACAAAATATAAGTTCTTTAACCATCTATTTATAAACATATCTTAACCTATTTTTTTAATAAATTTCAAATTAA
>JBKEAC010000072.1:0-24369 GCA_047971925.1 Mangrovibacterium sp.
AAACACCATTTCAAAAAAAATATGGACTAATAAGTTTGCTTAAAACACCATTTCAAAATAAAAATGGACTAATAAGTTTGCTTAAAACACCATTTCAAAATAAAAATGGACCAATAAGCTTTATTTTAAATCGTAGTATTCTAACGTATATAGTCATTAAGCGTGTCGGTTGACGATGATTAAGTGATGGATTCAGAAGATATTACATAATCTTCCTGATGGTGACGCATTGCAATATATCTTTAGCAGCCTCCTCAATTCAATAATTAATTTTAAGTAGTTCCCAAATATCAATGAAACACGAAAACGCATAACAGATTCTTCGTTAAAATTGCAAATAATTAATTCCGACAACGGGTTAGCCACTATATTCGACATATAACGAAAATGTTTTTTTTATTTGTGTTGGTGTGCGTAGCAGGGTGAGCGATTGTAGCGAAAATCCTTTTCCCGACCAAAGAAGGGAAAAGATTGTAGCGGAAAGCGCGACGGCAGGGCGATGGAATGAGGTGGGGAATATGCCGGCACCCCCTTATTAAAAAATGATTTGCTGAGAGAGTGCGACTTTTGGCTGATGGACGAAAAAAATAGATTAGTTTTGCGTGCGGAAATATATTATAAATATGGTATTGATAAAAATACATGAGGAGTTGCCGAGTACGAATGTTTATGCGCTTGAGCAATTGCGAGCGAGCGATGTGGAGGAGTTTACGGTTTTTCGTGCGATAAATCAAACATTAGGTAAGGGGCAGAAAGGGAATTTTTGGGAGAGTGAGCGGGGTAAGAATTTAACTTTTAGTGTGGTTCTTCGTCCGGTTTTCTTGCCGATTTCGAGGCAATATATGTTGTCGAAGGTGGTCTGTTTGTCGCTTTTTGAAGTGTTGAGTAGAAGGGTTTCGGGCGTGAAAATTAAGTGGCCAAACGATATTTATGTTGGGGAAAAGAAGATTTGTGGGGTGCTGATTGAAAACCAGATAAGGGGGACTTGTTTGAGTGGTTCGGTGGTTGGGATTGGCATGAATGTGAATCAGGAATTGTTTTTTTCTGATGCTCCCAATCCGGTTTCCTTGTATCAGTTGCTTTTGCGAGAGAGCAATTTGGATGAACTTCTTTTAGAGGTTTTGAATTGTTTGGAGCGATATTATGAAGTGTTGCGAGTTGGAGAGCGTGTGGAAGATATAGATGTTGATTTTTTAGAACGATTGTTTCAGCTTGGTGAGTGGTGTGATTATCGTGATGAAGGCGGATTGTTTGTTGGCAAGATAGTGGGGGTGAATGAAATTGGTCAGTTGGTGATAAAGGAACAACAGTCGGGCGAGTTGAGGGTTTATCATTTTAAAGAGGTGAGTTATATTTTGAATTAAGACGAATGATATGGATGATGTGATAAAGAAAGTGAGCATGATTGGAGCTGGAAATTTGGCAACACAGTTGTCAAAGGGGTTTCAGCGTCATGGTATTGAGGTTGTACAGGTGTATAGTCGCACGATGGAATCGGCAAGTTGCTTGGCAGCTTTGTTGGGAGCAGAGGCAACGGATTGTGTTGGGCATATGCGTTCTGATTCGGATTTGTATGTTTTTTCGGTAAAAGATGATGCTTTGGAGGATGTTTTGCGAGGGTTTCCATTTCGCGATAAGCGTATAGTTCACACGGCAGGTTCGCTTCCGATGTCACTTTTGAAGAATTATTCGCCTGATTATGGTGTTTTTTATCCGTTGCAGACTTTTTCGAAGCAGCGAGAAGTTGATTTTCACGATGTGCCCATTTGCATTGAGTCTTCGTCGGCTTTGTTCACCCAGCAGTTGAAGGAATTGGCAGGGAGCTTATCGGTTGATGTGCGCGATGTGAATTCGGAGCAGCGAAAGCAGGTTCATTTGGCAGCTGTTTTTGTGTGTAATTTTGTGAACTATTTATATGGAGTTGGGCATGCATTGATGGAGGAAAGTCAATTAGATTTTGATATTTTGAAGCCCTTGATTAGAGAGACATCGGCGAAGGTGATGGATGCAAATCCGCATGATGTGCAAACAGGTCCTGCAGTTCGATTTGATGAAAAGGTTATAAATAAGCACTTAGAATTGCTAGAAAATTCGGTAGAGTTGCAGGAATTATATAGTTTTGTATCGAAGCAAATATTTCAGGCACATAAAAAAGAAAAGATATGACATTTGTAAAAGATAAATTGAAGCACATTAAAGCGATGATATTTGATGTTGATGGTGTGCTTTCGGAAGATACAAGTCCTTTAGATGCGCAGGGAGTTCCCATGCGAACGACTAATGTTAAGGATGGTTTTGCAATTCGGAATGCTGTTGGAATGGGATTTCAGGTAGCCATTATTACTGGAGGAAATACCGAGGCAGTTCGATTGCGTTATGAAAAGGTTGGGGCTCAACATGTTTACATGGCAGCCGAAGATAAGGTGAGAGTGCTTAAAGATTATGCAGCAACTGTGGGCATTGACTTGGAAGAGATGCTTTACATGGGTGATGATTTAATTGATTTGAAGGTGATGGAAATGGTTGGATTTCCGTGTTGCCCCAAAGATGCTGTTGAAGAAGTTAAAGCGGTGTCGGTTTATATATCGCACAAAAAGGGAGGAAGAGGTTGTGTTCGCGATGTGGTTGAACAAGTGATGCGTGCGCAAGGTGTTTGGATTAATGAAAACTCATTTACATGGAGGTCAACATAATATGCTAGAGAATTTATTGAAGTATCGCGTAGTTTTAGCTTCGGCATCACCACGCAGACAAGAATTATTGAAAGAATTGGGTTTGAATTTTAGTGTTCGCCCAGCAAATGTGAATGAGGAATATCCGGAAGCTTTGGGCATGACAGCAATTCCCGAATATCTATCGGAGTTGAAAGCAACGAAGCTTGCAGAAACAATGCTCGATGATGAGCTAGTTATTACTGCCGACACGATTGTTTGGCAAGAGGGAAGGGTGCTAGGCAAGCCAGAAAATGAAGCTGAGGCATTTGAAATGATTAAATCGCTTTCGGGCAATCAGCACCAAGTGATTACAGGAGTAACGATACTTTCGAAGGAAAAGAAGCGTTCGTTTCATGCGGTGACTGAGGTGTGGTTTGATGAGCTAAGCGATGATGAGATTCGATTTTATGTGGATAAATATCAGCCCATGGATAAAGCAGGATCTTATGGCATTCAGGAGTGGATTGGTTTTGTGGGAATTTACAAAATTGAGGGTTCTTTTTATAATGTGATGGGCTTGCCCATGCACAAGCTCTATCATGCTTTGAAAGAGTTTTAGAAGTTTCTTAATTTTAAAAGAATAAAAAACAATGGTGATTATGAAACAGAAAATTGTGAAAATACGACTATTTAGCTGCATTTTAGCGCTAGTTGGTTTGATTTCTTGCGAGAAGACGAAAGAAATTAAAGTAACAGAAAAAGAAGTTTTAGAAGAAACGAACACTTATGTCATTAAGGCTAAGTATCCAGTCTTTGATTTGGAAGAGCTAGATAGGGAAGTTGTAAAGACATTTGACGATTATGTGCAAACATGCAAAAAAGAATCGGCAGAACAAGCGCATGAAGAGTGGTTTGTTCCTTTTGAATTGGTGGAAAACTATAGAACAGAAATTTTAGATAATCGCTATGTTTCGGTTAATTTGCAGGTTTATTATTCATCGGGAGGTGCGCATGGCATGACTTTCAATAATACATTGACTTATGATGCAAAGGCAAAGAAGTTTTTACAGATAGCCGAATTGCTAGGAGGCGATGAGAGGCAATTTGTGAAAATGGTGAAAGAAAAGCTGAAGAAGAAACTCGATGAAGGTAACTTTGTTGATGATGGTGTTGTTGATGTGCAAAGCTTGGGAAAATTCATTTTAACATCTGCTGGTGTGGAGTTTATTTTCAACCCCTATGAAGTGGCTGCATATGCTTATGGAACTGTTTCGGTTTTGGTTGCTTATGATGAATATCCGTTTAATCTTGAAAATGAGAAGAGCGAGAAAAAATAAATGCGAAACAGCATTGTTTCAGGCAGTGCTTAGCTATAAACATAAAGACAAATGAAAAAGAAGATTTTTATTTTAAGCTTGTGCTTGAGTTTAAGTTTTTCCTTGTTGGCAAATGAGGGGATGTGGATTCCAAGCCTTTTGAAAAAATATAATATTGAAGAGATGCAGCAGATGGGCTTTAAACTCACTGCTGAAGATGTTTATGATGTGAACAACAATAGCATGAAAGACGCTGTTGTGCTATTTGGTCGCGGTTGCACCGGTGAAATGGTGTCGAATCAGGGTTTGCTTTTCACAAATCACCATTGCGGTTTTGGGCAAATTCAAGCACATTCTTCTTTGGAGAACGATTATTTAACTAAGGGTTTTTGGGCAAAGAATAAGAAAGAAGAGTTGCCAAATCCAGGTTTAGAAGTTCGATTCCTAGAGCGCATGGACGATGTTTCAGACATGGTTTTCGAGGGAACAAAGGGACTTACACAAAAGGAACGCGATGAAAAAATAAAAGAAAATATTGCAACAATTGAGGCTAAGGAAAATAATGGCGAATTTATCGAGGCGGTAGTGAAACCATTGTTTAAGGGGAATCAGTATTTTATTTATGTGTATCGAGTGTTTAAAGATGTGAGATTGGTTGGAGCACCGCCATCAGCGATTGGAAAGTTTGGTGGAGATACCGATAATTGGATGTGGCCACGACACACGGGCGACTTCTCGGTTTTTCGGGTTTATGCCAATAAAAACAATCAACCTGCAGCCTATTCGGTCGATAATGTGCCTTATCGTCCGAAACATCATTTCCCAATTTCAATTAAAGGAGTGGAGCCCGAAGATTTTGTTATGATTTTTGGATTTCCAGGAAGCACCGATGAATATTTGCCATCATATGCTGTTGATTTGATTGAGAATGAAACCGACCCTGTTCGCATAGCTATTCGCTCGGAGCGTTTGAGTATTATGAAGAAACACATGACGCAAGATGCGGAAGTGCGCATTAAATATGCTGCGAAATATGCATCGGTTGCCAATGGATGGAAAAAATGGCAAGGAGAAATAAAAGGATTGAAACAGCTAGACGCTATTAATAAGAAGAAACGATTTGAAGCAGAATTTACTCTTTGGTTGAACAAAACTAAAGAAACCAAGCAGGAATATATGCAGGTGTTGCCAGAGTTAGAAAAATTGTACAAAAGATTTCAACTCTACTCTAAAGCTTATCAGTATTATGCCGAAGCTTGGTATTCAGGTACTGATATAATGAGCTATGTTAGAGCGGTGAGAAAATTAACCAATGATTTGCCGAATAAAACGGAAGCAGAAATTGAAGTGCTCAAATCGGATTTGCAAAAAATGACTGACGACTATTTCAAAAACTATGATCAAGGGACCGATGAGGAGGTGTTTGTTGCAATGATGAACATGATGTATGCAGATTTAGCCGTGGAATATCTTCCTGCTGAATTTGTTAAATTGATGTCTAGCTATGATGGTGTGCGACTTGTTGAAAAGATTTATCGAAAATCAATGTTTTGTAATAAGAGCGTGGTGGATGCTTGGATTGCAAAATTGAGTGCAAAACAACTGATTGATAAAGATCCAATGGTAATGTTTTGCGATAATTTAGCAACAAGTTTTGAAGATATAAAACAGCCCTATTATAATTTGAATACTCAAATTAAAGCTCTTGAATCAAAATATATGGCTGGTATATTAGCCATGAAACAGGGTAAACGAATTTATCCAGATGCTAACAATTTAACTATGCGTGTGGCCTATGGAAAGGTGGAAGGATATGAGCCTGTTGATGGCGTGCATTATAAACATTACACCACGCTGAGTGGAATTATGGCTAAGGATAATCCTGATATTTATGATTATGATGTGCCACAACGATTACGAGATTTGTATCAGGTGGGCGACTATGGTCGATATGCACTCAATGATGGAGAATTGCCTGTTGCTTTTATTGCATCAATTCACACAACGGGAGGGAATTCTGGAAGTCCGGCAATCAACGCTAATGGAGAATTGATAGGGATTAATTTTGATAGATGTTGGGAAGGAACGATGAGCGATATAATGTTCGACCCCGATAGATGTAGGAATATTATGGTCGATGCACGCTATGTGCTATTTGTTATAGAGAAATTTGCGGATGCAAAATATCTGTTAAATGAAATGACGATAGTAGAATAAGAGAGAAGAATAGTCTTTCAAGAAAGCGAGATGATTAGTAATAATCATTTCGCTTTTTTTGTTTGTTGAATGCAACGTGGAAAATGCATTAAAAGGTGCGAAATGAGCAAAAGTTTAAAAAAGAATCGAAATTTTAGTCTTTTTGAAATAAAATAGGGTACTTTTATGCCTCGAAAAAAAAAGGATGAATAGTTGTGTTTCATTTTTAATGATTGCATGAACATTAGGAAAGGCTTGTTTGTTGAAAATGAAAAGAATCGTGAGATTTGAGTCTGAAAGACACTTTACTCAAGAGTGCGATTGAATTTAGTAAGAATGCACTTGCAAGATGAGATGCTAGCAAGTGATAAAAAAGAACAAAACTAAAAACATTATAAAATGGCAGAGTTTAAAATATTAATGCCTAAGATGGGCGAGAGTGTTCAAGAAGCAACCATTACAAAATGGTTTGTGAAAGAAGGAGATAAAGTGGAAGAAGATGATATGCTTTTTGAAATAGCAACAGAAAAAGTAGATTCGGAAATTCCATCGCCAGTAGATGGCGTGGTGAAAAAAGTGCTCTATGACATTGATGCGGTGGTGGCTGTTGGCGAACTCTTAGCAATTATCGAAGTTGAAGGAGAAGATTCGGTGGAAGCATCGGAAGAAACGAACACCGTAAGCACGGAAAGCAATGCTGCGCAAAAGAAGCAAGAAACGGCAAGTCAAACAATAGAAAAAGTGGAAGCGACACGTTTCTATTCGCCTTTAGTTCGATCGATTGCAAAGACAGAGGGTCTTTCTGTGCTTGAGCTAGAAACAATTCAAGGAAGTGGTGCAGAAGGAAGAGTTCAAAAGCAAGACGTGATAGATTTTCTTGAGAAAAAGAGTGTCGGTGCAGTTCCTCAAAAGCATGAAATTCTTGCAAAACCAGTGTCGAAAGCTCCTGCAGTACAAGTGGGGAAAGAAGATAAAGTTATTGAAATGGACAGAGTTCGCAAAATTATAGCCGAACGCATGATTCAATCGGTTCAAACAGCTCCGCATGTCATGTCGGCTGTTGAAACCGATGTAACGCTCATTTGGAACTGGAGAGAAAAGCATAAAGATGTGTTTGAAGCAAAATATGGTGAGAAGCTAACATTCATGCCTATTTTTGTGGAAGCAGTGGCGCAAGCACTTCGCGAATATCCGATGGTGAATGCCTCGGTAGATGGCGATAAAATAATTCTTCGTGCAAAAGTGAATATTGGTATGGCAGTTGCTAAACCAGATGGCAACTTAATTGTTCCTGTTATAAAAGATGCTGATCAGAAAAACATGGCAGGTTTAGCAGCTTCGGTCAACGATTTAGCAATTCGTGCAAGAAACAACAAACTTAAGCCTGATGAAATCTCGGGAGGCACATTCTCAATTAGTAACTTCGGTTCATTTAAGAATGACATTGGCTCGCCAATCATTAATCAGCCAGAGGTAGCAATTTTAGGAATAGGCAACATGAAAAAGAAGCCAGCTGTAATTGAAACTTCGGAGGGTGATATGATCGCTATTAGAAGAATGATGTGGATTTCCATGTCATACGACCATCGAATTATTGATGGTGCTTTAGGTGGCGCATTTGTAAAACGAATAGCAGAGCTAATAGAAAATTTCGACGTGAATCGTGAAATTTAAAAAGCCATGGGTACTAAATTTCCAAAGGTACACACCGTAAAAAATGTAGATAAAGAAACCCTTCACAAGTGGTTGAAGGTATTAATAACAGGGCGCCGTTTAGATGAACGAGCTCCAAATTATTTGAAGCAAGCAATTGGGTGGTCTTATCATGCACCTTATGCGGGGCATGATGGCATTCAGTTTGCCATTGGACAAGTTTTTAACAAAGAAACAGATCATCTGTTCCCGTATTATCGGGACATGATGACCTGCTTCTCGGCTGGATTAACAGCAGAAGAGATTATCTTAAACGGTATTTCTAAAGATACTGATGTGGCAGGAGGTGGGCGACATATGTCGAATCACTTTGCAAAACCAGCATGGAACATACACAATGTTTCAAGTTGTACATCGAATCACGATTTGCACGCCGTGGGAGTAGCTAGAGCAATAAAATATTATGGCGGAAAAGGTGTTGCAATAACTTCTCATGGAGAATCATCAACTTCTGAAGGATATGTTTACGAAGCAATTAATGGCGCAACGCGTGAGAAGTTGCCCGTTATATTTGTATTCCAAGATAATGGCTATGGAATATCGGTACCTAAACGATTGCAAACAGCCAATAGGAAAACGGCAAACAACTTCTCGGGATTTAAAAACCTGAGAATTATTCATTGCAATGGGAAAGATGTGTTCGATTCCATGAATGCTATGATTGAAGCAAAAAAACATGTGCAAGAATGTGGCGAACCTGTAATCGTTCAAGCAAATTGCGTGCGCATGGAGTCGCATTCCAATTCCGATAGACATGAATTGTATCGTTCGGAAGAAGAGCGAAATTACACCAGAATATACGACCCTTTAGCGAAATTCATTCGCATGATTAAGCGTTACGAACGCTTCACCGATGAAGAGATTGAAGCGGTAGAACAGGAGGCTAAGCAGCTTGTGAAAGAGGCTCACAAAAAAGCTTTAGCAGCTCCCAATCCCGACCCCAAATCGATTCATGATTTCGTTATCGCAGAACCGTATAATGCAAAAGAAATCGAAAATCAAGAACAGGGAGAAAAGTTCACCTTAGTTTCGGCAATTAATAGAACATTGAAAGAAGAGTTTCGACGAAATCCCGATACCTTTATCTATGGGCAAGATGTTGCTAATAAAGAAAAAGGAGGAGCGTTCAATGTAACAAAAGGCATGCAACAAGAATTTGGAGAGCAACGGGTGTGGAGTGCTCCAATTGCTGAAGATTATATTGTGGGCACTGCCAATGGCATGAGTCGTTATGATGATAAAATTAGAGTGGTGATTGAAGGTGCCGAATTTGCCGATTACTTCTGGCCAGCAATGGAAAACTTTGTTGATACTAGCCATGACTATTGGCGATCGAAAGGTCAATTTTCACCAAATATTACCATTCGATTGGCTTCTGGAGGATATATCGGTGGTGGTATTTATCATTCGCAGAACATCGAAGGTTCGCTAGCTACATTTCCAGGCATACGCATTGTTTATCCAACCTTTGCCGACGATGCAGCAGGATTACTTCGAACATCGATTCGATCAAGAGGAATAACTGTCTTCATGGAGCCTAAAGCTCTATATAACGCCCCTCAAGCAGCAACAGCAATTCCTGAAGATTTCGAAATTCCTTTCGGTAAAGCAAAAGTTAGAAAAGAAGGAAAAGATTTGACCATTGTTACTTATGGAAATACTTTGATTCACACTTTGGAAGCAGCCGATGAACTGAAAAACGAAAACATTGATGTGGAAGTGATTGACTTACGTTCTTTAGTTCCTTGGGATAAAGAAACGGTGCTAAAATCGGTGAAGAAAACGAGTAAACTATTAGTTGTGCACGAAGATAAAGTGTTCTCAGGATTTGGAGGCGAAATTGCAGCGACGGTTCAAGATGATGCTTTCGAATGGCTCGATGCACCCGTGAAACGTCTTGGAGCAGCTTTCACTCCAGTTGGGTTTAATAGAATCTTGGAGGCAGAAATCTTGCCCAATAAAGATAAAATTAAAGAAGCTGCCAAAGTGCTATTTAATTATTAATCGTTGAATTTAAAAATGTGAGCTATGAATAAAATAGGATTGTTTTATGCTTTTCATACTGAAGAAACAGCCCATGTTGCAGAGCGAATTGCCCAGGTAGTTGGGAAGGATAACCTCGATGTAATTAATGCAGAAGAGCTAACAGAAGAGCAATTTTTGCGCTATGACAACTGTATTGTTGGAGTGGCAACATGGTGGGATGGGGAATTGCCAAACTATTGGGATGAATTTGTGCCAGCTATTGAGGATATGAACTTGGAAGGAAAGAAAATGGCTGTGTTTGGACTGGGCGACCAAGATTGTTATGGCGAAAATTTCAATGATGGAGTTGGAATTATGGCTGACCTCCTCAAAGAGAGAGGAGCTACTATCGTGGGCTACACATCGGCATCTGACTATGACTTTGAACATTCGGAAGCCTTGAAAGAGGGAAACCAGTTTTGTGGATTGTGCCTCGACGAGGTGAATCAACCCGAAAAATCAGAAACCAGAATTCAAAACTGGGTAAGTCAATTGAAAAAAGATTTCCTTTTGTAATTCCGCTTAGAATAAAAATAATGAAGCAGCTTTTAAAAAAATAGGCTGCTTTTTTTTATTTCTCAATTTTTAGTTCTATCTTAGCCATAGTAATAATAAAATTGAAAATTATGGTATCACCAGCATCAACATGCTTATATTGTCAGAAACTCCCAGTGCTCGATGAGTTGATGATTAAAATTTGTGATTTAGAAGTTTCTCAACTTTTTCTTTTTAGAGAACAATCGCACCCTGGTAGAGTAAATGTAGTTTATAAGGATCATGGAATGGAACTTCATGAGTTATCTGAAGAACAACGAAATGCCTTCTTTAAAGATGTGACCCGTGTGGGGAAAGCAATAACTGAAGCATTTAATCCAACGAAGATTAATTATGGAGCATATTCCGATACGTTGACTCATATTCATATGCACATTGTTCCTAAATATGCCGATGGATACGGTTTTGGCGGCGTTTTTGAAATGAATCCTAAAAAGACTTATCTCAGCGATGATGAATATGCAGAACTTATGTCGAAATTATTAGAGAAACTTTAAGAAGTAAAATTAATTTGCGAAAAATTGTCTAATTCTGATGAATTGAGAGGCTGAACACCCAATTGTGGAGTTCAGCCTTTTTTTGTTTCGTTGATTCTTGTAGAAAATGGAACATTATTTTAACAAAAAGATTAGAATGTGGAAAATTATTGAAGTGTAAACGTTTTCAATTAACTGTTTGATAAATATTGCTTTGAGATAGATATGCTAAGAATGGAAGAAAATAAATGAGTAAAAACCATTAAAATTGTAAAGCGCTTTCTAATATTTTCTTTAAGTTTACACCTTGAAAATGTAATGTATAACGAATTAATATACACGAGATGAAAACAAATTTCAAAAAAGTGATTCTGTCACTTGCCGTTGTTGCGAGTGCGCTTTTTACAAGTGAAGCATTTGCGCAGTATCCAGACATTCCAAAAGATGTGCAAGAAGCAACCAACAAAATGATGAATGAAGCTGAGCAAGCTTCGGAGCGAGCTTGGTGGGAAGCTTATAAAGTAGTTCAAGAAGAAGCAAAGCATGGCAAACCATATATCCCTTGGGCTCGTCGTCCGGTTGATTTGCCACAAGCTGAAATTCCGGCATTCCCAGGTGCATTGGGTGGTGGTAAATATTCTTTTGGAGGTAGAGGAGGTAAAGTTATTACCGTTACAAGCCTTGAAGATAGCGGCGCAGGAACATTGCGCGAAGCGTTAGAAACTGGAGGTGCACGTATTGTGGTGTTCAATGTTTCGGGAATTATTCAATTAAAAACACCGCTTATTGTGCGTGCCCCTTATGTCACCATTGCTGGTCAAACAGCTCCAGGAGATGGTATTTGTGTGGCGGGCGAGAGTATCTGGATTAACACGCATGATGTAATTATTCGTCACATGCGCTTCCGTCGTGGCGAAACTTATGTAGGACGAAGAGATGATGCAATCGGTGGAAACCCAGTTGGAAACATCATCATCGATCACGTTTCAGCCTCTTGGGGATTAGATGAAAATATGTCGTTCTATCGTCACATGTATAATGATAGCACTGGCAAAGATAAAGAAGAAAAACTGCCAACCGTAAACGTAACAATCCAAAACTCAATCTTCTCGGAAGCTCTTGATACTTGGAACCATGCTTTTGGTTCTACACTTGGTGGTGAAAACTGTACTTTCACACGCAACATGTGGGCTAGTAATGCTGGTCGTAATCCATCAATTGGTTGGAACGGTATTTTTAACTTCACAAATAACATTGTGTTCAACTGGGTGCACCGTTCGCTCGATGGTGGCGACTACACTGCCATGTATAACATCATTAACAACTACTTCAAACCCGGTCCAGCAACTCCAAAAGACGAAGCGATTGGGCATCGTATTTTGAAACCCGAATCAGGAAGAAGTAAATTAGGTTATCATGTTTATGGTCGTTGCTATGTGAATGGTAACATCATGGAAGGATATCCAGCAATCACAGCCGACAACTGGGCGGGTGGTGTGCAAGTGGAAGACCAATCAAACACGGATGGATATACTGCCAACATGAAATTCAATAAGCCATTCCCAATGCCCGTTTATCCAATTATGTCGGCTCAAGAATCATTCGATTTCGTATTGGAAAATGCTGGTGCAACTTTCCCAAAACGCGATGCTGTTGATGTGCGCATTGTGAAGCAAGTGAAAACAGGAGTGGTGGAATATCCCGCAAATGTTGACCTTTCAGATGTGCCAAAATTCAAACACCGCCGTTTGCCAGTAGATTCATACAAAATTGGTATTATTACCGATCCTAAAGAGGTAGGTGGATATCCAGAATATGTTGGAAAAGCATATACAGACTCAGATAAAGACGGAATGCCCGATAAATGGGAAAAGAAACACGGTTTAAATCCTAAAGATGCTTCAGATGCAAATGGCGATTTGAATGGTGATGGATATACAAACATTGAAAAATATATCAACGCAATCAATCCATCAACAAAAATAGATTGGACTAATGATGCAAACAATGATGACACATTAGCAAAAACTGATAAATTATTTTAATCGGGTAGTGCAAATGAAATATAAAAAGGGTGCTCCATTTGGGGTGCCCTTTCTTGAATAATACAAGTCTTAATTGCTTTTCAAAAAATAAGAATATGAGAATATACTCCTTCGTTATGCAGCTTCTTTTATGTTGCATGATTGGCATTCCCTCTTTTGCTCAAAAACAAACCGAGCCGCTAATCTATGAAAATGGTTTAATTAATTACTCACCCGATGAGAAAGGCAATGTAATTCCCGATTATTCCTATGCCGGATATCAAGCGTCGAATCAGAAAATTCCTTTTGTACCAGTGAAAGTAGTTGTTGAACCGATTGAAGGAGACGCAACTCAACTGTTGCAGCAAGCTATTGATTATATTTCCTCTTTACCAAGTGATAGTCATGGTTTTCGTGGTGCAATATTAATAAAATCGGGAACATATAAACTAGAAGGAAGATTGAATGTAAATCAATCGGGAGTGGTGATTAGAGGCGAAGGAAGTGATGAAAATGCGACACATTTGATTGCTGATGGAGTGAGTAGAGAAACCTTTTTAAGAGTGGAAGGAAAAGCGGTAAAGCTAACAGAAAAACAGTTAGATATTACGAGCCAATATACGCCTGTAGGAAGCTTGATACTCCATTTAGCTGATGCCTCATCTCTTCAACAAGGAGATAAAATTGCAGTTTTTCATCCTTGCTCAAAGGAATGGATTACAGCTTTAGACATGAATGATTTTGGTGGAGAAACCTCATGGTGGGGTTGGAAACCCGAGTTGCAATTCATTCGATGGGACAGAACGATTATTAAGAAAGAAGGAAACACAATTACGCTCGACGCGCCTATTACATCGGCTCTTGATAATTCGCTTGCAAAATCATTTGTGAGAAAATATATACAAGATGAGCGTATTCGAAATATAGGTATTGAAAATTTGGCAATAACATCGTCTTTCAACAAAGCAAACTTGAAAGATGAAGAACACTGCTGGAATGCCATCAGTTTTGACTATGCTGAAAATGTGTGGATTCGACGAGTAAATTTTAAACATTTTGCAGGATCGGCTGTCGCTTTATTTGAAGGTGTGGCGAAAGCTACAGTGGAAGATTGTATTTCAATGGAGCCAATTTCAGAAATCGGAGGATTACGCCGTCAAACATTTTACACCGAGGGGCAACAAACCTTATTCTTGCGTATTTATTCCGACGGGGGAATTCATGATTTTTCAACCGGAGCATTTATTGCGGGTCCATCGGCTTTTGTGGAATGTACATCGCAGAATGCACATGATTTTAGTGGAACGTTGAATAGTTGGGCATCGGGAATTCTTTTCGACTTGGTTAATATTGATCGTCAGGCTTTATGTCTGAAAAATAGATATGTGAATGGATATGGAGCTGGATGGACAGCAGCTAATTGCTTGGTTTGGCAAAGTACAGCAGCTATGATGGAATGTTTTTCTCCGCCCACAGCCACCAACTGGATTTACGGAGCTTGGGCGCAATTTACAGGAAATGCCTATTGGCAATTTTGCAATGAACATGTTAATCCGAGAAGTTTATTTTTTGCTCAACTTGCTCAACGAATAGGTGCCGATGCAGCTCCTCAAAATCAAGTGATTGTTTACCCTGGAGAGCCAACAAGTAGTCCTACTCCTGAGCAAGCTAAAGAACTGATGGATTATGCCATGAAACCAGCTATTACACTTCCTGAATTTATTGAACAGAAAATTGCTGAAAATCCGATATCACTAGATGCTGCAAAAGCTCAGAAGCTAAAGGTGAAATCGGTGACAGAGAAAAAGACCGCAGCAGCTTCTTTAATGGTGAATGACCATGGTTGGTTGGTGAGAGGCGATGAGGTAATTACTGGAAAACAGCAAGTAGTGCCTTGGTGGAACGGAGGGCTTCGTCCGCGTGATATTGCTCGTGCAAAACCAGCAATAACACGATTTGTGCCAGGAAAGCAAGGCGTTGGATATACAGATAAACTTGATGATGTGATAAGATACATGCATGAAAATAATCTTGCAGCAATGGAACAACACTATGCTTTGTGGTACGATAGACGACGTGATGACCATGAGCGAACAAATCGTATTAATGGCGAAGTTTGGGCTCCTTTTCTAGAACTCCCTTTTCAACGTTCGGGCGAGGGGGTAGCTTGGGATGGATTGAGTAAATATGACCTCACGAAATATAATTTATGGTATTGGAAGCGATTAAAAGATTTTGCCGATAAGATTGATCAGGAAGGTTTGGTGCTAATTCATCAGAATTATTTTCAGCACAACATTTTGGAGGCTGGAGCACACTGGGTTGATAGTCCTTGGAGAACAGCCAACAATATTAACAACACACAGTTTCCCGAACCAGTGCCTTTTGCAGGCGATAAACGAGTGTTTATGGATCGTCATTTTTATGATGAAACAAATGAAGCTCGGCGTCCGATACATCAAGCTTTTATTAATCAATGTTTCGATAACTTTTCGGATAATAATGGCGTAATTCAAATGCTTAGTGCAGAATATACTGGTCCGTTGCATTTCATGCAGTTTTGGCTTGATTGTATTTCTGCATGGGAGGCAAAAGAAGGTAAGCAACAGTTAGTGGCTTTGAGTGCAACAAAAGATGTGCAAGATTCAATTCTAAATGATTCAAAACGAAATGAGTTGATAGATATCATCGATATCAGATATTGGGCATCGCGAGTTGATGGTACTTTGTGGGAGCCTCAGAGCGATATGCACATGGCACCAAGACAACACATGCGCATCGATAAGCCCGGTAAAAAGAGCTTTCAAACTATCTATAATGATGTGCTTTCTTATAAAAAAGCATTCCCGCAAAAGGCTGTGATGAACTCTTTCGATCAATCGGAAGAAAGTGCTTGGGCAATTTTTATGGCAGGTGGTTCGTTAGCGGGGATTCCTAAAATAACTTCGAATGACTTTTTGAAAATTGCATCGAAATCATTTCCTGTTGAAAGTAACAAAGACGGAGTTTATATTTTAAAATCAGATCATGGAGATTTTATCGTCTATTTGGCAGATGGCATTACGCATGAGTTGGGTTTAGAAAAAGGAAAATATAGCTTGCTGAAAATTGATGAGAAGAGTGGAAGTCTATTAGGAAAACCAGAACTTTTGAAAGTGGATAATGCAATTAACTTATCGGAAAAAGGCGTTTATCTGATTATTAAAAGTACTTCTAAAAATTAGTTTCTAATGGGGATCTTTCAAGTATGTAGAGCTGGTATTGAACGCTTAAATCCGGCAGAGTAAAGCGGTAAATATTGAACATTTATTTAAAGAGAGGATACATCGAAAGGTGTGTCCTTTTTTGCTTTTAATTTGAAATTTATTAAAAAAATAGGTTAAGATATGTTTATAAATAGATGGTTAAAGAACTTATATTTTGTTTTTCTATAAGTTTTTCGTACATTAGAGGCAGATAAAAAATAAAATTGTGATTATTTCACTGAAAAGCACTGAAGCTTTTTCATTTCAATAGGTTGTAGCATTGCTCCTTATTGATGAGTTTCCGATTATATACAATCACAATTATTTCGAGTAGGAAAGTAATGTTTACAAAGCATACAGATAGGAAACTAGTATAAACACTAATACAGCCCCTTAAAAGGGGCTTTTTTATTGACTGTATATTAATAAATAGTTTGTTTTATTTATTGTTTGTTTTGTACCTTTTTGTACCTTTGTTGTACCGTTTTACCATTTTACCATTAATGAGGTACAAAAAGGTACAAAATACAAAAGGATATGAGATACAAGTGGAAACCGACTAAAGCCCAAAAGCGTGAATTTGCTGAACGTATGGCAACCGATACGGCATACAGTGAAGCATACTACCAACGCAAAGAGCAAAAAGCCGAAAAAAGGCGTTCAACTTTAAAGTTTGATTACCAAACAGCAGGGGGCGAATACATACCCACAGAAAGCCAAAATAAAGCAGCGTTTGAGTTACTGAACCTCAACTCCACACCCGAACAAAAAGAAGCCTGTAATATGGTTTTGTATGGCTATTCCTGTAAAGAGAAAGTACACCACGATTTTATACACTTCATCAATGAGTACATACGGAACAAAAAATAAAGTTTGTTCAGAGAGTAACAAAAGTAACTTTAGTAACTAAGCATAAAAGACAATGGCAACCAAAGTAAAATTAAGACAAAGGGCAATTTCAGGAAACAGGCAAAGTTTATACATTGACTTTTACCCGGCTATACCACACCCCGAAACAGGCGAACCCACACGAAGGGAATTTTTAGGGCTATACCTATTTGATAAACCTAAAAATCCATTTGATAAACAGAGCAACAAAGAAACTTTGCAACTGGCTGAAAACATAAGGGCGAAACGTCAAATTGAAATACAGGCAGGGAATTACGGGTTTCTAAATACAAAGCTGAAAGCAGAAACCGACTTTGTACAATACTTCAAACAGATAGTTGAAACCAAAACAGGCGGTAATAAAAACGGTTGGCAAACAGCCTTTAATTACTTTGAAATGTTCACAGGGGGGAAACTTACCCTTTCAAACCTGAATGAAAACCTATGTAATGAGTTTCGGGAATACCTTTTAACAGCCAAACGCCAAAGGGGCATTCAGAGCGAACAAATTACCCTAAGTTCAGCCCGTACCTATTACAACAAGTTCAAAGCTGCATTGAAACAGGCATACAAAAAGGATTTAATTGAAAAGGATTTAAGCACCCGTATAGACGGCATAAGCGAACCCGAAGTACAACGGGAATACTTAACACTTGAACAATTACAAGCCCTTGTAAATACGCCTTGTTCTATTTCACTACTTAAAAACGCTGCAATATTTTCTGCCCTTACCGGGTTGAGGTTTTCAGATATTTCAAAACTGGTTTGGAGCGAAGTACAATACAGCGAATTGGAAGGATATTACTTACAGTTCAGGCAAAAGAAAACCAAAGGCGTTGAGGTATTACCAATTTCAGAACAGGCGTTTAAACTATTGGGCGAACGCAAAGAACCCACAGCCAAAGTATTTGAAGGTTTGATTTATTCAGCGTATTTAAACGTACACCTAAAGCAATGGATTTTAAGAGCTGGAATAACTAAAGATATAACCTTTCATTGTTTTCGCCACACGTTCGCCACCTTGCAACTTTCACACGGTACGGATATTTACACCGTTTCAAAGATGTTAGGACATAGGGAACTAAAAACAACACAGATATACGCTAAGATTGTGGACGACACCAAACGAACAGCAGCCAACAAAATTAAACTGGATATGTAACCACTTAAAGAAAAAAAGACAAATGGATAAGGAATTTGAAAAATGGCTTAAACAAAATGAACTCTTTGAATATTATAAAAGCAACCCTCAGCAACAGGTTGAAATTTACGAAGACTACCAAAGCGAAAGAGAGGGCATCGACCCTAAAGATGTGGACGACTGGGTTATTTGGTTGTGTAACAATCCCGAATTAGCAGAAGAGCATTATCCTTTATTAGTTAGTCGCCTAAAAGAACGGTTAAGGAAAACCCCACCTTTCAAAACTGCAAATATTATTCAATCACTCCCTGAACTGTGTGAGGATTTAAAAAAAGATATTAATGCCCTTGATGGTGAATACAGGAAAAAAAGAATACAGGAGCAGATTAATTTTCTAAATGAAATATTGGGCGAATGCGAATATTCAACCGACATTGAAAATCAAGCTATTGAAAGTGTTCGCCCTTATCTTTTTGACCTACTTAATTACTGGAAAAGCGAACTAAAGCAAAAGCCCGAATTAAATAAAGCGTCAATTTTATTTAAAAGTCCTCAAATAATAGAATCCCTTTATGATGAGCTAAAAGGATATTTTCAAGGCAAAGAAGCCGAACTAAAAAAAGCCTTGCAAGGTGAACCATTAAGAGAAATGCTTTTATTTCCTCATAACCAAAACAAGCTTGTTGAGGTTTTCAAAAGGTTAAAGTACAACGGTTTTTTATTAAGCGCACCGACAGAAATAAAGAGCTGGATTTGTTCAACTTTTACTTTCCAGTCCCAAAAAGGCGATAAAAAAGAGGTGAGGAATCTTAACCCCTCAACCGTTCATGATATACTAACAAAAGACAAATGCGAACCTCCCAAAAAAGAAAGGATTTGCGTTGTGGGTTGGTTGCCCTACAAAAGCCCCTCAACAAGAAAAAGTGAAGCTGACAAAGAAAATCACTAAAAACTATACCCCTATTAACCCCCTAAGTCTGTTAGGGTATTGATAGGGGTATTCTTTGCTTTGTTCTTTTGCTGCATTGAAAATTAAAAATGTAGTAAAATGAATAATCAATTTGAAGCAATTGAAGCAAGGCTAAGCAGTATTGAAAACCTAATACTTGACCTTAAACAGCCAAAAAAGGTTGAACCCACAGAGCAGCCCGAGCAGCTTTTAACCGTTCAAGAAGCAGCCGAATTTTTAAGCCTTAAAGTACCCACAATGTACAGCAAGTCATCAAATGGTGAATTGCCTGTAATGAAGAGAGGTAAGCGCCTGTATTTTTCCCGTACTGAATTATTGGAATATCTTAAAGACGGGCGTAAAAAGTCAAACGCTGAAATTGAGCAGGAAGCCAAAGCGTATTTGTTGAGCAATAAAAAAGGACTGAACAATGGAAAGTAACCAACTGAACAGCCCTAAAGTCTTTTCGCATAAAGGACAAGGCAAAAGTACGCATTTTCAGGCACAAATGCAAAGGGTATTTACAGCCCTTTGCAGGCAGCCCAAAACTATGTTAATGGTTTCCATTGAAACAGGCATTTTGAGGGCTAATATTTGCCGTTACGTTGCTGAATGGGAAAAAGAAAACCGTATTTGTATAGTACGGAAAGGTATTTGCCCAATTTCAAAACACCGTGCAGGGTTTTACACCACCCACCCCGAATTATTCTCGGCTATTGTTGAACCTTCAAAACCCAAAGGCAATGAGTAAAGCAATACCAACGAACATTTGGGACAATGAGGATTTGAACCCAATTACAGCGGACGTAATACACAATCATTTTGACGAACTGGAGCAGAAACGCAAAGAAGCAGAACAGAACAAAGGACTTTTCAAAGTAAAGACAGCCAACGAATGGTTGGAACTTGCAAAAACAAGCCCTATGCCTGAAATGTTATTTGGCGAATTTTGGCACGAAGGCGAAATAAGTATTTTGTTTTCAGATAGCAATATAGGAAAGTCTATTTTGTCCGTTCAGATTGCAGACAGCATAAGCAAAGGGCAACAAATACCGGGCTTTAAACTGGAAGCAAAGAAACAGCCTGTTTTATACTTTGATTTTGAACTTTCAGCCAAACAATTTGAAGTAAGGTATTCAATAAAGAATGAAGCCCAAAAGGTATTTGAAAAGCATTATTCCTTTGATGACAATTTCAAACGAATTGAAATAAACCCCGATGCAGAGATACCCACAGAAAGCACCTTTGAAAATTATCTTAATCAATCATTGGAGCAAAGTATAATTGAAACAGGGGCTAAAATCTTAATCATTGACAATATTACATACCTCAAAAACGAAACGGAACAGGCAAAACACGCCTTACCATTGATGAGGTATTTAAAGGATTTGAAAAGCAAATACGGACTTTCAATATTAGCACTTGCACACACCCCCAAACGTGATTTAAGCCGACCAATTACGCAAAATGATTTAGGAGGTAGTAAAATGCTTTACAATTTCATAGATAGTTGTTTTGCGATTGGGCAAAGTAACACGGATAAAAATTTGCGGTACATAAAGCAAATTAAAGCCCGAAATACAGCAATGATTTACGATACTGAAAACGTAATAGTTTGTAAGATTGATAAGCCGTATAATTTCCTTGCATTTGAATTTGTTGATTTTGGAGCAGAACGGGAACACCTGAAACAGCTAACTGAAAAAGACCACGAAGGCAAAATTTTGGAAGCATTGGAATTGAAAAAACAAGGACTTTCAAACGTACAAATTGCCAAACAGTTTGGAGTTTCAGAGGGTGCAGTACGAAAATGGATTAAAAAAGGAGCTGAAAATGAATAGTTTACAAAATAACCTCGTACCACTCGTACCACTCGTACAGGGTACGAACGGTACGAAAAGTACGAATGAACACCGATACAGTTTAGAAAAAGGCAGTAAAAAGCACAATTGCCCCGACTGTAATAAAAAGACGTTTGTACTGTACATTGATACAGAAACAGGCGAAGTATTACCCGAACAGTACGGACGTTGCGACCGTGAAAGTAAATGTTCGTACCACCTCAACCCGTATTTGGACGGGTACACAAAAGCAGTTTGGGAACAGGAACAGGGCAACCGTTTGGAATTACCGAACAAATGGAAACCACAGCGAAAAAAGGCAATACCACAGCCCACGCCTGAACCCGTATTTTTTGACTTTGAAACCTTCAAACAAACATTAAAGCCTGAACGCTATGAAAAGAACACGTTTATACAGAACCTATTTTACAGGGTGCAATTTCCCTTTGAAGTTGATGAGGTTACAAAGGTTATTCAGTTGTACCGATTGGGGACGGTTGCAAATGGTTACAGAACAGGGGCAAATACTTTTCCTTTTATTGATATAAAGGGCAATGTAAGATCCGTTCAGGTAAAACAATTTGACGAACAGAACCACACCACAGGCACGGACTTTTTACACTCAATAATTGAAAAGCATCACACCCGAAACAATAAGCCGTTGCCCGAATGGTTGGAAGCATACATAAAGCAGGATAAACGAATTTCCTGTTTATTTGGCGAACACCTTTTAAGCAAGTACCACAGCAACCCCGTTGCATTGGTTGAAGCCCCAAAAACAGCCGTTTACGGTACGTTGTATTTTGGTTTACCCGAAACACCTGAAAGCCTTATTTGGTTGGCAGTTTACAACAAAAGCAGTTTTTCATTTGACAAGCTGAAAGTATTACAAGGACGTTTTGTTTATGTATTTCCCGACCTTTCAAAAGACGGTAACACCTTCAAAGAATGGGAAACCAAAGCCAATGAATATGAAAGCCGTTTACCCAGAACACGTTTTATATTTTCGGACTTACTGGAGCAGTTAGCCCCTGAACGGGACAAAAGCGAAGGCAACGACCTTGCAGACTATTTAATAAAACAGGATTGGCGACTATTCAGGAAAAGGAACATTCAGGAACAACCACCACAGCCCGAACCTGAAAAAGTTACTAAAGTTACCCACCAACAAAACATTATTTTTTCGCCCGTTGAACCATTGCCAAAAGTTGAGGTATTCAAAACTGAACGAATTGAACAGCCCCAAAACTGGAGCAATGATATTGTAGAACTTGAAAACTACTTTGCAAGTATTGAACTACCAACCCAACCCGTAAAGCTGAACAGGTGCAGCACAATAACGGATTGTTCCCTATTCATTGAAAGCCACTTTGCCACCGTGAAAGCGAATAACGGCAAACGAACCTTTTTACCATACATTAACAGATTGCAGGAACTCAAACAAGTATTAACAACAAATTTTAATTGATATGAATACAAAAGAAGTACAGGCACTTGAAAGCTACTTTAAAACAGAAAACGAACATTGGAACGGGTACGCCTTTGAAATGATTTGTGAAGTATTACAAAAGGGCAACTTTGAAAACCCTGAAACACCTTTAAAACTATTCAGCAAAGCCGTTGACGTTTTTACTGAACGCTTTGAAACACCATTAAAAGCCGTTCAGATGTTTGAAGCTGAAACCGACAAACAGAAATTGGACACCAACCAAAAGTTGTTTGTATTTGAATGGGTTTTGAAGTATGTAAAATATTCAGAGTTTGAAAAGGCAGACACGGACGAAATAAAAGACCTTTTGAAAAGCCAAACGGAACGCCTTAAAGCTGAAATAAACAAACTACCTGAATACAACAAACCATTGACGGGAAACATACGGGACACCCTTAAAGATTTAATGCAAAAGGAACTGAAACAGTTACCTGAAACACTCAAAGAACTTGACCCCGTGCAAAGACTGAACATACTTTGTAAACTTATGCCGTATGTATTGCCCAAAACCGAAAGCGTAAAACATACATTGGGCGAACCTGAACCACCTAAAAAGAACTGGTTTGATTAAGCCTTATTATTCGATATAGTCTAAAGTTTTTTATTAATTTAGGTTTCATTTTCAAAATAAATTTCAAATGCCAAAACCCCATACATTCCCAACCCTATACAATGAAGCGTTGCAAATACATATTTCAAAGTTGAAAGGTTGGGGCTACCTTGACCCGAAACAAATTAAAAGCGGTACAGTTAACTGGAGCAGAAACGGAAACCCCACAGGCAGTATTTCAATAAGGGTAAACACCCACAGCGAACAACCATACATTGAACTGGATTACAAGTATAGGGACGAACCCCGAAAGTATAAAGTATATTTAACCTCAACCCCTTCAAACCTAAACAGGGGCGAAATATGGTATTTCATATGCCCACAAACAAAGAAGCGTTGCCGTAAACTGTATGAAATAGGCGGTTATTTTTTACACCGTGAAGCGTTCAACGGTTGTATGTATGAAACACAAACCCAAAGTAAGAAGTACAGGCAATTGGATAAAACATTAGGGGCTTACTTCAAAAGTGATAACCTGTACAGCGAACTGTATAAAAAGAATTTCAAAAAAACGTATGCAGGAAAACCAACCAAAAAGTATTTGCGAATAATGGAACAAATACAGAAAGCCGAAAACATACCATACCACGAAATTGAACGGGCAATGCTAAGTTGAAACCAAACCCCGAAACCAAGTTTTTGTCTGAAAATATCAAAGAGCGTATAAAACTAAAAAATAGTGTCCATTGCTTTTCCACTTGAAGTAAAAAAGCTTTTTATCTCTGAAAGTATTGTTGTATCTTTGTGTCGTAGCATATTTTTTGGCTTTTGCTTAGCGACACAAAGTTACTGGTTATCAGCGACTTTATTAAATTAATATGCTGCTTTTTTATTGAAAATCACTAAGTTGTTTTACTTGCGAAAGTTGAGAAGGTTACCCTAAGTATTTGAGTCTTATTTGTACCTTGTATCTTTTAGTAAACCCCTAAAGTATTGACAGTAAAGTAAATAAGGCAAATAAATAGTTTTCGAGTAGGAACTTACTACCTACCCTCGCTTATTAAACAAAAAAAGCTTTGTTTTTTTTGAAAAGATTTTAGGCTTTAAATCGAATTTTAGTGAGCTTTAAATTCAATGGAGAGGGTATGTGGAATTAGAATAAAAAATATGGTGGAAAAAAAGAAAACTCCCAAAGTTAAGATAGAAGTGAAAAACCTATAATTAATCTATGTTAAGAAGAAAGAATAAGAGCTTTTCAAGCTTGAAAATGGAAAGACAAAAACTGAAATATTGAAAACAACCAAGTG
>JBKEAC010000073.1:0-28928 GCA_047971925.1 Mangrovibacterium sp.
AATTGCTCTAAAATTCTTTGCAACCTCAACGATGCGCAATTTGTTGAATCGGCATTAAATTACAGCAACATTTCGTCGGCCCTCAACCAACTTCCCATCACCATTCGAAACTTCCGATTGGCATTGCTAACCAACAGCCCAAAAGAAACAGCCAGCCTCATGCTGCTAAGCAAAAAAATAAACATACATAGAACTGCCCTATTCTCAACCCCTCGAGCTGCCGCTCAGTGGCTCGAAAACGAAGAATAGAAAGCCAACAGTTCTGCACCATTTTTAACACCCTCAACACCTCACTCATTAATATTCGAAAAATGGTAATCAACATCATCAACTTCAGTCCTCAGCACAACATGCTGCGCATTGAAATTTCAGGAGAAATTACATTTGAAGAAATCTGCGCATTTTTTCGTCAGCTCTTCAACGAGAAAACACTCCCTAGCGATTGCAAAAAAGTGCTCATCATCGACAACTCCACCGAGAGCCCCACATTAAAATTCAACCACAAACTGCTGGCTGATCTTTACAGCGATTTCCCCAACGAAATCAATAACCTGCGTATTGCAGTGTGCACCGACCACGTGGAATTCTACGGACTCATCACCAACATTCGAAGCTATTTCAAGAACCCAATCAACCGCCCTTTTTCCGATGAGCAAGCCGCCATTAAATGGCTAAACTCAACATTCTAAAAAAAAAACATCTACGGCTAATAATACCGATTAGTAAAAAAAACACGGCATAAAATCAAGATGACCTAAGAGCATTTTTTTTGAAAGTTTCTTCAAAAAAAAAGAACTTTTGAACTGTCGAATCTTCATTCCACAGTTCAAAAGTTCAAGCTAAATTAAATCGACACACATTCCACAAATCACCAACCCTTTTCGTGCACTTTCCAACCCGGACAATCCTTGTTTGAAAACTCATTGTGACCATGAACTTTGGCAGAAGGGAAACGACGCTGCAAGCACATCAACAGCCGTCGCAAACTTTCCCGTTGAGCCTCCGTGCGGGTGTCGCCAACACTCAAATTCTCCCACAAGCCACCCACATAGCACACCCCCACACTGTGCGCATTATGTCCGTAGCAATGCGCCCCCACTTCACTCAACAAACGCCCCCTCTCCACTGTTCCATCGAGGCAAATCAAGAAATGATAGCCCATACCATTCCAACCCTGCTTTCGGTGCCACGCCTCCACATCGGAAGCATGAAAATCAACTCCAGCAGTGGTGGCTGTGCAATGAATCACAATTTCAAGAACCTCACGACTCACAGCCATTTCCTGCCCACACACCATGCCGCCACAGCACCCACAAACAGCAGCAGAAGCACAATGAGGGGCTTTAGCTTTCCCCTGCTTGTTTCCTCCTCTTTCTTTTCGTTCAAAAACTCCGAAACCATTCTTTTCTCACTTTTCGTTTCTTCAACAGGAAGAGCAATTTCTAAATTCAATGCCACATGTTCCAAACGATGATAAAGCTCGCCATTAGGCAAAATTCGAGCCTCCGAACGAGCTAATTTCGTTTCCAAAACACTCGTGTCGTTCATCGCACAACGTTCAAGCAATGCCTGCGGAAGAGGAACTTGCAAGCTGTCGAGAAACACACGACGTTCGCTATTCTCTTCTTGAAAAAATTGTGCCGATTGGTGTAATAATTCTTGCTTTCCTCCGCAAGAAGATAGGCTGCATAGCAGCATTGTTCCAACTAAATATTTCATTGATTTTCTTTTTATCATTTAAAACTTTTCATTCACCTAAAAAAAAAGGTGCTTTTCGAATCATGTTGAGCATGAAGCCTTTATTACCAGCTCAAAGCACGACCACAAAGAAGCACCTTCACTAACTAATTAAACACCCCTATCTTATTGCTCCTTCTTTTGGCTTTGCGCTACGGAATTCTCAGAAAGCGATTTCCTACGCTTAATCAAAATGTTTCTTTCAGAAATCAAGCCATTAAGAGCCAGCGCAAAATCTAAATAATCATCGATTGAAACCTGCAACATGGCGTTGATGTGAAGAACAAGTTTTGAGTTAATTAGCAACACAATTTCATCTTTCAAAGCACGTGTTTTAGCAGCATTCAACTCAATTGCTCGTTGATTATGAAAGTTTGAATAACTTTCCAAAAAAGCATTCTGACTATTAACTAAATCAGTGTGAAATGAAGAGATTAAAGGCAGTGAGCTCAAACAAGAAACCATGGGCTCAACTTTCAAATCGGCTAGCAAGGCGGTGATGTAGGAGTTTAATTCAAGACCAAAACCTGTAGAAATTTTGCTTGAATAGCGTTTAAACAAATTGAACACGGTGATGGCGTTACTTTGAGAAGCAAAAGAGCTCATTGTTGTATACGACTCCAAAAACCTAAACATTTTGCGATAATTGGTTTTCATTTGTTTTCCCGCATCTTGAATAGTTGATTTTGTTCGCTCGGCATTAATGGCATCATTGAGCAATAGTTGCTTATCACGCAAGAGAGCAAAAAGCTCAAGTAAATAAGCATCGTTCTCATTGTGAAAAAGACTACTTTTGGTAAGAATCCCTTGAGCTAAGGTGTTCACATCGCCGTTTCTTAAACTGGTTGACATGGTTGTAACTTTCATTGTCATAATTTTATTTTTAAAAATTTAGAAATTAATAAATCTGAAAACAGCACATTGCGCATCTGAGCAGCTTTCATATACATACATATACTTTCGAGCAAGTTTTTACAGATTTTGCAAAAAAAAATTGCATTTTTTTTGGGGCAAATCGCTACAAGGCGCATTAACATTGACTTCTGGAGGGTGAAAATTTTTTAAAAAAAATTTTTACGACATGCTGAAATTTGGAAAAAGAACCTGAAAAATCATTTTTTCGTGTTTTCAAGAAGCAGTTTAAAAGTGATAACTTAAGGGGACTTCTAAAAATTAGTTTTAAATTGGGGAAGCTGCTAAATACAGCTGTTGTTCATTTTGTTTTCTGAGCGTATCTTTTGCACTAATTTCTTAAACCATAGCTCGCTATGCTTCTGTGAAATTAGTCCAAAATCTATCTCCCATAAAATCAAAATGACCTAACAGCTAATTTTTAGAAGTCCCCTTAAAAATGGAAACGAGGCAAATGAAAAACATGATGAAAAGGAATGAAGAAGAAAGGAGAGAAAAAAGCAAGTGAAATTGAAACTTGAAACATGATCGAAATGATGATTTGAAAAGGCAAATTAAAAGCCGAATCGTTAAAAAACATTTAGTGTCATTTTGTGCAAGTAGTCAGAGGTTGAAGAAAGACTAAAAATAAGCCTCGAAGGACAGCAATCCCTTTAACAATGAGAGTTCATGAGCAAAACATTATGGACACATTTTGTACTTTTATGAGGCATCGGTCGTGACTGACGGACATGCTTTGTACTTTTTGTGCTTATAATTCGCGTTGAATAGTGAATCCGTGTTAAAAAGAAAGGAATAATCAAGTTCAGATTGTTAATCCTTGTTAAAAGTAAGCTCGTAATTAAATTCAGATTGTTAACAAAAGTTATAAGCGGACGAATAATTAAGTTCGGATTGTGTGAAAAAAGTGCAATATTGGTCAATAATTAGAAAATTATAGACCCTATTTTATTCATTTTTCCCTATCGTGCATTCACGATGTTTAGATTATATTCCTTTAAATTTCGCCGATGAATCTTTAGGCATACAAATCGTTCATGCTTGAGGATATTTCTACCTGTTCCTCATTCATGGAGTGCATTTGCCAATGCTTAATCGTGCGCTTGTTGGTGTTTTTGTGGGTAGTGTAGTGGGTAATTTATTTTTCCTTGAGTTTGATTTTTTGAAATAGAGAGCCTGACGGGTCGATTATGAAAAAAAAATAATGGTTTATGAGTGAAAAAAGTGTTTTAACTATTGCAGATAAAAAAATAAGCACTATATTTGCATCGCATTTCAGGAATAACGGGAAATGCAGTTTGATTTTATGGCGTGGTAGCTCAGCTGGTTAGAGCGCAGGATTCATAATCCTGAGGTCGGCGGATCATGCCCGCCTCACGCTACGAAATTGTTTTTTACAAATTAGGCGAGATGAATTTATTTCATTTCGTCTTTTTTTTTGCACGTCCACAGCGATAATTGGTTAATGCGTTAATGGTATAATGCGACAACAAGGGGCGCTAGCCCTGTGGTCTTTGTAGCAAATAAGCACACAGCAACATAAGACCGTTGCACGGTATTCTTTATTTTTTATCTTTACGATATGAAACAAAGACATCAACCGATCATGTCAATGTCACAATCCAACCATAGGGGCATCGCCCTGCGGTCTTTATAGGAGTCAATATTACAATCCAACCATAGGTGCATCGTCCTGCGGAATTTATAGGAATCAAAATTACAATACAACCATAGGGGCATCGCCCTTCGGTCTTTATAGATAAAAAATAAACCATATGTCAAACACATACACCCAATTATACATTCAATTTGTATTTTCAGTCAAAGGAAGGGAAAATCTTATCCACGAATCTTATCGCAATGAATTAGAAAAAGTTATTACAGGACTGATTAATCAACAAAAATGTAAGACGATTGCAATCTATTGCAATCCCGACCATCTTCATGTTTTTATCGGAATGAACCCAATGGTTTCACCAGCTAAGTTAATGGAGCAAGTTAAGTCAGGTTCATCAAATTGGATTAATGAAAATAAGATCGTTAGGGGTAAATTTTCATGGCAAAAGGGTTATGGTGCATTTACGTATGCGCATTCGCAAGTAGATAGTGTTGCAAAATATGTTTTAAACCAACCGAATCACCATAAGAAGCGTTCCTTTAGGGAAGAATATTTGTTGTTATTGCAACAGCGTGATATTGCCTACGATGAGGAATATTTGTTTGAATGGTATGAATAATATTTGCTATAAAGACCGCAGGGCGATGCCCCTTGTTATGTTGCTGTGTGCTTTGCTACAAAGACCACAGGGCTAGCGCCCCTTGTTATGTTGCTGTGTGCTTTGCTACAAAGACCACAGGGCGATGCCCCTTGTCATGTTTTAAGTGGGCTTTGGTTCTTGCCCACTTAAAAGATTGGAACGAAAAGCCCGACGGCAAGGCGTGGGTTTGTGGCGTTGGCAAATGCCGATGCGCCCAAATAATTGATGTTCTATATGACCTTGCTTGATTGGTATTCCAGTTGTGTTCGAGCGACGGAGAATGCGGAGAAATAGCCGAGGCAATTGCCTGAGAAATTGGGGATTGGATTGGTTCCGAGATCGAGGGAATAGATGTAATCATAGCTTTTTTGGTCGATGGCACGTAGCTCAACGTCGATGATGTCGCCATCGCGGAGAATCATGTCTTGGTTGTCTTCTTCGTTTTCTTCCACCATGAGTTCCATCATGCAGAAGTAGTCTTCGCTAATTATTCCGCCATCGATTCCTTTGTCGGAGAATACGCTTGAGGCGTAGAGTTCGCCATTTCGGAAGATTTTGGCGTAATAGAAGTTTTCGGTGTTTTGGGGGTCTTGGAGTTGAATTTTGAAGAATAAAATTCGTTCGCCCATGAGCGATTCCCAATAGAATTGGGTGTTTTGAATTTCTACTTTTTCGTTTAGAAATGAGTTTGAGCTGAAATTTTCGCCTTCAATTTCGAGTTCAAGGGTGTAAGTTTCGCCTATTTGTGGTGTGAATTCGATCGCTGGTCGATAGAAGCTATCGGTTTGGTAGCTAAGTTCATGAATGTTTCCGTTGCTGGTTTTCATGATGACATTTGCGGATGTTATTGGCACATTTTTGATGTTGCTTTCCATGTTTCGGGTTTGTGAAATGAAAACCTGAACATTTTCGTTGCTGAGTGTTCCTTCGACCACGAAAATGGGGTCGATGTCGCGGTAGTCGATTTCTATTTCTTTTGAGCAGGCTGCGAAAAGGAGGGCGATTAGGATGGGAAATATGTTTTTCATGGTTTATTTAGAATTTAAAGTTGTAGGAAATTGAGGGGATAATTCCGTAGAGCGATTGCTGCATGGTTTTGGTTCCCGATGGTTTTGTTTCGTCGTTTTCGAATGTGATTATGAATGGGTTATAGTGGTTATAGAGGTTGTAGAAACCGAATGACCATTCGTGTTTTTTTGAGGCATAGGTTGCGCTGCAATCGAGTCGGTGATAGGCAGGTGCGCGGTAGCCGTTTCGTTCGGCATAGTAGTAATAGGTTTCGCCGTCGAGTTCGTATTTTGCGCTTGGTGCGGTGAGTGCTTGCCCGGTGTTGTACACCCATGTTGCTGTTAGTCGCCATTTTGGCGAAAGGGTGTATATTCCCACGATGGAGATGTCGTGCCGGCGGTCGTTTCCGGCGGTGTACCAGTTGTTGTTGTTAATTCCGTTGATTTTGTTTTCCGACCAAGCGAGGGTGTAGGCAATCCAGCCGGTTAGTTTTCCTTGATTTTTCTTGGCTGATAGTTCGAAGCCGTAGGAGCGACCGTTTCCGGGCAGGATGAGTTTTTCGATTTCGATATCGGAAGAGAATGATTTGCCCTCTTTGTAGTCGAGCACGTTTTGAATTTTTTTGTAGTATGTTTCGAGCGAGAATTCGTATTTGGTGTTGTTCGTGAGTTTCACAAAGCCCAATGAGGCTTGGTCGGCAACTTGGGGTTCAATGATGTTGCTGCTCATGGTGTATCGGTCGATTGGGAATGATGTGAAGCTGCTTCTGATGGCTTGAATGTTTTGAGAGGTTCGGGCATAACCAGCCTTAATGCTTTGGGTGCTGTTAATTTGGTGATTTATGCTCAATCGAGGTTCGAGGGTGAAGTAGGTTTTAACGATTTCGTTTTTGTTGAAGTTGAGCGTTTGGTCGATTTCACCCTTTGAGTTCAGTTGGTAATATGGTGCCCCACCGAGAGCTGAGAAAGCGTTCAATCGAATGCCGGCGAGGATTGAAGTTTGGGGAGTTATTTTGAGTTGGCTGTTGAGCCACAGGGCATTTTCGAGTGCTTTTCGACGTTCTTGTTCGGTGGTGTAGTTCAAATTCCACTCGCCCGACATTAAGTCGATGTGTGCAATTTGGAATCCATAGTTTAGGTCGATATTGTTGTTCAGATTGTGTTCGAAATTCTGTTTCAGTCCTAATTGACGAGAGTGTCCTTTAATGAGATAGCTTTTATCCATGGCATCGACAGATACATCGGATAGGTATCCGGATTGGAAGAAAGTGGTGTTGAAATTAAGCTTATCGTTGAAGCTGTGAAACCATCGTAGGCTTAGCGTTTGGTTTCCCCATTGCATGCTCATTATCTCATCTAAACCCATGTTGTCTTTGCCATTGAAGAAAGAAACGGCAAGGTGGTTATTTTCGTTTATTTTATAATCGACACGAGCGTTTAGGTCGAAGAAATTGAGTTTATTATTTTTGAATTGTTCGATAAGTTTGAGGTATAGGTCGAAGTAGGTTCGTCGGAACGCAATTGAGAATGAAGCTTTGTCTTTGGCAATTGGACCTTCTACTGCGATTTTAGCGGCGAGTATTCCCACACTACCTTTCAGGTGGTAGTCGGTCATGCTACCGGCGGCAGAAGTTACATCGAGCACGGCAGAAGTACCACCTCCGAATTGAGCGGGGATTAGACCTTTATATAATGAAGCACCTTGAATGGCATCGTCGTTGAAAGTTGAGAAAATTCCCATGAGGTGCCCAGCGTTGTATACGGTTGCATCATCGAGGAGGATGAGGTTTTGCGAAGAAGTTCCACCACGGACTTGGAAACCAGTAGAGGCGTCGCTTTCGGCTTTGATACCGGGCAAAAGTTGGATTGAACGAATGATATCGCGCTCACCGAAAAGAGTTGGCATTTGAGCGATTTCTTTCATTTTGATTTGTTCCACACCAATTTGCGGATTTTGTAGTTTTTCGGTTGGTCCATTGGCAAGCACTTCCACATCTTGAAGCATTTGAGCATTCACTTGGAGAGCTATGTTTAGTGTTTGCGATTTAGAGAACTGATATTCTTTTTCAATCGGCAGGTATCCGATGTAGGAAGAGATTATGTTGTGCTTTCCAGAAGGTAGGATGAGTGTGAAGTTGCCATTTTCATCGGTTTGAGCAGCTTTTTGGGAATGTGCCTTACTGTAGATAACAACCCCAATGAGCGGTTCATTCGAAACATTGTCGGTTATTTTCCCTTTGATTGTAATTTCGCTTTGGGCGAGGGTAAGTTTGGTTAGGAGTAAAAGAACAAGGGTGAAAATTTTGCTTTTCATTGGTTGTTTAATGTTATATATATTTATCCGATGCGACTGGTTGTTGCAATCAGATGAGGAAGATTGAACAAGTTTGCAATATTTGAATTTTCATAGATTCAATTCGAGTGCAAAACTAGCTATAACAGGGGAATAGCTATTTAATTATTGTTATATAATTGCAAATAATTCAGCAGGTATTCGGTGTCGGATGTTGGGAGAAGGCAAAGCGACTTCATTCCGAGTCTTTCGGCGGCACGGCAGTTTTCGATTAGGTCGTCGACGAAAAGGGTTTCGTGTGGATTGATATCGGCCATCATAATGACTTTTTCGAAAGCTTTTTCATTTGGTTTACGCAGACCCACTTCATGCGAATAGAAGTCGTTATCGAAAAGTTCAGAGAGTGCGAAATGATAATTTTTGAAGAAAAGATCTTGAAAGAACTGTTTGTGAATTTGGTTGGTGTTCGAAAACAAGAACACTTTGTAGTCCTGACGTAATTGTCGGACAAGTTGCACGCGTTCGTCGATAAAATTGAGCAGCATGGCATTCCACGCGTCATCGATAAGTTGCTCATCGACTTTTTCGGGGAGCATTTGATTTATGTTGTTTCTGAACTCATCGTTTTCCATTCGTCCTTGTTCCAAATTTCTAAACACTTGGTTTTGGAGAAGCGTTTCAATTTCGGTATCGGCTTCAATCATTCCCAATTTCTTGAAGGCATCGAGAGTTTTGGTTGGGTCAATTTGGAGAAGAACTCCTCCCAAATCGAAGATAATGTTTTTGACGGGCATGATTAATCGAGTTTAATGTTGTTGAGTTGATTTTCGTATTCGCTCAATATGATTTTGAATTTTTCGACCGTTTGCATGAGGTTCAATTCCTTTTCTTCACAACCAGCGGCATTGCGGTGCCCTCCACCGTTGAAATATTTAGCAGCAATTTCGTTTACAGGGAAATCGCCTTGCGAACGCAAAGACCCTTTAATTTGGTTTTCGTTTTCGGTGAAGAAAGCACTCACATAAATACCTTTAATAGATAGTGCCATGTTCACGAAACCCTCGTTGTCGCCTTTTTTATAGTTGAATCGTTTTTGGTCGTTTAGCGAAAGCCACATAATTGCGGCGTGATGTTCGGGAATGATAATCATGCATTCGCTCAAGCAGTGCCCCATGAGTTGCATTCGGTTGGCGGAGTAATTGTCCATTACTTTGCGATTAATAGCTTCGGGATTTGCGCCCAGTTTCACGAGTTCCGCAGCCGAGTGAAAAGTTTGTGCGTTTGAAACCCCATGACGGAAAGAACCGGTATCGGTGAGCATTCCGCAGAAGAGCGCATCGGCGGCATCATGATCGATGAATTTTTCGAAATTGATTTGTTTAATGATGTGCAGCACGAGTTCACAAGTTGACGAATAGTCGGGTTGTGAGAATTGAATTTGAGTGAATCCTTGTGGGAACGGATGGTGGTCGATTAGAACCGTAGTTCCTTTAAAATCTTCGAGGAGTTTGGCCATTTCGCCGGTGCGAGAAGTCTGGTTAAAATCGAGACAAATGAGCATTGAAGAGCTATTAAGCAACTGCTCCACATGCTGTTGATTTTCATCGAACACACTCACCTTATTGCTGCCAGGCACCCAATCGAGGAATTCGGGGAATCGGTTTGGCACAACGGGATTCACCATCATTCCGGCATTTTCGAGCACACGAGTTAATCCGAGCAAAGAACCAATAGCATCGCCATCGGGGCTAATGTGAGGGACGATAAAAATAGCACCCGAGTTATTAGCTAAGGCATCAGCGAAATTTTTTAGTTCATTTGTATCAATAGGATTCATATAAATTAGTTTGAAAAGTTTAAATTACGATGATTTTTATTCTTTATTTGAATTTAATTCCTATCTTTCGCCTTAATGAATCATTAAAACAATTGTACACATGGCAGGAAATCTAACATTCACAATCATTAAGCCTCGTGCTGTTGAGCGAAACCTTATCGGACCAATCCTATCGGAGATTAATCAGGCAGGGTTTGTAATTAAAGCGATGAAATACATTAAACTCAAAAAAGAACAAGCTGGTTTCTTCTATGAAGAGCACAAAGATAAAGCTTTCTTTGATGAACTCACTACTTTCATGAGCCAATCTCCAATTGTTGTTGCTATTTTAGAAAAGGAGAATGCTGTGGCCGATTTTCGCGAGTTGATTGGTAATACCGATCCGTTGAAAGCAGGCGAACACACCATTCGACATCATTTTGCGGAATCGAAGACACACAATGCAATTCATGGTTCGGATAGCGATGCGAGTGCTATCAGAGAAAGTGATTTCTTCTTTTCGAAGATGGATCGTTACGACTTATAGCCTTTCTTTTCAAAGAGCTTAGGGCTGAAATGCCATGATGAGATTAGTTCATCATGGCATTTTTTTATTTATTGGTGTTTCCGATACGTTTTATCAGTGTTTATATTCAGTGTTTAATTGCATTTCGATTCATCCTTTAAGAAGGACCTTGCTAATTAGGAATGAGAAATGTTCTTGCTCAACGTGCCATTGCGGTTTTGCAATTAATTTGAGTTGTTTTCGTTGTTTTCTGAGTCGTTTCAGATTGGCAAAGAACTCCCGATGAGCTTTCCACACGGCTTTTGTTGCATTGGGGTTCTTATCGAAGAGGAATTTTAAAGCTGCTACACCATCGAGAATCAATCGGCAGAAGAGTGTGAATGCCAAGCAATTTGTTGGGGTGTTTTTGTAGAGCATGAAGAGGCTGTTTCGGAAGTTTAGAAATAGCTTTTGCGGATTGCCATAGGAAAGACTACCCCCTCCGAGGTGATAGACGGTGCTTTCGGGGAGGTAAATGATTTCATGTCCGCTGTTTTTTAATCGCCAGCATAGGTCGATTTCTTCCATGTGAGCCCAGAAGTGTTCATCGAGCCCTCCGAGAAGGTGGAATAAGTCGGCTCGAATTGCAAGACAAGCACCGCTAGCCCAGAAAATATGCGCTAGCTCGTCGTATTGCCCGAGGTCTTTTTCAACTTCATTCATAATTCGCCCTCTACAATACGGATAAGCTAATTTATCGAGCATTCCGCCAGCAGCACCGCCATATTCGAAGTATTCTTTCTGCTTGTAATCTTTAATTTTGGGTTGAATAGCGGCTACTTTCTCGTTGCATTGAAAGCAATTGATGATGTGCTCAAGCCATCCGGGTGTAACTTCGACATCGGAGTTTAGCAGGACGAAATATTTCGCTTCGATTTGTTTAAGTGCAATGTTATATCCTTTAGCGAATCCGTGATTTTGGTCGAGTTGAATTGTTTTAACTTGGGGGAATTGGTTTTTAAGAATCTCCATTGATGCATCGGTTGAGCAATTATCAACCACAATGATTTGCACCTCATCGAGCCGACTGTTTTCAATCACCGAAGGCAGGAATTTAGGTAGTAGATTTTCACCATTCCAATTTAAAATGACAACCGCCAACAATTCTTTTCTCATGATTTATTAAATGATTAAGTTGTAAAGATACGTATTAATCGGATGTTACGCGAGTTGAAAAGTGCTAAAAAATGTTTTACTCGTTGTTTCATTTTTCTAGCACTTATCGGTTTTCAGCCCAAGTGCTTTTTAATTTCGCTGCTGAAAGCTTCGAAATATGATTGAGATGCTGCCACAATTTCTCCGCCAAAGAGGAAGTTGTTTCCACCGTTGAAATCGCTAACAATTCCACCGGCTTCTTGCACAATGATTATTCCGGCAGCCACGTCCCAAGCGTGAAGGGCATGTTCAAAGAATCCGTCGAATCTTCCGCAAGCCACATAGGCCAAATCGACAGCTGCCGAGCCCATGCGCCTCATTCCACGAGTTTCAATCATGAAGAATCGGAGGAGTTGCAGGTAGTTGTCGAGTTGCGAGAAGTCGTAATAAGGAAAACCGGTTGCAAGGAGCGCATCGGTGTGGTTTGATGTTTTACTCACATGGATTGGATTTCCGTTTAAGAAAGCTCCTCCATCTTTCCAGGCTGAGAACGTTTCGTTGGCTCCTATTTCGTGAATGACACCCAGAATTGGTTTGTGCTGAAAACACAGGGCGATGGAAATGGAGTGCGGATATAATCCGTGAATGAAGTTGGTTGTGCCATCGAGTGGGTCGATAATCCAGTTGTATTCTCCCGATTCTTGTTTTGTTGTTTCTTCTTCGGTGATGAATTTAGCAGCGGGGAATATGTTTTTTAGCTTTTCAACGAGCATGCGTTCGGTTTGCTGATCAACATAGGTAACTAAGCTTGCTTTTCCTTTGAGTTGAATGTCGTTTGGCGATATTTTGAGTCGTTCTTGCTTAATAAATTCGCCTGCTCCTTGAGCAATTTTTTCTACTTGTTGTGCAATGGCTTTTAAATCGATTTGCATGATTTTATTATGGCTATTTTTTTAAATATTTCTTGAAAAGTAACTATCTGATGACTGGCGAAGCTGCGAAAGGGATTGCAGTGGAAATCCTTTTGCAGAGGAACGAGGCAAAAGATTGGAACGGAAAGCCCGACAGCCTTGCAGCGAGGATTTCGGCGCGGGCAGCAAGGGTGATTCGCCCTCGTTCTATTCCTTTGCTAATCGGAGTGTTTGAGTTTGAGGTTTTGAAATCCTTCGCCGAGTATTTCGCGCGCATCCATGATGGTGATGAAGGCGTTGGGGTCGATGTCGGATATGAATCGTTCGAGGATTGCAACTTCGCGGCGACTGATTACGGTGTATATGATTTGTTTTTCTTCGTTGGTGTAGAGTCCTTTGCCTTGGAAGATGGTTCCGCCCCGTTCGAGGTCGTTAATGATTTTTTCTTTGATTAATTGGTGCTGATTTGAAATGATGAAGAGGGCTTTGTTGTAGTTTCCGCCTTCGAGTGTGAGGTCGATTGCTTTGCCCGATATGTAGATGACCAGGAGTGAATAGAGGGGGATTTGCCAATCTTTAAATGCGAATAGTCCGAAGATTACGATGAGTGAGTCGACGTAAATGACGAGTGTTCCGAGGGGTATGTTGCTGTGTTTTGCCCAAATCATGGCGATGATGTCGGAGCCGCCCGATGTGGCACGCGATTTGAAGATGAGCCCGATTCCAACGCCAATGAGTACGGCTCCGAAAATGCACGAAAGGAGCACGTCGCTCACCAATGGGGCTAGTGGTTCGGCACGCATGTAGGTAATGAAATCCATGAAAATGGAGCTGAGCACGAATCCGACAACTGTTTTGATTCCAAATCGTGGTCCGAGCATTTTGATGCCTAGCACGGTGAGGGGAATGTTCACTAGAAGGTTGAAAACGCCGATTGGAAATCCATCGGGTGCCCATGAAAACATGCCTTTGGTGAGGTAGTGAACCACGATGCCTATGCCGAAGAGACCTCCGGGCACGATTTTATAGGGTGTGATGAAATAAACAAAGCCGATTGCCATGATTAATGAGCCGAGTGTGATGTAGGTGTAGTCTTGAAACCATCGGCGGCTGAATATTTTGTCGTTGGAAAGGAAACTCATGGGCTGATTTATTTAACGATTCTTTTTTGAATGGGCAACTAATAAGCAAATGCGCCAGAACCCGTGGGGCAATGGCGCATGTGTTTTTATTTGGTGAATAGGTTTATCCAATCAACTTGCAACTGATGCGGCGTTTTTGGTTTTTCGCCCACCACGATTGTTCTCAAATTGAGATAAAGTTGTTCGTTTGGTATTTCTATTTTATGTTCTAACAATTTGTAATTATTCACCCACCAGGTTACCGTGTTTTCATTCCACTCCATTTTGAAAATGTAGTTTTTCCCTTGGCGTAGTCCTTTAATTGACTTTTGAGCCTGATTTTTTGCACTGAAACAGCTCACCTGAGTGTGTGCGCCCATTTCCAATAGGTTTAATCGGAATGTTTCGCTCTCGTTGGTTAAATAAATTAAGTCGACCAGTTTCTTCGTAGCGTAAAATTTCACTTTGGCTTCAAGCATTCCGCTTTTTGCATTTACGGGTGTTTGGTGCGAAATGGCTGCCGATGAATAGTTGAATGTGTGAGAAACGAAGCCCACTTTTCCGCTCCACATTTTCGATTCAACCGGAACTGTTTCGGTGTTTATGCGGAGTGTTTCATGGTCGATTGTTACATTCTTCACGGCGTTGTGCCCATGTAAATCGGTTGCATGCGAGAACATGAAGCCAGCATTCTTTTGAGCAAACGAGCTCATGAGATGCCACGCATTTGTATCGAATTTTCCTTCGCTGAAATGGTCGCTGATTAGGCAATTGTTTTCAATAAAGAAGTTAAAATCTTCATCTTTTCGGAACTTCAAATATTGAGCAAAAAGTTCATCTTTGCACATGTTTTGATATACCTCATATCGTTTACCCTCGGGAGTGAGCTTCCATCGATCGGGCGATTCAAAAAAGGCTTTTTGCTCTTGGAATTTCTCCGACTCTACTTCTCGTTTGAGTTCTTCGAAGTGAATTCTCTCGGGCGAATTGACCATTTCTTTATACAAACCATAGTCTTTCGACTTGTCATAGTTAATCCAAAACTGCACATCATCGGTTTTCAGGGTTTCCTCATAAATGCGGAACTTCTGAAAAGGTTTCGATTCCTCCCAATTCTGTTTGCCATCGGCATTTTGAGCATCAAAGCGTTTTTTATCGCCTTCAAATTCCTCTTCGGCATAGGCCTTAGCTAACTTAAACTCTTTAATCAGATAGCTCGATTCTAATTCCTTGAAACGCTTGAAATCATCGGAATCAACAAGTTTATTATAGCCTGCTAGCTTACTGTTTTTAAGGAGTCTCTCAAACTCTTCAGTCTTCAGCTGCACATGACTTCCTTTGTATTTCAATGATTCGGCAGCTTTCTTCGTTTGAGCAAACTCCTCTGAATTGATTTCTTTTTCAATGGCAAGGAAGTTGGCAAACTCATCGCTCTTTTTCAAGTCGATATACTGCTGAAAATAATCCCACACTTCATTTCTGTGGCGATCCATTTTCTTTGTGCTCTTTATAACGCCTAGGCGGTCGAGAAGATATAATTTAAATGACATGTTTTTTTTTGCTATTGAATATTCAAGCTGCTAAATTACAGCATTTTTTTATATAATGCGCTCGTTTAAAAAAAAAATAACAACAAACCCATTGAACAGATTAAATATGCTCTCATTTAATTCCGCCAACGAGTAGCTCAATATATTTCTTTAATAAGGTGAGCATACTTCTGCTCCACTTGCTTACGCTTGAGTTTTAGTGTGGGCGATAGCTCTCCGGTTTGCGTGCTCCACTCATCGGGAACCAATCGAATGCGCTTTATTTGTTCATGCTGTGCTAATTCGGCATTTATTGCTCGCACCTCCTGATTAATCACATCAATCACTTTCTTATTGGCTATCAACTCCTCGCAACTGGCAATGTCGACACCATTTTGCAAACACCAATCGCGCAGATAAGCAAAACTAGGCGAAATGAGCGCCGACGCATGTTTCTCATTCTCGCCAATCACCATGGCTTGCTCAATGAAAAATGATTCTTTCAACTTGTTTTCAATCGCTTGTGGAGCAATATACTTCCCTCCCGAAAGTTTAAAGATTTCTTTCTTCCGATCGGTAATCTTCAAATACTTCCCATCAACCAGCATGCCGATATCGCCCGTGTGTAGCCACCCATCGCTCTCAATTGCCTCGGCAGTTAATCCCGGCTCTTTGTAATAGCCCAACATAACATGCGGTCCTCGTGTGAGTATCTCGCCATCGTCGGCAATTTTCAACTCCGTACCTTCTAAAACCGGACCAACTGTTCCGATTTTAATTTCATTTCGTTTCGGAACACTCACCGCAATCACCGGCGAACTTTCGGTCATGCCATAGCCCTCCATGATTGGAATGCCTGCAACTCCAAACACTCTCGCAATTTTGGGTTGCAACGCCGCTCCTCCCGAAACAATAAACTTCGTGTTTCCGCCTAAGGCTTTTCGCCATTTCGAATAAACTAATCGATCGAAAAACTGACGTTTAACAACTTGAATCGGACTCAACACCTGATTGTGTTCAAAAGACTTCCCCGCATTGATTGCCATGAAATACAATCGCTTTTTAACCCCAGTCAATTCATTTCCTTTGGAAACAAAACCATCATAAATGCGCTCTAAAATGCGCGGAACACAATTGAAAATATGCGGCTTCACTTCTTGAATTGCACTCATGATTGAACCCAAGTTTGGCACATAATAAACACCCATTCCTGCATATTGAAAATGATAGTTCATCGAGCGTTCATAAACATGACAAAGCGGCAAAAAGCTCACCGCACGACAGTCCTTCCCTAGCCCATGAACTTTAACATGCGACTTAAAATTGCTCACCAAGTTTCTGTGCGATAGCATCACCCCTTTGGGCTTCCCTGTTGTGCCCGAGGTGTAGATTATCGTTGCCAAATCGTCTTCCTTCACGCCCATCATGCGCTGTTGAAGCTCCTCTTTCATTGCCAACGTGGCAGAACGCCCCAATTGCAAAATGTCTTGCAACGTTTTCACCGAAGCCATCTCATCGAAGGCATAAATTTCTTGAAGCCCAGCAACTTCGGGTGCTACACTCGAAATGGTTTGAAATATTTTCTTATCGCCCACCAAAACCAGCTTCACTTCAGCATGGTTCAAAATATAAGCATACTCTTCCTTACTCAACGTGGGATAAATCGGCACATGCACAAGCCCCATCATGGCAAGCCCCATATCGGCAAAATTCCATTCTGGTCGGTTGTTAGTAATCGTAGCCACCGCATCGCCCTTTTTCAAGCCCAAAGCATGCATGCCCAGCGCAAAGTCCTCCGACGCCGCCTTGTATTCCGCTGTTGAATACGTAAACCACTCCTCACCTCGCAAGCCCCCTAAAGCATCAACACGCGAATATCCATCTTGCAAATAGGCTAACAAATCAAATGTCCGTGTTACTTCTATTGTCATAATTTTTCCCTTTAAAAATTCACTAATAATAGTCTTAACCTTAAAATAGGGCGCAAATATAGTAGCCTCTTGCTTTTTTCAAATACTTAAACACTCATTTTTTGCAACTTATGTTGCGTTTTTTAATATTTAAATCTAGCTCATCGAACAAATATTTCCGAAAGTCGAAAATCAAAGCACTAAAACTTTTTTATTTTGGGGGTGCCGGCATTCCTCCTCGCCACAATGCCCAGCCCTGCCGTCGGGCTTTCCGTTCCAATCTTTTAAGTGGGCAAGAGGCAAAGCCCACTTAAAAGGATTTCCACTGCAATCCCTCACCTGCTAACGCCAGTAACAGCCACTCGAAACATTTGCAAACCTTAGCATAGGAGCAAGTCCGAAGGAGTTAGTAGATAATGTGATAATAGGGCGATGTGGATAACAAGGGGCGCTAGCCCTATGGTCTTTGTAGATAGCAATTACAACCCACCCAAAGCGCCGATAGGTGCGAAAGATAAACTCCCATCATCATTTCCAGTTTACATAGTGCATCGCACTATGCTTCTATCTTCAAGCCCTATCGGGCTTATGCTGCGCAAACTTTGTTAATGCTTGTCCGTTCACATAGTGCGTTGCACTATGCTTCTATCTTCAAGCCCTATCGGGCTTATGCTGCGCAAACCTAAAAGTCGCTCGAAACATTTGCAAACCTTTGCATAGGAGCAAGTCCGAAGGAGTTAGTAGATAATGTGATAATAGGGCGATGTGGATAACAAGGGGCGCTAGCCCTATGGTCTTTGTAGATAGCAATTACAACCCACCCAAAGGGGCATCGCCCTGCGGTCTTTGTAGATAGCAATATTACAACCCAACAAACACCAAAACAACTAAGAACCCCCTTGATTAAAGTGCTTCAATACGCTCCATTGCCTCAATCGTTTTTTCACGACTTGCAAAGGCTGAAAAACGGAAATACCCCTCCCCTGCCGGACCGAAACCCGAACCTGGAGTTCCCACAATGTTAGCCTCATGAAGCAACATATCGAAAAATTCCCACGAACTCATGCCATTCTTCGTCTTCACCCAAATATAGGGCGCATTTACTCCTCCAAACACACGATAGCCACAAGCAGCTAAACGCTCACGCATGATGCGCGCATTTTCCATGTAATAATCAACAACTTTCTTCACCTCTTTCTGACCATCGGCAGAATAAACCGCAGCTGCTGCGCACTGCACCGGATAAGAAACACCATTAAACTTAGTGGTGTGCCTACGAAGCCACAACTTTTTCACCGAATGCGCATTCCCAGCCTTATCATAAGCCTTCACCGCCTCAGGAATCACCACAAAAGCACAACGAGTTCCCGTGAAACCCGCCGTTTTCGAGTAAGAACGGAATTCAATCGCCACCTCATCGGCACCCGGAATCTCATAGATGGAACGAGGAACACCCTCTTCGGTAATAAAAGCCTCATAGGCGGCATCAAACAAAATAATCGATTTATTTTCGCGAGCATAGTTCACCCACTTTGTCAATGTTTCCTTGCTAGCCACTGTGCCCGTTGGATTATTAGGGAAGCAAAGGAAAATCAAATCGGGTCGTTCGCTTGGAAGTTCAGGAGTGAAACCGTTTTCCTCATTGCAAGGCATGTAGATGATACCCGAATAATAACCATTCGCCGCACATTCGCCCGTTTTACCACTCATCACCGTGGTATCGGCATAAACCGGATAAACAGGGTCGCAAATAGCAATTTTATTATCGAAACCAAAAATCTCTTGAATATTTCCCGTATCGCACTTCGAACCATCGGAAACAATAATATCGCCCGCCTGAATGTTCACCCCATAATTCCGATAAGCCCCTTGAGCAATGGCTTCACGCAAAAACTCATAGCCCTGTTCCGGACCATAGCCATGAAAACTTTCCGCCTTTCCCATGTGGTCAACTCCCTCATGAAATGCTTTTAAAACAGTTGGTGTCAATGGCTGAGTAACATCGCCAATCCCCATTCTGATAATTTCTTTTTCAGGGTTTGCGGCTGCAAATTCAGCCACACGTCGACCAATTTCGGGAAACAAATATCCCGCTTTCAACTTCAAGTAGTTCTCGTTTATTAATGCCATTGCTTCAATTTTTTAAAATAATTCACATAACTCCCACCTCCATGAGAAAAGAGCTTTCAAAATTAATTTTCAACAGAAAAAGAACAATCAACTACCGCATTCACCAACTCAAAAAATCACAATTTCTTAAACAAACACGCAAACCGCACCACTTCTAATCAAAGAACAAAACAAGGAAAACGAAAAAAGAGCTAAACTCCATGCTATTATATGATAAGCATTTGCCACTCAGAAAAAAAAACATACTTTTGTAGCTCGAAAACAACAATGGGCTGTTTTCATTTTGATAAAACTTTTAAATTCTTTTTTTCATGAAACATTTCGTAATCCTGTTTTTATTTGTCTGCTGCTCTCTTTTTTCGTTTGCACAAGAAGATGCTTTGGGAATTTGGGTTACAACCGATGGCGTTTCGCATGTTGAAATAACAAAACAAGGCGGAAAATATTCGGGCAAGATTGTGTGGCTTCAAAAACCAACCGATAGTTTAGGCAGACCTATTCTCGACAAATATAATCTTGACAAAAGCAAGCGCACCAATTTAATCATGGGCACCTACATTCTTGAAGGCTACGACTACGACCCCGAATCGATGTGCTTCACCGGAGGAACGATCTACGACCCTCGTTGTGGAAAGACTTACAAAGGTCGATTTTGGATTGATATAGACTATCGTTTGAACATTCGTGGTTATGTGGGTTTTGTTTATCAAACCGAAATTTGGCGACGACCACGAAATCCTAAGCAATAGTGCTTGGCGCATTTCTTTGCTTTCAAGAATCGACCGATGAATTGAAAGCTTGATTTAAAATCGAAAAAAGGAGCTTTCTGAAAATGTTATTTTTAGAAAGCTCCTTTTTTTGAATCTCATTTCAAACAAACTCATCAATTCTCGAATCTAAGAAGTGATTTATAGAAAAATGAAGTGGAAGAAATGAGAAAAATTAGTAATTTTGTCGTACATAAATAATCGAAGTGATGACACATTCAACTCATATTCCACTCATTGTTGAGATACCCAAGAATGAACAAGAAAAGTTTGATGAGCTAATAAAGCAATACAGAACTCAATACATTCGTTCCTCACAAGAAATAGTAGATTTGAGTTTTTCAGAAAATCCAAAGTATTTGAAGGGATTAAAAACGAAGAGTGTTAGTCAAACGATTGCAGAACTTCGCGAAATAGCTTGGCAAGAATATTTAAATGACGAAGTAAACTTTAATGCGAAATTAATGCGAGATTTGCACAAGAAACTTGAAACGCCAAAAGAAATTATCGATTCACTATTAACTCAGCATGCCATGGAGAAGCAAGGCTCAGAACTTGCGAGCACGATAAAAGAGATCTGTGGAGAGTATGCAGGGCGGGTCTTTCCATATATCTATCGCCTTTCGCTTAGCAATACGCAGTCGAGAAGGTCGAGAGCTGGCAAAACATTTGAAGCTATTATTTATCGCATATATCAAGGTCTAGATTATGAATTCGATAGCCAAAGTAAAGTAGGAAGAAAGATTTTTGATAGCTTAGGATTAGGAAAGAAAGTAGATTCTATTTTACCCAATATTGAGGCATTCAAAAAGCGAAGAAACAAAACAATCATAGGCACGATGAAGACCACTTTGCGTGAGCGTTGGCAAGAAGTGGCAGAGGAAATTGAGCGGACGAAAATACCAGAGATACACCTGTTGACTGCCGATGAAGATATTTCAAAAAGTAAAGCAATTGAAATGGCAAATCATAATATTATCATTGTAACATATGATTGGGTTGCTAATTCAGATAGTTTGAAAGCTATGAAGAACATTATCAGTTTTGAGGAGTATCTATTTGAGGAAATTCCAAATATTTTAAAATTTTGGAGCGATGACAAATAAAATTAGAATTATAGACCTTTTTGCTGGAATTGGAGGTATTCGACTCGGCTTTGAAAAGGCTTCAAACAATAACATCGATTGCGTATTCACAAGCGAATGGAATAAATATTCAGTTGCAACATACACCACTAACTTTAATGATTTATTTGTCTATGGTGATATTACTCAAGTGAACGAAAAGCACATTCCCGATCATGATATTCTTCTGGCTGGATTCCCATGTCAGCCATTTTCTCAAGCAGGATTGAAAAAGGGATTTTCTGACACTAGGGGAACTTTGTTCTTTGATATTGAGCGGATATTGATAAAAAAAAGACCTCAAGCTTTTCTTCTCGAAAATGTGAAACAATTGAAAGGGCATGATAAGGGGAAAACTTTAAAAATAATTCTCGAACATCTTAAAGAAATTGGCTATACAAATGTACAGTATGAAGTTTTAAAAGCCCGCGACTTTGGACTGCCTCAAAATAGAGAACGTATATATATTGTTGGCTTTTTAAATGATAAAGTTAAATTTGAATTCCCAAAACCTACAAATGAGCCAACGAAAGTGGGTGACATTTTAGAAGAAATGGTTGATGATAAATATACAATTTCCGACAAATTGTGGAGTGGTCATCAACGGAGAAAAGAAGAAAACAAACGAAACGGCAAAGGGTTTGGCTACGGAATAGTAAATGCCGATTCGGAATATACCAATACAATTTCTGCAAGATATTATAAAGACGGCAGCGAAATATTAATTGAGCAAGAAGGAAAGAATCCTAGAAAGCTTACTCCCCGAGAGGCTGCACGTTTGCAAGGTTTCCCCGATACATTTAAAATTCCTGTTTCTGATAATCAAGCATATCAACAATTTGGAAATAGTGTAGCTGTTAATGTCATTGAGAAAATTGCAGAACAAATGCTCAAGCACATTATACCGCAAAATGATGTGGAAAAAGAGAATGAAATTAGAAATGTTAAAATGCATTCTTCAACAAAAAAACTGGAAACAGTGTAATCACCCTCAAAAAACTTGTAAGACAATTCAAAACGGGCGTTTCATTATAGAACCTCTCATTATATAAACAAAAAGGTAAAAGCAAGCCTAAAGATTTAATTCTTTAGGCTTGCTTTTCTATAAACGAACAGCCGTGCTCCACTTAATATTGCAAGTGTTTCACCGATCGACCATTTTCTTTAATTTCGATTAGCGCATCGATACCCACTTGAATGTGTCGGTTCACAAATTGCGAGGTAACCACCTTATCGCTTTGCTCCGTTTTCACACCCGATGACACCATGGGCTGGTCGGACACTAACAAGAGTGCCCCCGAAGGAATTTCATTAACAAAACCCACCGTGAAAATGGTTGCCGTTTCCATATCGACTGCCATGGCACGCGTTTTGGTGAGATAAGCTTTAAAACGCTCATCGTGCTCCCACACCCGTCGGTTGGTAGTAAAAACAACGCCCGACCAATAGTCGAGTTTATTTTCGCGAATGGCAGTTGAAACCGCACGCTGCAAACTGAAAGCAGGAAGAGCAGGAACTTCGGGCGGCAAATAATCGTTTGATGTACCTTCGGAACGAATGGCAGCAATGGGCAGGATTAAATCGCCCAATTTGTTTTTCTTTTTCAGTCCGCCACACTTGCCAAGGAAAAGCACCGCCTGAGGCTCAATAGCAGTGAGCAAGTCCATGATGATAGCCGCATTAGGGCTACCCATTCCGAAGTTAATAATTGAAATATCGTTGGCAGTTGCCGACTGCATGTTTTTGTCCAGTCCATCAACTTCCACACCGAAACGCTCGGCAAATATTTCCACATAATTATGGAAGTTGGTGAGCAAAATATATTTGCCAAATTTCTCTAAAGCAACCCCTGTGTATCGAGGTAGCCAGTTGGCAACAATTTCTTCTTTTGTCTTCATGCGCAAAATGTATTAATTTTGCGGGTCAAAGATAGTATCTTTGTTCAAATTTTCAGTCACATGCAGCAATTAAATCTTCCAAAATTTGATTTTCGTCTTAAAAATGAATCAAACAAGACGTATATCTTCGATGAAATACGGCAGAAATTCATTGTGCTCACTCCCGAAGAGTGGGTTCGTCAGCATTTTATTAAATACCTCAACGAGCACCTGCATTATCCGGCATCGCTCATGAATGTTGAAGGGGGATTGAAACTCAATGGCAACAGCTATCGAGCCGATTTGCTCATTTACAATCGTAATGGCGAACCGCTCATGCTTGTGGAGTTTAAAGCGGCGAGTGTTAAGATTTCGCAAGAAACTTTTCAGCAGATTTCGCGCTACAACATGATTTATCGTGTTCCCTATTTGCTTGTTTCAAATGGCATGCAGCATTATTGCTGCCGAGTGAATTTTGAAAAGAATTCTTTTGAATTTCTTTCTGAGATTCCGCTCTATGGTGCGCTTTAGTTTTTGGTTATGTTGTTTGTGAATTGTTTTTTGTTGGTGTTTTGTGCTGCGATTGTTTTCGTCTGTTTATAGGGGACTTCTAAAAATTAGTTTTAAACTGGGGAAGCTGCTAAATACAGCTGTTGTTCATTTTGTTTTCTGAGCGTATCTTTTGCACTAATTTCTTAAACCATAGCTCGCTATGCTTCTGCGAAATTAGTCCAAAATCTATCTCCCATAAAATCAAAATGACCTAACAGCTAATTTTTAGAAGTCCCCTATATTTTTTGTTGTTGCCTGATGGAACTCGCCAATTATAGTCAGGCTCGTTTGTGAGATTCCTAAGCTTATGGCTCGTTTCAAGTTATTAAAAAAGGATTACGTTGTGTCAAAAAGTGCAAGGGTTCATACATTGAGATTAGCTAACTTGAAGTAATAAATAGGTGCAAACACATGTCAATCTCTTTAACAATCGAGGTTCCTAGAAAATGTTTGATGAATGCATTTTGCATTTTTATGAGGCATCGGTCGCGACGGATGGACACGTTTTGTACTTTTTGTGCTTATAATTCACGTCAAATTGTGAATCCGTGTTAAAAAGAAAGGAATAATTAAGTTCAGATTGTTAATCCGTGTTAAAAGTGAACGTGTAATTAAATTCGGATTGTTAACAAAAGTTATAAGCGGACGTGTAATTAAGTTCAGATTGTGTCAAAAAGTGCAATATTGGTCTTTCAGTTGATGATTACAGACTACATTTTAACTCTTTTGAGTTATTTTGAAGAAAGAAAAGTCGAGATTTTAACAATTTTAAGGAGTTTATCAAGCTAGATTTTTAATCTATTAACGAGTTGCTGAAGGGGTTCGGATCGGGTGAGGGATTGAAGTGGAAATCCTTTTGCGGAGGAACGAAGCAAAAGATTGGAACGGAAAGCCCGACGGCAGGGCGATGGGATGCGGTGTGGAGGAATGCCGGCACGCCCAAAATGAGATCGTTGTTTGTTGAATTTCGATGAGCTAATTTTCTGGAATGGGTGTGTTGGGCTTAGCTTACTTTCTTTTTCATTGGGAGTTTTGGGAAAAGCTTTCTCAAACGAACGAGATAAGTTTTCATGCTCGATTCCGATACAATGAAGCTCACAGCGATAATGATCATAACAATGCCAAGAATGCCTCGGTTGGTTAAGGTTTCGCCGAAAATGGTGATGCCAAAGAAAAGTGCTGTCACTGGTTCAAGTGCGCCCAGAATTGCCGTTTGAGTTGAGCCGATGTATTGCACTGCCATGGTGGTGCAAAGGAATGAAATTACGGTTGGAAATAAGGCTAGGGCGATGAGGTTTCCCCATAAATACCATTTGTCGGTAAACTGCAAACTTTGTCCGAAATCTACACGAACAAAGAAAAGAATTAGTCCGAAAGCGAGCACGTAGAAAGTTAGTTTGCTGGTGGCGATGTTTTTCAACGACGATTTGTTGATTCCTACAATATATATGGCATAGAGCAGAGCTGAAGCCATGACTAAAATTATCCCTTTGGTGCTAAGTGTAATTCCATCGCCCCCTTTGCAAAGGAGCGCAATTCCGGCAGAAGCTACAAGCATGCAAATGATGGTTTGCAGTGTTAGCCTTTCTTTGAAGAAAAACACCATGATGAGCGCCACTAGAACGGGATATACAAAAAGAATGGTTGAGGCAATTCCGGCATCCATGTGTTTGTAGCTCATGAAAAGCGTGAGTGAAGAGAGTGAAATGAGCAGACCTGCAACCATGAGGGGGATAATCTCGTTTCGGTTTAGCTTGAAGCTTCTACCACGAGCTTTGAGCATGATGGCTAGTATGGGAAGTGAAAATAGATATCGAAAGAAAAGCACTGAGTCGGGATTCATGCCAGCCTCATAGAGGGGAAGGGCGAAGAGCGGATTCATGCCATAGGTGGCTGCGGCAATAGTGCCCAAGATGTATCCTTTTGTTTTATCAATCATGTGTAGATTTTTTTGCGAAAATAACATTAAACGGCATTAAATTATCAAATGACTTGTTGTTTTTTTTGCAACACTACAATTATATTGTATTTTTGTTTATAGGTGTTTTAAATGTGGTTGTGTCGTCATTGCAACAAGCAAACGATGTTTAGAATTTAGGGTTCAGCAGGTTTGTAAATGCGAATTGTTTTGATGGCTAAGCATCCTTGAATTGAAATAGAGTATATGAAGGAATTGGTGATTGTTTTTTTAGGAAGCGGACTAGGAGGTGCGTTGAGGTATGGATTTGGTAGGGTTGTGGGGCGTTTTTATCAGGCGCAATTTCCGCTGTCAACCTTTTTAATTAATATTCTGGCTTGTTTTATACTGGGTTTATGTGTGGGATATATCGGTCATCGTGCAAACTTTTCTCCCACATTGAAGTTATTTCTTACGGTGGGTTTTTGTGGCGGATTTAGTACGTTTTCCACCTTTTCTACCGAAATGCTCATGCTCTTTTTGAAGGGAAACGGAACAATGTCGGTGCTTTATTTAGTGGGAAGTGTTGCGCTAGGATTGCTAGCTACTTATGTGGGTTTCCTATTTGCCGAGCATCTTTAGCTGTTATCTCATTAATTATGCAAGAAAGATGTGCAGAATGGAGTGCGATTGGAAACGACAATCGGCTATGAAAATATTCTTGCATTGGCTATTTAAAGACAAATAATAACTCGTAAAAAGTTATTTTGAAAAGCTTTGAGGTGAATGCGAATAAATATGTTGTATCTTTGCCCTTGCAATAAACTGAACATGGAAGAAAAAGAATATAAATTTTTAAATTGTGTGGATTATCCGAGCGATTTAAGAAAAATAAATATAAGCGATTTGCCTCAGCTTTGTGCCGAACTTCGTCAGTTCATCATTGAAGAAGTGGCAAGCAATCCGGCACATTTAGGTTCGAGCTTGGGCGTGGTGGAACTTACAACCGCGCTGCACTATGTCTACAACACGCCCTATGATAAGCTGGTGTGGGATGTGGGTCATCAGGCTTATCCGCACAAAATTTTAACCGGAAGGAGAACGCAATTTCACACCAATAGGAAATATAAGGGTTTAAGTGGTTTTCCTCATATTGCCGAAAGTGAATATGATGCCTTTGGAGTTGGGCATGCTAGCACTTCGATTTCGGCGGCTCTTGGCATGGCTGTTTCATCGGCTTTAAAAGGTGAGATAGATAGAAAGCATGTGGCGATTATCGGCGATGGTTCGCTAACAGGAGGATTGGCTTTTGAGGCACTCAATAATGCCGGAGTTAGCAAAGCCGATTTGTTGGTGATATTAAATGACAACAACATGGCAATCGACCCGAATGTGGGAGGATTAACAAACACGCTGCTCGAAATGTCGTCGTCGGAATCATATAATAAATTAAAGAAAGACGTTTGGACAAGCCTCGGCAAGATGAGCGTGCTTGGAACTGCCGCAAGAAGCTTAGTGCAGAAAACAGAAAATGCCGTGAAAGCCGCTTTGTTGAAACAATCGAATTTATTTGAGAGTTTAGGTGTGCGCTATTTCGGACCCGTTGATGGGCATGATGTGAAATATCTAGCTAAGGCATTGCGATTGATGCAAAATGTGCCCGGTCCGAAGTTGCTTCATGTGGTAACAAAAAAGGGTAAGGGATTAACTCCAGCAGAAATAAATCAAACCGTTTATCATGCACCAGGAGCCTTCAATCCGGCAACAGGCGAGATTCTTAAAATAACAACAGGCGAGATTAAACCGCCTAAGTTTCAAGATGTGTTCGGGCACACGATTATTGAGCTTGCAAAAGCTAATAGTAGAATTGTGGGCATTACACCTGCCATGCCTTCGGGTTGCTCCATGAATCTCATGATGAAAGAAATGCCCGATAGAGCTTTCGATGTGGGTATTGCCGAGGGGCATGCAGTAACTTTCTCTGCTGGGATGGCCATTCAGGGCATGATTCCGTTTTGTAATATCTATTCCACTTTCATGCAGCGAGCCTATGATCATGTGATTCACGATGTGGCATTGCAAAAATTAAATGTGGTGTTTTGTTTAGATCGCGGTGGATTGGTGGGTGCCGATGGGGCAACGCATCATGGGGTGTTCGATTTTGCTTACATGAGGAGCATTCCAAACATGACTGTTGCAGCTCCGATGGATGAAATTGATTTGCGAAACCTCATGTTCACAGCGCAACAAGCCGACATGGGTCCGTTTTCTATTCGTTATCCACGTGGAGCAGGAACAATAATTGATTGGAAGCAGCCTTTTGAATTGATTGAAGTGGGGAAGGGGAGAAAACTCGTTGAAGGTAGCGATATAGCGATATTAACCATCGGAACTACCGGGGTGAATGCGCAAAATGCTATTGAAAAACTTGCTAAAGAAGGAATTTCGGTTGCGCACTACGATATGCGCTTTGTGAAGCCAATCGATGAAAAATTGCTGCATGAGGTCTTCTCGAAATTCACGAAAGTAATCACTATTGAAGATGGTGTAATTCAAGGCGGATTCGGATCGGCAGTGCTTGAGTTCATGTGCGATCATGATTATTCAGCTAGGGTGGTTCGCTTGGGTGTTCCCGATGAGTTTATTGAACATGGCACTCAGGAGGAATTGATTGCCCTTTGTCGGTTTGATTCGGCGAGCATTGCCGAAAGCGTGCGCATTCTTTTGAAGAAATAATCGAGCAAGATTAAAACAGAACTATGAAAAAAACGGGACTTATATTGACAATTTGAGAATTGCCTTTTGAATTTCCAGTAGTTTCAAATGGAGGAAGTGATATTTCAATATATAGGAACCAAGAAAATAATGGAACAAGAGTTAAATTTTGGATTTTCCGTAATTTTTTTGAATCGCCTTCAACATGTTTTGTTTACACGGACAACCCACAAGAGATAAATAGATTGGTTCTATGTCGAATGTGCTTGGTAAAAATAATTCGACTCATTAGTTGTTCCTAACTTAGAGAAGGATGTGATTGAAACACGTTTATAACACGCTTGCAACGCACTTGAAACATGATTTAAACACGCCGAAGCTCGCACACTGCCTGCGGGAGCCTTCTATTATTTAATAGAGGCTTGCCGACGCCTAGCGGGAGCGTTCAATCATTTAATTGAAGCTTTGCGCACAAGTGAGGGAGCTTTTAATCATTTAATTGAAGCTTTGCGCACAAGTGAGGGAGCTTTTAATCATTTAATTGAAGCTACATTCCATGCGTTTTTCAGCGGAATGCCTATTGTTGGATTGCCATGCAGAATTAACCAGACAAGCATAATTCGACAATTCACTACCTACTAAATTCAACATAGAGCCTTTTTTATAATTGCATCGAGAGGAATAAACCACCCTGTTTTCCGTTATAGTAGGG
>JBKEAC010000074.1:0-23405 GCA_047971925.1 Mangrovibacterium sp.
AACAAACAGATGGACTGTTTGCCAGAATTATTGGTAAGATTAGTGCCCTTACCATACTTCAATATATGAACACAATTAATGGACAGATTAAATATGCTCTCATTTAATTCCGCCAACGGATATAAAATACTTTCGAACAAGTTATTACATTTTTTATCAAAATCGTCTTTTATTATTTTCTAAGTCATTAGAAAACAGCAAATACAACGTGCTATTTAGAATAATTAAGAGTTATATTGACGATTATTCGGCTTAAATTGTAACATTTAATACTTAACTGAATTCAGTTTTTGTCATAAAGGACTGCCCAATGGTTAAAACTGACTTCAGTTTTTATCATACAGCACTGCACAATGGTTAAAACTGAATTCAGTTTTTAACATATATAAACAATATGGTCTTTTCTTAATTCAGTTTTTAACATACAGCACTGCCCAATGGTTAAAACTGAATTCAGTTTTTAACATACAGCACTGCCCAATGGTTAAAACTGAATTCAGTTTTTATCATACAGCACTGCCCAATGGTTAAAACTGAGTTCAGTTTTTATCATACAGCACTGCCCAATGGTTAAAACTGAATTCAGTTTTTATCATACAGGACTGCCCAATGGTTAAAACTGAGTTCAGTTTTTATTATATATAACGCATATCATGAGTCGCTACAGCGTGATTGGGAATAAAGCTCCTATTTTTAATCTACTAAGCTGCATTTTAGCAACGATTTTTGTTCCTTTATAGCTCAATCATTCTTTATCGGATTAAAAATGCGCTGTTTATTTCCTCCAACGGGTTATAATAATATGCTAATAACCTGAGTTTCGATTATTTTTTTTTGAAACTCAGGTTATTAATACCTTCTTGGCACAAATTAAACAAACCCAATTTTCATAATAGAAAACCAATCTTGCGCCTTGATTTTTAGTGCTACAAAAACAACAATAACAAAAAAACAACTGATTATTTGCTATCTTTGCCCAATGGAACAAAAGAAGAAAGCAGTTGTATTATTGTCAGGAGGACTTGATTCAACAACAGCATTGCACTTAGCAAAATCTCAAGGCTTTGAGCTTTATGCACTCACGTTAAATTATGGACAAAAGAATGTGGTGGAAATGGAAAAAGCCACAAAACAGGCTCAAATAGCAGGTGTTATCAAACACTTCATGATTGATATGCAAATGAATTTATGGGGAGGTTCGGCACTAACTGATGCAAACATTCCGATTGAAGAGGGACATCCCGATAGCACCAAAATACCATCTACCTATGTACCTGCACGCAACATGATTTTCCTATCGGTTGCAGCCTCGGTTGCTGAAGCTGTTGGAGCTCAAGATATTTTCATTGGAGTAAGTCAAGTTGATTTCTCTGGCTATGTGGATTGTCGTGAAGAATTTATTACTGCCATGGAGCATGCCATCAATCAAGGAACAGTTTGTTCGGTAGTTGACGGTCGTTCGATTCGTGTGAACGCACCATTTATAAACTTCACAAAGGCTGATGAAATTCGACTAGGACTCGAACTTGGTATCGACTATAAACACACACACACTTGCTATGCTCCAAAAGAAAAGCCTTGTGGAAAATGCGATAGTTGCTTACTACGAGCTAAAGCTTTTTCTGAAGTTGGAATTACTGACCCCGCATTACTATAGTCGATGGAAGAAAAAGAATTTCTAACACATTTAGGAGCTCGAAGCAAAGCTCCAACAAACTATGATCGCAGCCTATTAGAGCGTGTTCCTCGCTCAATAAATAGAGAGCAATATGCCATTACCGGCAATGAATTTATCGGCATAGATTGTTGGCATCATTATGAGGTGAGCTTTCTAACAACAAGTGGATTTCCAATCTCGGGGATAGTTAAAATGAATATTCCCTCAAATTCTAATTATATTGTAGAAAGCAAATCACTAAAACTCTATTTCAACTCGTTCAACATGGAACACATGTGCGAAACAGTAGAGTTATCAATTCTTCAAATGCTTGATTATGCAACGCAAGATATAACATCATTATTGGAATGCAAGGTTTCTCTTTCTTTTTTCACGAATGATTGCATTGAAGAGGAAAACGAACTTTTGCACTATCAAAACATTGATCATTTAGCCAGTGCAGAATTGAGTGTGTTCAATAGTTTTAAGGAAAACCCTTCTCTACTAAAAGCAAAGCGCGGAAATGAAAATGCACAACGCCTCATGTCGCACTTACTTCGAAGCAATTGCAAAGTAACGCATCAACCCGATTGGGGAAGCATTTTTATTTTCATTGATGGCGCAAAACATATTGATGAACTAAGTTTGCTTAAATATATTGTTTCTTTCCGCAATGAATTTCATTTTCATGAAGAAATTTGCGAAATGGTCTATTGTCGATTGCTAGAACACTATCGCCCAAAAGAATTGATGGTTGCATGTCTCTACACTCGTCGTGGCGGAATAGATATTTGTCCAATTAGAAGTTCAAACATGCTCTTAATACCACAAGCTTTTAAAGATATTAGCAAAATAGCTAAACGCCCTCTACGCATGTAGCTCAAAAAAGCACATCGTATAAACGCTTATCTTTAAAAGCAATTTTACAAAAGTGCCTTCTATTCAGCCCTTGAACAGAACAAACAAAACAAAATCTTAATAAAGACTCAGGTTAATACAATCTAAATTTACCAACTCCAATTGGTACATTTGAAAGCCAGAGTTTTAGGAAGGTTCTTTTTTTATATCTTTACGCAAAATTTAAAACCCTCATTTACGACTATGATATCTGTCGATAATCTGATTGTCCGTTTCGGCGGCTACGAATTATTCAAAAATGTTTCTTTTTTAATCACCCCAAAAGACCGCATTGGATTAGCGGGGAAAAATGGTGCTGGAAAATCAACGATGCTCAAAATTCTTGCAGGGAAACAAGACCCTAGCGAAGGACGAGTTTCAGGAGATAAACACACCCGAATTGGTTATCTTCCACAACACATGGTAGTGAATAACACCCGAAGTGTTTTTGAAGAAACTCGCACCGCATTTGTGGAAGTGCTTGAAATGCAATCTGAAATAGACCGCCTAAATGATCAAATCATGACTCGCACCGATTACGAATCGGACGAATACATGCAACTCATTGAAGATGTAAGTGATTTAAACGATCGTTTTCACATGTTTGAGGCAACTAACATGGATGCAGAAATTGAGCAAACACTTAAAGGATTAGGATTCAAACGAAGCGATTTTGAACGACAGACTTCCGAGTTTAGTGGAGGATGGCGAATGCGAATTGAATTGGCAAAAATCTTACTTCGCAAGCCCGATTTATTTCTACTCGATGAACCAACAAACCACCTCGATATCGAATCCATTCAATGGCTTGAAGACTTTTTAAGTAATTACAGTGGTGCTGTTGTTTTGGTTTCTCACGATAAAGCATTCTTAGACAATGTAACAAATCGCACCATTGAAATCTCTCTAGGTAGAATCTATGACTACAAAGCAAACTATTCAAAATATTTAGTTCTTCGCACAGAAGCCCGAGAAACCCAAATCGCTGCCTATAGAAATCAACAAAAGTTAATTCAAGAAACAGAGGATTTCATTGACCGTTTTCGATATAAGGCAACCAAATCGGTGCAGGTTCAATCTCGACAAAAAATGCTCGATAAAATTGAACGAATCGAAGTAGATGACGAAGATAATTCTCGCTTAAATATTAAATTTCCACCAGCATTGCGATCGGGGCAAGTGGTTGTAGAATGTAAAGGACTTTCAAAAAGCTATGGCACTCATGAGGTGTTGAAGAATATCGACCTTACAATCGAACGTGGCGACAAAGTGGCTTTTGTTGGAAAAAATGGCGAAGGAAAAACAACACTCGCAAGAGTCATTTTGAAAGAATTAGAACACAGTGGCGAAATGACCATTGGTCATAATGTGAAAATTGGTTATTTTGCACAAAATCAAGCACAAATGCTCGACGAAAGCATTAGTGTTTTCGAAACAATTGATGCAATTGCTGTTGGTGATATCCGAACTAAAATTCGAGATATACTCGGTGCATTCATGTTCTCAGGAGAAGATGTAGATAAAAAAGTAAAAGTACTATCTGGTGGAGAACGCATGCGTTTAGCCATGGTGAAATTATTGCTAGAACCTGTGAACTTCTTAGTAATGGATGAACCCACAAACCACTTAGACATTCGTTCAAAAGAAATGCTAAAAGAAGCATTGGCATCTTATGATGGAACTGTGCTTGTGGTTTCTCACGACCGGGAATTTCTCGATGGTTTGGTGAAATGCGTCTATGAGTTTAAAGATCAGAAAGTGAAACAACACTTAGGCGGAATTTATGAATTCTTGGAAAAGAAAAAAATAGAATCTTTCCGAGAGTTAGAGCAAGCTCCAATTTCTACCAAAGTAGAGCCTGTGGTAGAAATCAAAACAGAGCCTATCAAAACAGAATCGGTTCCTGCCTCCGAATTAAGCTATGCTGAACGAAAAGAAATTAACAAAACAATTGCTCGACTTGAAAAGCAAGTTGAATCAGATGAGTTAAGCATTGAAAAGCTTGAAAAGCGCATAGCTGAAATAAACGAATTACTCAGTCTTCCGACAAACCAAAACAACTCGGAATTATTTACCGAATACGAACAAACTAAGCAAAATTTAGAGCGATCGGTTAATTTCTGGAGTAGAAATAATGAAGAACTCGAGAATACAAAAAAACGATTAGGTTAATATTTAATACAACACCCAATAACTAAATGAATCATGTTTTACGATAGAAAACCAAAGAAAAAATATGACGATATCATTTTTGGTATCCGTGCCATTATTGAGGCAATCAATTCTGGTAAACAAATAGAAAAAGTTCTTCTTAAACGAGGACAAGGCGAGCTCTACAAAGAACTTTTCGACACCATCAAAGCTCATGGCGTGCCTTGTCAGCACGTGCCTATTGAGAAACTAAACAAGATTACCATGAAAAACCATCAAGGTGCGATTGCGTTTGTTTCTCCAATCACTTTTGATAATATTGAAACACTTCTGCCCACTCTCTATGAAGAAGGGAAGAATCCTTTCATTCTTGTTCTTGACCAAATAACCGATGTGCGAAATTTTGGAGCTATAGTTAGAACCGCAGAATGCGCTGGTGTGCATGCTATCATTGTTCCTGAGAAAGGTGCAGCCAGCATTAATGCCGATGCTATGAAAACATCGGCAGGAGCTCTCCATTTAGTACCCATTTGCAGAAGCAAAGATTTAAAAGGATCTGTCCGTTTCTTGCAAGAATCTGGTTTAAAAGTAGTAGCTGCTTCTGAAAAAGCTAAAGACAGTTACAGCCAAGTTGACTATACTACTCCTGTGGCAATTGTCATGGGTTCAGAAGAGTTTGGCATTAGCGAAGAAATCATTCGTCTATCTGATTGCCTAGTTCAAATTCCAATTCTCGGACAAATTCAGTCGCTCAACGTTTCTGTTGCCGCTGGTCTTTTGTCATACGAAGTAGTACGTCAACGTAATTAATTAGTCGATACGAAAAAACACCCTATTAAATAGCAATTTCACCCCATCGATAATAAATTTATTAGCTATTTTTGTAGCTCTGAGGTAGAAAACCACAATTCTACATCAGAGCTACAAAGCAATAAACCTAAAATCGATATTTAAATGACTCGAATTCTTATTATCGCCGCCCTTCTAAGCATCAGCATTTTTGCTTCAGCTCAGAAAAATGCACATTTTACAGTTGATTCTAACGGAGATGGAAACTTTTTAACCGTTCAAGAAGCGATTGATGCTGTGCCTGATTTTCGGAAATCGGAAACAATCATTTTCATCAAAAAAGGCACTTACAAAGAAAAGCTAGTGCTCGCCGATAGCAAAACAAATGTAACCTTCATTGGTGAAGACAAAATGAGCACTATTATCACCAATGATGATTACGCCCAAAAGCTCAACACCTTTGGAGAAGAAATGGGAACAACTGGCTCGTCGAGTTTTTTTATTTTTGGTGATGGATTCAAAGCGGAGAACATTACCTTCGAGAACTCTGCAGGACCAGTGGGACAAGCTGTTGCTGTACGAGTAACTGCCGACAAAGTTATCTTCAACAATTGTCGATTTCTAGGCAATCAAGATACGCTCTACCCCAATGGTACTCAAAGTCGTCAATATTATAAAAATTGTTACATTGAAGGAACCGTTGACTTCATCTTTGGCTGGGCTACCTGCGTGTTTGATGAGTGTGTAATTTTCTGCAAAACATCAGGCTATGTAACAGCTGCCTCTACTGGCGAAAACTCAAAATACGGATTCATTTTTCGCAATTGCCATATCACCGGCAATGCTCCTGAAGCTTCATTCTATCTCGGACGTCCATGGCGCCCACATGCGAAAGTAGTCTATCTCAATTGCCAAATAGATCATATTATTAAGTTAGAAGGTTGGAATAATTGGGGAAAGGAATCTAATGAAAAAACAGCCTATTATGCGGAATATAACTGCACGGGTGAAGCGGCACCAACAAAACGAAGAGTAAGTTGGTCGCACCAATTAAGTTTAGAGCAAGCTCAAACATATACTCTTGAGAATATATTCAAAAAAGAAACAAACATACCCGCTTATGAGGCAGATTGGCTGCCTTCTTTATAATAACAATTTGAATACTCAAAACAATGCCTTGAACACAAATTTCTCTCGCAAGAGAATTATTCTGATGGCACAAAACATTTGAAAATTTAAAAAACAAATTTCAAACAAATGACAAAAACAATTAAACAACAACTTTTTTTACTAGGCTTCTTGGTCATTTGCTTCATGAGCAATGCCGCAGAAGTGAATTACGAACTGATTGTGGCTAAAGATGGTAGTGGAGACTACAGCAGTATTCAGGCAGCTATCAACGATGCCAAATCATTTCCCGATGCTCCAATAATCATTCGCATTAAGCCTGGTGTATATGCTGAAAAAGTTTGTATATATGCTTGGAACAACAAACTTTCGCTCATTGGCGAAAATCCAGAAAACACCATTATTACTTTTGGCGATTATTTCAAAACTATTAATCTTGGAAGAAACAGCACTTTCCACACCTACACACTAAAGGTAGAATCAAACGATGTCCATCTAGAAAACCTCACAATTATTAATTCTGCAGGAAAAGTAGGACAAGCAGTTGCACTACACCTCGAAGGAGATCGATGCTCAATTAACAACTGCCGATTACTTGGCAATCAGGACACTCTTTATGCAGATGGCGAAGGTGCTCGACAATATTTCTCGAAGTGCTATATCGAGGGTACTACTGATTTTATTTTCGGTCAAGCTACTGCTCTTTTCGATGATTGTGAACTGCACAGTAAATCTGATTCCTATATTACTGCCGCAAGTAATGTGAAAAATCAAACCTATGGATTTATATTTAGAAATTGCAGACTCACAGCCGATGTTGGCGTGAAAAATTGCTTTCTTGGCAGACCATGGCGCGCCTATGCTAATGTAGTATTCATTAACTGCAATATGGGAGAACACATTAAGGCAGAAGGCTGGAGCGACTGGGGAAATACCAATCGTAAAGAAACAGCCTATTATGCCGAGTATCAATCAACAGGAAAAGGAGCAAACCCAACATCTCGTCTATCATGGACTCACCAATTAAGCAAGAAACAAGCTAAGAAATATACTCCAACAAATATCTTTGCCAAACGAAAATCAGATATCTGGAATCCAATTCAATAAATATCTTGTTTTCCATCTTTGCTAATACCTATTTATACAACAATCAAATTCAAGGATGAAAAACGCTCGCCATGTGGCAAAATGACATTCTAAACAACTAGCCCAAGCAATGGAGCTAGCAAAATAATATAATCTTAAATAATCTCTTCACAAAATAACAAAACATGATAAAAAAAACATTCATTACATTAGCCTCAACGAGCTTACTCGTTGCAAGCTCATGTTGTCCTAATAGTAATAATTCTACTCCTAAAGAAAATAATCCACTTGCAGGACTAACTATTCCATTTGACATGCCCGAAGTGCAACAAACAAGTTTTAAACCTGATACGCTCAACATCATTGATTTTGGTGCAGAGCCTAACAAGCACAGTCTTTGCACTGAGGCTATCAACACCGCGATTAAAACATGCTCTTCAAATGGTGGTGGTGTGGTGCTTATTCCTGCAGGACTTTGGACTACTGGTCCTATCTACATGCAAAGCAATGTCAATCTTCACACCGCTTCAGGTGCGTTTATTTCATTCACTCCTGATGTTGCACAATATCAACTCATTCAATCTTATTTTGAAGGCAACAGCGTTTTGCGCTGCGAATCGCCAATAATGGGTATTAATCTTGAAAACGTTGCTATCACTGGGAAGGGAATCTTCGATGGGAACGGTATTGCTTGGCGAATAATCAAAAAAGAGAAAATGACCAATAATCAATGGAACACAATCATAAAACAAGGTGCTTTGAGCGATGATGGCAAACGCTGGTATCCTGACACCTTCTATCGAGATGCTCAAGAAGGGTTAATTCAAATGCCTCAGACTCAAACGGCAGAAAACATGGCAAACTACAAGCGATACTTGCGCCCTGTAATGGTGAGTTTTGTTAATTGCTCGAAACTTAAATTAGATGGTGTTACCTTTCAAAATTCACCCGCATGGAATGTTAATCCACTAATGTGCGAGCATGTGGTAATTAGCAATCTTACAATTAGAAATCCTTGGTATTCTCAGAATGGCGATGGACTAGACTTAGAGTCTTGTCGCATTGGAACAATCAGCAACTGTACTTTCGATGTTGGCGATGATGCTATTTGTATTAAATCAGGAAAAGATAAAGAAGGTCGCGATAGAGCTAAGCCTACCGAACTATTCGTAATTACCGATTGTGTGGTTTATCATGGTCATGGCGGATTTGTGCTGGGTAGCGAAATGTCGGGCGGTGTGAACAATATTTATGCTAAAAACCTCACATTCATTGGAACCGATTGCGGTCTGCGCTTTAAATCAACACGCGGTCGTGGCGGAGTTGTTGAAAATATCTGGATGGAGAATATCCGTATGAGTGAAATTCCAACAGAAGCCATCAGATTCAATCTTTATTATGCTGGCAAATCGGCTACTGAAGACCCTATTACTGGCGATTTAATTGTAGAGGAAGCTCAGGTGAGCGAAGAAACTCCTGTTTTCAGAAATATGCACTTCAAAGATATCTTTGTTGATGGTGCTCAAATGGCTATCAAAGCAATGGGAATACCAGAAATGCCGGTTGAGAACATTTCTTTCGACCACCTGATCATTAGAGCAAATGAGGGAATAAACATGAATTACACTTCTAAATTCAATTTTTCTAATGTGAAACTTAAATTAGAAAAAGAGGGAGTGGCAGCTAAAATTTCAAACAGCCAAGATTGTGAATTTAACAGTTTCGATGTGACTGGGGAAAATCAACTCTTCCAAATTGGCGGAACTACTTCAAAAAATATTTCTCTAAATCTTAAGAATAGACAATTGACGAATAGTGACATCTCCGTATTAGAATCAATCAAGGAGCAAGTGAAGATCAGAAACTAAACTACTTTTCACAGTCAATAATTTATATTAGCCTGAGTTTCGGACTAGATATCTCTACGGGAGATATCTAAAGCTTTTTATGGAAATCTATTTTCAAATAATTCCAGAACCAAAAGCCTATCCTAAACTCAGGTTAGTATATTCATAGTCATTCATGAGGAATAAAGAAAAAAACACACAAACACACCAATTTGCATTCGCAAATTCAAGAAATTAAAGACAGCATTAAACTCAATGGTCATTCAAAAGAAGGAAGCGTAAAGCAAAAAATATCATTCTGCACATATTACCAATAGCTATCCCTCAAAATGGAATTTGATTCTTCATTCTGCGCCTACCATTTTTACTGATTTTCCTTTTAAATAATTTGTAAATGAAATGCCTTTATATCTTTGCTAAAAAAATGAGCGCTCATGAAAAACATATTCCGAATTGAACAAGTTAACGATTATTGCAAACTCAACAACATTGAAACCTTGCACCCTTTGGTTAGCATTATTGACTACTCAAAAACCGAAATAAATTACACTGAACATTCGCACTTTTATTATGGAGTATATGCCATTTTTTTGAAAGAAACCGATTGCGGAGAATTGCGCTATGGCAGAAACTCATACGATTATCAAGAAGGCAGCCTTGTTTTTGTGCAACCAGGACAAATGCTAGAACTTGTGAAAAGCAAAAACACCAACACGAGAAAAGGATGGGCACTGATGTTTCATCCTGATTTAATTTTGGGCACCGATTTAGCCAAACGAATAAGCGAATATACGTTCTTTTCTTATGCGATTAACGAAGCTCTTCACACTTCAGAGCGAGAACGGAAAATGATTATTGAACTTTTCGATAAAATTCAATTTGAAATCAATCAACCTATCGACAAGCACAGCCGAAAACTGATTATAAATAACATTCAACTTTTCCTTGACTATTGTTTGCGTTTCTATGATCGCCAATTCATTATGCGCGAACATGCGAACAAAGGTATTTTAGAAAAGTTTGAAAACGAGCTACAGCGTTATTTCAAATCAAACAAACCTCAGCTCATCGGTTTGCCATCGGTGGCTCACTTTGCCGATTTGTTACACCTTTCAGCTAATTACTTTGGCGATTTAATTAAAAAAGAAACAGGAAAAACGGCTCAAGAATTCATTCAGCTCCAAATGATGCACATTGCTAAAGATAAAGTTCTCGACATTTCAAAACCGCTCAATGAAGTGGCTTATGAGTTAGGTTTTAAATACCCGCAACATTTCACCCGCATGTTTAAAAAGAATATCGGAATCTCGCCAAGCGAATTCAGAAATGTGCACGCATAATTATTTTAGTTAAAATTCAAGGACAATTGTATAATGAAATTGAGTGAATGCTCAGATTTCAATATACAAATTTCAATTTCTTTATCCAAATGAGTTATTCCTAAAGACAAGCTGGAACAGTTCTATTTTCATTTCACAACAAATGCATTCTTCTTCAGCGGATTTACAGCTTTATTATCGATTGGTTTAAATTTGCTTAATTTCTTTCTTTCCACTAACTGCTGCCCCACTCCATTCAGATCATTAAATACTGCTTGAATCATCGGATCATCAACATCTCCCAATTCATAGAAATTAGTCCAATCATCTTGCACTTCAATGTCGGGCTTCAGTCCTTCAGCAAAATCGGTATAACCTTGTGAATTTGCATATTTCATACAAACTGGAAGCATTCCCCACTCCTCTTTTTCATCGGCAAAAACGTACATTCCTGTATATTTCCCGTAGGTAGATTCTCCAACTATCTTCACATCCATGTATGGTTGTAGTCCCACAATTGTTAATTCACTAGCCGATGCTGAAGATCCTGTTGTAAGGAAATAAATGTGGTCTAAATTAAGATTCACCTGTACTTTTTCAAAATTATAATATAGATTATCTGGACTATAAGCCTTCAAATATTGCTCATATGCGTTGTTATATTTCAGATTAATCATCCTTGTTTGATTGATCGAGTTTTCTTGTGGCACAATTGACGAGGCTAGGAATCTTGCAGCTTCAACATTACCTCCTCCGTTGTATCGCAAATCTACAATTAATTCATCGACAGCATTACTCTTAAAATAGCTCATGATGTTTTCTATTGTTTTCAAATAGACGTCATTTGTTCCCGTTACAAACGAGGCGTAAAAAAAGTATCCAACTTTTGTTCCATTGTTTTCAATAATCTTATAACAGATTGAGGGATCGGCTTCAACAATTCTAGCCTCTAAACTTATACTTATCCCAGTAGGCATAAGCACTCCTCCTTGAATAACTGCAGTTTCAAGCACGCATGAGGTCTCTGCATAGAGCGAGCTATAGTTTGACAATGTAAGTTGAGTATCGTTGATTTTATAGATAATATCACCTCTTTTGATGCCGGCCTCACTAGCTGGACTATTCGGATAAACATATTCGACCACCATTCCTAAATTGTTGCTTTCGTTTGAAAATCGAAAAAACAAAGGAGAATATCCCATCGACAATGGAGTTCCGCTAAGCATTTCAGCAGCTAAACTTGCATAATCATCGGTGATATACGACCATTTATCATCAGCATGAAGTAAATCTGCAAAATATTCACTTGGGTCTTGATAATCGGACATTGCGATTGATGGCAATTCATCTGCCCAAAGATAGTAATTCGTCATTGTTTTGCTAATCCATTCTTTAGTTGCCGAGTTTGAATCATTCGCTGAATAATCTGCATCCTTGCACGCAACAATGAGTAATGCGAAGAAAAATACGCATAGCATTAACTTACCTCTTTTCATTTGTTTTTAATTTTTATCCATTAAAATCATTCAATCATAAATCGCATAACTAAGCTCTTTATCTGACATCAGCCAAGCTGTGGCAGCATCTAGAGTTTGAAAACGCTCATGAACTGCTTGCTGAAATTCTCTCTGCATGTGCAACACCTGCACAATCACTTGCGGACATCGAGTAACAACGGCTATCCGCGATCCTTTGAAAAAAGCCAGATTTTTCTTATATAGCTTTAATAATTTCGATGGTTGATCGGCTAAATCAACATATACTCCAAATCTGTTATCAAATAAGAACCGCTTTGTTTCTGGTGGAACTAGCTTATGCCGAAAAATATATTCCCACATAGCGATTACTCTGTTTTCATCAATTGGTCCTTCGAGTTCAATTTTAAAAATTGCTTGCGATTCTATATATTCACAAGATAATTCTGTTGCAATCATCTAAACTTTTTCTTTCTGGCAGCTAATTTATAAATATAAATGCAGCCAACCTAAGAAAATATTAAAAATTCACTCTTTTCTGCATTATTTCTAAATTCTTCTTAAAGTAGCTCACCACTTCTAGCTACTTTTCTCAATTTTAATTGAACTTAACTCGTTGGCGGAATTAAATCAGCGCATTTTTAATACGATAACTTATCATTAGGCTTATACCGAACAAAGATCGTTGCTAAAAGACTTCTTATTACATTATAAATTGAAGCTTAACTTACCACATGCGAAAAAATGACGCTAATTAAGTTGGCTTAAAGCACCACATCAAAAAAAATATCGATAATTAAGTTTGCTTAAAACACCATTTCAAAAAAAATATGAACTAATAAGTTTGCTTAAAACACCATTTCAAAAAAAATATGAACTAATAAGTTTGCTTAAAACACCATTTCAAAATAAAAATGGACTAATAAGTTTGCTTAAAACACCATTTCAAAATAAAAATGGACCAATAAGCTTTATTTTAAATCGTAGTATTCTAACGTATATAGTCATTAAGAGCGTCGATTGACGATGATTAAGTGGTAGATTCATAAGATATTACACAATCTTCCTGATAGTGACACATTGCAATGTATCTTTAGCAGACTCCTCAATTCAATAATTAATTTTAAGAAGTTCCCTAAATACCAATGAAACTCGAATATGCATAACACATTCTTCGTTAAAAATGCAAATAATTAATTCCGCCAACGGGTAACTTAGTATTCTCGAAACAAAAAAAAAACAATAATGATACTGTTTAAAGTTGGCTATCTTGACCAACTCACAGTACAAACCATCACAGTTAAAAAGAAAAATAGATATTTCTTGTCTTTCATATAATATTTTACTTTTATGCAATTTAATGAATTAGAATATAAAAAATGCAATAAAAACACACTCCTTGTTTTACTTTATAAATATTATTCTACATTAAAGCACTTTTCAAAACCAACAAAAAATTAATCAACAAAAAAAAAGTGATTCAAGTCTATGTTAATTTAAATTTAAGTTTCTATATTTAAGCCGTATTAGTTTATCAATTACATTGTTTATCTATAATAAAAGCAAAAAACATATTAGTCAAAATAAAAAACATGAAATATCTATCTTTTAGAGGTATTATTGTTTATTTTTACGAAAAATAAAAGCGTCACATATCTATAAGCATTAATTAAAAAGCAAGTATAACATATTACTAATTATTTAAAAATACGTATGAAGAAACACAACTTTTATGCAGGACCATCAATCTTGCCAGAATTCACTAAAGAAGCCGTTGCAAAAGCTTCCATCAATTTTGCAAACACTGGACTATCTATTTTAGAAGTTTCGCATCGAAGTAAAGAATGTGTAGCCGTGATGGATGAAGCCGTTGCGCTAGTAAAAGAACTTCTAAAAGTTCCTGAAGGATACTCTGTATTATTTCTTCAAGGTGGTGCTAGCCTACAATTCCACATGGTTCCTTACAACCTCATGGGAGAAAAAGCTGCCTATTTAAACACTGGAGTTTGGTCAAAGAAAGCCATCACAGAAGCTAAATTTTTTGGTAATGTAATTGAAGTGGCTTCTTCTGCCGACAAGAATTTCAACTATATCCCTAAGACATTCAGCACTCCTAGCGATGCTAGTTATCTTCACATCACAACCAACAACACCATTTTTGGAACTCAAATCAAGAGCGACCCTACCGTGTCAATTCCAATGATTGCCGACATGTCATCTGACATTTTCAGTCGCCCGATTGATATATCGAAATACGATTGTATTTATGCAGGTGCTCAAAAGAACTTAGGCCCAGCAGGTGTTGTACTTGTCATTGTAAAAGACAGCGCACTCGGAGCGAATGGTCGAAAAATTCCTACAATGCTTGATTTTAAAACTCACGCATCAAAAGAATCAATGTACAACACACCTCCAATGGTAGCCGTGTTTGCCTGCCTTCAAACATTAAAATGGCTTAAAGCACTTGGCGGAGTTGAAGCGATTGAAAAAATAAACAACGAAAAAGCAGAACGCCTTTATGGTGAAATTGACAGAAACAAGTTATTCAAAGCAACCGTTCCTGCAGCAGAAGATCGTTCTAACATGAATGTTACTTTTGTAATGACTGAAGGGCATGAAGATTTAGAAGCTAAATTCATTGAATTTACTGCATCTCGAAACATCGTTGGAATTAAAGGACACCGCGATGTTGGCGGATTCCGAGCTTCAATTTACAATGCAATGCCGCTTGAAAGTGTGCAAGTTCTCATTGAAACAATGCAAGCTTTTGAAGCTGCAAACTAAAGTTCTTAAATACCACAAATTAGGAATTACTCCTAATTTGTGGCTTCTCTCTATTTAATAATTTAAAGAAAAAAAGCCTATGGCAACGATCAAACCATTTAGAGGATTACGGCCTCCAACTGAAATTGCAGCGCATTTAAGCTGCCTACCCTATGATGTGATGAATTCAGCTGAAGCTGCTGAAAAAGCAAACGACAACGACATTTCTTTGCTTCACATTACCCATGCAGAAATTGATTGCCCAGAAGGAACAGACATTCATTCAAACGCTGTTTACCAAAAAGCTAAAGATAATTTTGAAGAATTCCAAAACGAAGGACTATTAATACGAGATGAAAATGCAAAATTCTACATCTATGCCCAAGGAATGGACGGTAGAATACAATATGGAATTGTTGGTCTTGCATCTTGTGAAGACTATGAAAATGGAATCATTAAAAAACATGAGTTAACACGACCCGACAAAGAAGAAGATCGAATGATTCTTACCCAATGGCTAGATGCTAATATCGAGCCTGTGTTCTTTTCTTTCAAAGCTGTTGACGAAATTGACAATCTTATTGCTCGAATTGTAGAAAACCAAGTACCAGCCTACGATTTCATTGCCGATGATGGTTTCCTTCATCAATTATGGACTATTGACAGTAGCGACGATAATTCGCTGATTGAAGAATGTTTCAAAAACAAAATCGATTCTACCTACATTGCCGATGGTCATCACAGAACTGCAGCAGCGGCACGAATTGGGTTAGAGCGTAAAAAACAAAACCCAAATCATAACGGTTCGGAATCTTACAACTTCTTCATGGCTGTACATTTTCCCGACAATCAGTTGCAAATAATGGACTACAACCGGGTGATTAAAGACCTAAACGGATTATCATCGGAAGAATTCATTTTAGAACTCGAAGCCTCGTTTTATGTAGAGCAAATGGGAAAAGAAATATTCAAACCTAGCAAACTGCATGAATTTAGTTTATATATCGATAACTATTGGTATAAACTAAATGCTAAGGAAGGCACTTTCAGCAACGATCCTATTGGCGTGCTCGATGTTACTGTTCTCTCAAATCAGGTGCTTGAGCCTATCCTAGATATCACCGACCTTAGAACATCAAAACGCATTGATTTCGTTGGTGGAATCAGAGGGCTAGGCGAATTGAAACGACGCGTTGATAGCGGTGAAATGAAAGCAGCTTTTGCACTCTATCCAGTGTCAATGCAGCAACTCATAGATATTGCCGATTCGGGAAATATCATGCCACCAAAAACAACTTGGTTTGAACCAAAGTTACGATCAGGATTAGTTATTAATTCAATCAAAGACTAATTTAAACAATGAAAGAGTTCGGCACCATGTCGAACTCTTTATTTTTATTCCTGTGCAAATCCGCTTACGGATTACTTCTTATCTTTTTGAAAATACAAATCCTACACTTCCACAAGTTTGTTTTTTATGGCATAGACAACCAACTGAGCAGTATTCTTGCATTCACTCTTTTCTAGAATATTTGCTCTATGCTTATCTACTGTACGTTTTGAGATATACAGCTCATCTGCTATCTCTTGATTCGACAATCCTCGGCATATCAAAACGAGAATCTCCACTTCACGAGAAGATAGCAAATCCATTTCTTTCACATGTCGATCTGGCTTTGTCTTGAAGTTCTTTACTAAATTATCTAGCAATTCCGATGAAAAATAATTTAACCCCGAATTGACAGCATCAATTGCCTCCATGACATTTGTAATATCGGAGTTTTTCAATAGAAAGCCTTTCACCCCAGCATCAACCATGCCATAATAGTAATATTCTTCTCCATACATACTCAGCGTGATAATTCGCAAGTCCGGATAAAGCTCAAGCGATTTTCTAGCTGCCTCCATTCCATCCATTACCGGCATTTCAATATCTAGCAACACCACATCGGGAGTTGTTTTAGTCAATAACGATAAAAATTCCTGACCATTGGAAGCCTCTCCAACCACATCGCACATTCCTGACGCATCTAAGAGTATGCGTAAACCATTTCGAAACAATGTGTGATCATCAACTAAAATCACTTTAATCTTTTTACTTTCCATCTGCTTATAATTTGTATTTTAGTTGCTCCTTGCAAATCTATCTTATTCATTTTCTCAGGCAACACTACAACGTTTATGACTCGTTTTCTCTTAAAAAATTATTCAACTTCACACAGCATTGCCTCCTGCACTAAACATCTACAGTTATTTTAACCGCTATCCCACCCGATGGCTTATTATCAAAATCAATCTTACCTTTTAGAGAGCTAATTCTTGAAAAAATATTTGAAAGCCCCATTCCTCCATGATTCAACTTTGACTCACGTTGCAAATTTAGACCAATACCATCGTCAGAATAATTAATAATTAGCATTCTAGTTTCAATTTTCAAATCTACCAAAATTTCGTTTGCCTTCGCATGTTTTATCGTATTATTAATCAACTCGCAAATCACACGATAAAGCACCACCTCCAGATTCCGATCAAATCGACGCACACCTAAATTACTCGTAAAAATTATTTTAACCATCTTGAGCGCATTCAGTTTATTCACAAAATTTTGAATAGCACGCATCAAACCAAAATTCTCAAGCACATGTGGACTTAAATTATTTGAAATCTCCTTAATTGACTTGATAGCTTCATCAATAACCTCATTGGTATTATTAACAATTAATCGCGACTTCTGATCGATTTCTAAGTATGATAAAGCAGAAACCGACATCTTTATCGTTGACAACAATGGACCAAGACCATCATGCACCTCTTTAGCAAATCGCTTTCGCTCTTTCTCCTCAGCCTGAATGGTGGCATTCAACAACAGTTTCTCGCTCTGCCTGCGCTGAATTTCCATTTTGTGCATATGTTTAAATATTTTCTGAATATAAAACACGCCCATCACAAAGAGAAAAGCCATTAAAATAGCCGACCAGGCCATAATTTGCTCTGCTTGCTCTGTCTTCCTAACCCCCGCTATTGGCAAATATTCACCCACAAGACGAATAGCTTGCAACAAAAAACCTGCCGTGAGCAACATCCACGAAGCATTATACTTTGTCTTCCTAATTAAACTTATAGCAATTCCTGCTGCCACAAACTGTGTAACAATAGCAATTATCAGAATTATCTTAAAAAACATGAGCTTGATATTTAAACAAAAAAAGCTCAAACAATCTACATTTGTTTGAGCTTGCAAAGTTATCTAAATTTATTGGCTACAAAAATCTCCAAGCTAAAGTCACCATGAAAATAGCTGGATTTGCATCAAAATCGCGCATATCTGAAATATTACCTCCACGCTCCATTGCTACATCGAGGCTCAACATAGCAACATCAATTCCCACACCAAATTGCATTGCAGTATAATTATCTTTATAGTGCAAATCTAAAACATCTTCATCGATTCCACTCACAAAAGAAAAAACAGGTCCTGCATTTGCTCTTAAATTAAAAAGACCATCAGAAACTAACTTATAGCCTAATAAAACAGGAACATTATAAGAATCAAACTTCAATTCTTCGCCTCCTTTTTTCAGATAGAACAACTCTGGCTGAACATACACCCGCTCCCCAATATTCAATCTTCCCCAAGCCCCAAACATAAATTGATGAATACTCGCATCATCTAGACTTTCTACCTGAATAGACGATGACACATAGCCAGCTTTTAAACCTAAATTCACTAGTGATTCTGCAAAAGTACTCGATACAACTCCCACTAGTATCCCTATCACTAAAATAACTCTTTTCATTTGCTTTGTTTTTTTAAAAATAATTGGGCTAAACTAATCATTTTTATCTCCCAATGCGAAATTCTTTCCTTCTTTTTTCAAAAAAAAGCTTCGGTGCTAAATAACACCGAAGCTTTTTATATTTTAATCAAGCAATTCAAATTCTAGTTATCGCTATCTGATTGATCAGCATTTGGCTCAAATCTCCAAATATCATCATAAACAGCTGCTGAACTACCACCCGTTGCCACAAAGCCAACACCATTAATAGTAAAACCTACGGCACCATTACGAGAAGCACCTTCGAAAGATGTTTTTTCAACCCAACGATCATCGCTAGGACGATATTCCCACACCGATTGGCTAGCACTTCCCATTGTTGCTGTTGCAAAATAACCACATCCGTTCATCACAAAAGTTGCAGTATAGCTACGAACGATGTTGTTGTCGTAATCATCATCTTTTGAATAGTCATCGTTATCATCAGAAATCAAAGCATGAAGTTTCGTCCAGTTCTCGCCATCGAAAGAATAAAATTCTTTTCTATAACTACCATTAGAAACACCTGCACCAACATAAGCCAAATCATCAATCACAAATGCTGCTGCACCTTTTAATTTCTGACCAGGGAAAGTTGTTACATTTGGAGCCCATGATTGGGTAGCACCATCAAAAACATAAATTTCTTTATATTCATTTTTGCCATCATATCCGAAACAAACGAAAGCCTTATTATCTAAAACAAAAGAAGTACAACCTCTAAGACCCACCGCCGAGGTAGGCAAATCATCGATTGCAGTCCATTGATCAGTTGAAGGATCATACATGTAAAAATCTTTCAAGTACTCCACTGTTTTTGCGTCTTGACCTGCGATATCAGTATAACCAGCACCCACATAAAGCTTGCCATTCAATGAGAATGATGTAGCATCCCAACGAGCAATACCTGGAAAATCAGCTACTGGCTCCCATGAACCAGATCCGCCTAGTAGTGGATTATATTTCCAAAAATCAACCAAAGGATCACCATCGTTATCCAATCCTGTACCTATGAATCCATATTCAACACCGCCCACTTCCACTGTTGTGCCAGTTGCTTGCGATCTTTTCGACCCGTTCATTGTAGAAAGAAGTACCCAGTTACCCAATAAATCATCATCGTCATCGCTACAAGAAACAAATCCTGTAGACATAGAAATCGCTGCTAATGCCAACATAGCATATCGAGCTGCAACCAAATGTGGCTTCTTAGAAAAAAAGTTTTTCAAAATCATTTTATTAATCGTATTTATTATTTTTACAATATCAGCACGCAAACTTAAACTATTCAACTCTTTTATGCAAGCTTATTCTGCTTAAAAATGTTATTTTGATTAATTTAACTTTCTATCACTCCGATTTGAAATTATTACTTGCATCATCGGCATTCTTTCTGTAAGTTTGCAAGCTAATTCGATTATATAATTCAGATTCAACAAAAAAAAATAATGAATAGGAACTGGTTTCTGGCCTCTGTGCTACTAATATTAGCTGCTTGTAGCATTGGCGATAGCAGCTTTGAAGTGGGTGATGACTTAGTAAACTCTCACTCAAAAGTTTTTCTTTCCGATACATTTTCGGTCAATTTATCTACCATTCAAGTAGACTCTTTACAAGCTTCCTCGCTTCAACAGGTGTTGGTAGGCACATATGAACATCCTAGCCTCGGGAAAACCGAAATAACACACTTCTTTAAAGTAAAATATTCAGAAATTAGCGATGATGTTTCTTTCGACTCACTAACCGTTCGCATGAGATATTCTGATTACTACTTAGGCGACACCATGAAGATTGTTGAGTTTTCAATCTACCAACTTTCATCAGAACTTGACATTTATGACAAACCAAACACATCGCCCGACTATAATTACAACACAACAATCTATCCTTATAATGAAGCCGACATTGTTGGAAAAGTGCGCTTCCGACCAATTCCGCACAATGACAGTATCGAATTTACGCTAAATGCTGATTTTGGTTTGGAAGTCTTCAATTGGATTCAAAACGACGAAAACGACGAAAACTCGAACACTAATTTTGGTTCGTTCCACAAAGGATTTGCATTGAAACAAACCGATGGCGATCCAATTGTGCTTGGCTTTTCTAATAAAAAAGAAGACGATATTCAACTTCGACTATACACGCACGAAAGACAAACAATTGAGGAAACCCAAAAAGAATATGCTCTAAACAAAGAAACCGACAACTCGAACTACAGCGGCATGAGCTATGACAGAACAGGAACCGCTTTCGAAAATTTAATGGAGCAAAAACATGAATTGCCTGCTAGCAGCAGCAACAACTTAGCAGCAATTCAAGGAACAACAGGGCTAATGGTTAAACTAAGCTTCCCTTCTATTGAGCAAATTAATGGCATGGTTAACCAATATCTAGTGAGAACCGATTTAATTCTTGTGCCTGAAATGACAGAAAATAATCGCGACTTCCTGCCCGAAGAACTCTATTTTTACTACACAAACAAGCGCAATGAGTTTCTTCCTAGCTCCGCATTGTCCGACGGTTCAAACAACATCACTGCAAAACTCAACAAAGATGTTCTGAATGGAGAATATTACTACTATGCCAATATAACTAACTACATAGCAAGCCAAATGAGCGACGGAGTTTATGACGATGAAAACGGACTTGTGGTAGCACTAAAAGCAACCGACATGTATAGCAGTTCCGATGCACTTATCTTTACAAGTACTGGTATGTCGGGAAAAATGAAAACAAAATTAAACCTCTATTTCCTACAAAATGACTAAGAAATTCTCTATTATATATACAATCCTCCTTTGTTTTTCAATTGCAGGAGCTACAAGTGCACTTGCACAAAACAACACTCGAAACCCGTTCTCAATGTATGGATTGGGCGAGTTGAAACCGCAAGTAAACATCGTTAATTCGGGAATGGGAAATGCAGGAATTGGAATCCAAACCAATCGATACATTAACATGCTAAACCCTGCTTCTTATCAGGGAATTGACTCTCTTGGTGTCGTTTTCGATAGCGGTGTTGATGGAAAATTCTCAACCTTCAAGCAGGGAAATGATAATTCGTCCATATTCAATGGTAATTTCAGCTATTTCGCTTTAGCATTCCGTATAAGCCCAAAATTTGCTGGTGGACTAGGCATTAACCCCTACAGCTCAACTGGCTATGAAATTAACTCATCATCGGAAATTGAAGGAACAAACCTTTCATATCCCATCATTACAACAGGATACGGAGACATCAGCCGGGGATATTTAGCGATGTCTTACGCTCCATTTAATCGCTTTTCTTTAGGTGTTAAGGGCTCGTTCTTATTTGGAAAAAGAACTCAAAATGAAACCCACGACATCACTTCAATTCTTCAAAACGGATATGCTGTAACAAATTTAACTACCGACTTCTTTTACAACTTCTTTTTTGAAATTGGTGCTCAATATCAATTCGATATTAAAAATAATACCATCGGACTTGGAGCTACTATTACTCCAACTCAAAACTTAGTAACTCACCGAGAAACAGCTTCATACAATGCTGCTGGTGTCATTTACGATGAAGATGATACAAAATCATCGGCATATGACTTACCTTTGAGCCTCGGTTTCGGAATTTCTGTTGACGACCATCGACACATGCTCTATGCTGTTGACTTTGGACTTCAGCATTGGAGCGATCACAAATATAATGTAAAAGGGGCCGATTTAACTAACAGCACTTTTATTAATGCTGGTGTGGAATACACCCCAACAAAAAATTTCCTTTCTCCATTCTTCCAACGTGTTAACTATCGTTTGGGTGCCCGTTTCACCGAAGACTACCTCGTTATTCGTTCTAATCAGTTAACCGATGCCGCTATCTCTGCTGGTTTTGGTTTTCCGCTACGAAAAGGCTCTTCTCGCATTGATTTAAGCTTTGAAGCTGGAACCTACGGAACAAAAAGATCGCACCTCATTCGAGAAAATTACTATCGCATTCGAATTGGTTTTTCTATGCACGACAATTGGTTCCAAATTCGCAAATTCAATTAATCATTTGCAATTTCAATTCCCCATTTTCCGCTGAATAAAGGTAAACTTTTCAAGAGAAAGGGTTTAATTCTAAATAAAACGAGGGCAGCAAATTAAAAAAGCTTGCCCTCGTATTTTTTTATCCCTTTTCAAACAATCAGCATTTCGGTGCTGAACAAAAAACAAGCCCCTCTCCTCTTCCTCGTTTCTTGTTTCTGGGGGGGTGCCGGCATTCCTCCCCACCGCATTCCCACTCCCTGCCGTCGGGCTTTCCGTTCCAATCTTTTGCTTCGTTCCTCCGCAAAAGGATTTCCACTTCAATCCCTCACCCACCTAACGGTAAGTAAATCGAAACATTTGCAAACCGTAGCGACGCATAACATACCTCACTTTTATTACAAAAAACATTCGTAGCGACGCATGATATGCGTCATATATATTACAAAAACTGAATTCAGTTTTTACAATATAGAAGT
>JBKEAC010000075.1:0-1922 GCA_047971925.1 Mangrovibacterium sp.
GGTGAATCGTTTAGATAATGTGCTGAGTAAGATTGGGGAGATAAATGTGAATCGTGATTTGGGCAGGGTTCTTGGTTTGTTTAATAAAGATGTTCTTTCTGATTTTCTGAAGGATTTTCAGTTTCGCTATGATGGGCTTGAGAAGCAGGAGCAGAAGGCTATCGGTCGTTTTTTAAATTCGCATTCTAGCGTGTTGTTGAATGAGCGGTTTAAGCGGTAATAATTAATGTTTTAAAATAAAAAAATGCTACCTTTGTGGCGGAAATTAAGATAAAAAAATAACGAAATATGAAGAATTTTACAAATTTATTTAAACAGAGTAAAACCTTGCGTTTTGAGTTGAAGCCAGTGGGGAAAACCCTTGAAAACATTAACAAGGCGGGATTTATTGCCAAAGATGAAAAGCGCAATGAAGACTACAAAGTGGTGAAAAAGATTATGGATGATTATCATCGGGATTTTATTGAAAATGCGTTGAAACTCCTATCTCTTTCTTCAGAAGAATTACAAAATTTTGCTGAAGCCTATCGGGCAAACGAAGACAAGAAGGGTGAGGAGGCGCAGAAAAATCTTCGTGCAGAAGTGGTGAAAGGCTTTGGTAAACAAGCGGGATATGGCAATATGTTTAAGGGCGAGCTCATTTCGGCCGATTTACCCTTGTGGATGAAGAGACAAGAAGGGAAGTACACGTCGGATGATTTAGCAAAGGTTGAATCGTTCTCAAAATTTACAACCTATTTTTCTGGTTTCAATGAAAACCGCAAAAACATCTATTCGGGAGACGAACAGTCAACAGCTATTGCCCATCGGATTGTGCATGAAAATTTGCCCAAGTTTCTCGATAATCTGAAGTCGTTTGAATATATCAAAAAACACCATCCTACATTGAGTGCAGAATTAGCTGCCTATTATGAAGGTAGTGAATATCCTCAATTTTTCGATGGCATTAGTCTTGATGATGTGTTTTCGGTGGAAAGTTTCAACCACATGCTAAACCAATCGGGCATTGAAGCTTTTAATAATCTATTGAGTGGTATTTCGCACGATGAACACAGTCAGCGCACACATGGATTGAATGAGAAGATCAATCTTTATAATCAGACTTTAGGAAAGAATGAACAAGGAGAGAAAATTAAGAAAGCTCCCAAACTCACCATGCTCTACAAGCAAATTTTGAGCGACAGAAGCAGTCTTTCATTTGTTTTTGAAGAAATTAAAGATGATGCAGCTTTGCTTGATATGTTGGCGGAGTTTAAAGATTCGATGGATGGAGTTAGAGCAGAAGCAGAAAAGGTAAATGATGCTATTAAGCAAGCCAATCCCGAACAGGTTTATATTGATAGGGCTTGTTTTTCTGATATCTCGAGCAACAGTTGGGGCAACTATTCGGTGATTCGCACAGCGGTTTTAGATTCAATTCCGAAGCTATATGAGAAATCGGAAACGGCACAGGAAAAACTTATTAAAACGGCTGTGAATGGTGTGATTTCATTTGCAGAGCTAGACCGAATAGTGCAAGGATATTTGCATGCGAATGAGGAGCAGAAGAAATTTGATGGATTGGCGTCGTATTTTGCCAAAGGTGTTGCGCAAAGAGAGGGTGTGTATAGTCAAGTTTTTGAAGTTTTGGATGCTAGAGGAAAAGAAATTGACGTTTTATTGACGAGCCGTCCGGAGAAGCTAGAGCAGACCGACAAAACCAATATTCAAGCGTGGTTAGATTCGCAGATGGATGTGTTGCATTTCTATAAGCCTCTTCATTTGCGCACGAAAATGGCATTGGAAAAAGATGCGGAGTTTTATAGCTTGTTTGATGAGTTATTCCAGTTGTTGGGTACAGTTGTTGCGGTGTATAATAAAACAAGAAACCACCTCAGCAAGAAACCATACTCGGTGGAAAAGGTGAAGCTGAATTTTGAGAA
>JBKEAC010000076.1:0-2623 GCA_047971925.1 Mangrovibacterium sp.
AACCGTGCTTTGTGCTAAGACTGTTGAACCAAGAGCAAACATTAAAATTGCCCCAGCTAGTATACCTTTTAACTTCATAGATTATTTTTTTCCTGTATGACCAAAACCGCCAGCCCCACGATCGGATTCAGATAAAATCTCAACTTCATTCCATTCAATTTTTTCATGCTTGGCAATAACCATCTGACAAATTCGTTCGCCATGCTCCACGGTAAAATCCTCATCGGAAAGATTCACCAAGATAACTTTTATTTCGCCACGATAATCGGCATCAATTGTTCCTGGTGAATTAAGCACCCCCACTCCATGTTTTGCTGCAAGTCCACTTCTTGGTCGAATTTGTGCTTCATAGCCATCGGGCAACTCAATGAAAATCCCCGTGGGAATCATGGCACGTTGAAGGGGTTTCAGTAAGACGGGCGATTCAAGATTGGCACGCAAATCAAGCCCTGCCGACTGCATGGTGGCAGCTGAAGGTAGCTCGTTGGTTGATTTATTTATGATATTTATCAGCATTTTAATTTAAATCATCGATTAGATTATTCTTTGTCTATTCTAAGAAAAATCAAATATAGCATTTTTTGAAGCAGAAATCGCTATTTAAACGCATTTTAATAAAATAATGCACCTTTTGCGCGATAGCACGCAAATAAATTTAAGGATAAATGTCGATATATTATTACATCAACAATTCAGGGTGTTGGGATTATGGGCATGAAATATGATTAAAATTAGGTATTATACACAATAGCTTCATCCATTAAAACGAGGTTTCCATCAACCGATCCGCCACGAACATTAAAGCCCGTTGCACCTTCTTGTGCATTGGCAACTCCCGGAAGTTGGAGAATAGACTTTAACACATCTACTTCGCCCATCATTGGAGGCATTTTTTTAATGATAGCTATCGGAAGTTTGTTTACGCTCATCTCGGGTTTAGCAATGTTTGTTGTGGTCTGGCTAGAAGTAACCACCACCTCGCCAAGCTGCGAGTTGCTTTTTTCTAGCTCGAAATTTAGTTTAGAACTTTCCATCAACGATAGACGCTGTTGTACGAGTTCGAAACCGATATAGCTAAGCGTAACGGAATAATCTCCTTTAGGAACTGATATAGAATAGAAACCGTATTCGTTGGTAACAGTTCCTGTTTTTAATTCCGCAAAGTAGATGCTAGCACCTATTAAAGTTTCACTATTGCTTGCATCTGAAATTACCCCACTTAGCGTAATTTTTTTCTTGCGAGTAAGTGGCGAATGAAACGACTAAAAACACTAGCGTGTAAACGATTTTGTTTTTCATTACTGACTCTGTTAATTATTTAATTTCTGGCGAAAATATATGTTTAATCAAAGCCAAATTCTCAATTTATACCAAGTGGGTGGATTGTTATATGAAAGAGGGTAGAATGATGGTTTCTTTTTTGGGGGCGTCCCTCGCCAACGCCTTATACCAACGCCTCGCTTCGGGTCGGTCTTCGGCGGCTCGCTCTTTTCTTTTTCGGTCGTACCTCCCTCAAAGAAAAGGAGCTCAAACAACCGCCTACGCCCTCGCCCGCTAACGCCATAACAGTCGCTCGAAAGTCTGCGTGGGAGCAAGTCCTTCGGACTAACCTCATTCTGTACGGGACGTGCCTCCGTGCCGTCCCAACAACAAAAAACTCCTAACCGTTGCCGATTGAGAGGTCATTTGTAACTAGGATTAAACTTTATCCGATAAAAAATTCTCCTGCAAACCCAATTCCTGCCCCTAATATCAAAGAGAAAATAACCATTGGTATTACTGCTTTGTTGTCTTTTGGATATACAATAATTATTATTGGAATTGATGTTAGTAGAGCGATTATAATTCCTGTTATCCACGGAGCAATTCCCCAATTTACAAATGGAATAATTAGTCCGAGAGCAAAATAATGTATGAAAGCTGAAACAGTATCTCTTTTGTCTAGCTTCTGAATTATCATTGGTAATGCATCAATTGCTCCTGCCACAAGACCTATTATTGATGCTATTAAAAAGTTATTCATTATGATTAGCCTTTAAGTTGATGTCTAATATCTAACGTCTTTCTACTTCTTCGTTTTCGCATTATTATTCGCATCCACAATCCAGCCGTTGATGCTGTCGGCGATGTTCTTAAACGCTTCGTCGCGGAACTGAACCATACCACTATAATAGGGTACTAACTGATTGTTGATGACATTCAACAAATCGGGTTTGATTTGCGTTGCCGAACGGTTGGTGTCCTTGCGCAATTCTTTTGCTTGGTCATATTTACGCTTAGTGTCCTCAAAATCCTTTTGTGCCGCTTCCAATTGTGCCACCATCACGTTGATGTTTGAGATTGAAGACATCTCGCCTTGATGTGCACGAAGTTCTTCATAAAGAGCTGCTGCCAAATCGTACTTTCCAATCTGTTGGAAAACATCCGCCAAAGTCAATTTATACCATTTATTCTGCGGATTCACATCAACCGCCTTCGTAAAGAGCAAGGCTGCACTGGTAAGATCTTTTTTATTGTAGTGCAAACGCCCCATTTCATACATGGAAACAGCCGATAGAGGGTCGATTTCTAAACAACGGGCAAGAAGTTGCTGCGCAGCATCGAAATTTCCAAGTTGTTTTTG
>JBKEAC010000077.1:0-16964 GCA_047971925.1 Mangrovibacterium sp.
AGCCACAATTGCATCTTTAATGCTTGATTTGTTAAGATTGTAAATGTCGTCAGCTGTTAGCTTTAATCCAATTTTTTGCATTTCGCAAATGTTCATTTTATAAATGAGCGATGGCAACCACATGCCTTCGTCGGCTCTGGCGTTGCTAGCCATGAGCGATGACACGATTGCTACTAGTAAAAGGAGTCTTTTTGTCATGTTATTTTCTTAATTGTTTAACAAATTTTCAGCACAAATATAATAAAAAAGTTCAATTATTTAATTTTTCTGTCACTTTCTTGCGTTATTCCCCCCTTCCCCCCCTTTGCGCAGCCGCGTGAGTGATTGCAGCGGAAATCCTTTTCCCGACCAAAGAAGGGAAAAGATTGCAGCGGAAAGCACGACAGCTTTGCCAAGCCGAGCTTGGGCTTGGGCAAAGGTGGCACGCCCAAAAGGAAGAAAGGCTTCACCATGATGATGGTGTCGCCTTTCCATGCAGCTGTGTGGCAGCTTTATATTTCATTATTTTGCGAGATTATTTTCAAAGTTGAACCGATGGCCAAAGGTCGTTTGTCCATTGAATTTGGCGAATAATTAGCTTTGGTTTTCCATCATCATTGGCATCATATCCATGGAAGATGAGATAGTCGTTTCCGTTAAACGAGGCAACGGCATTATGCCCTACACCATGCCAATTTTCATTACCTTGCAGCACGAGTTTTCCACCATTAATTGCCATATCTTTACCATTGTCATCAGTGAATTTACCCTTTATTTTTTTAGATCGAGCGACAATTATTTTGTAGGAGCTTCTTGGTCCTTTGCAACAATAATCGATTGAGGCAAATAGGTAGTAGTATTTTCCTTTTTTAAAGACAAACGGAGCTTCAATGGCATTTCCACCAGCATCACGGGGGTTATCTTCAATAGCTGGAGGGTTAGGTTCTTTCGATGATTTTTTACGGGAAGCCACCGTTTGTATTTTGTTTATATCTTCGTCGATTTCAAGAAGTTCATCGGTAAGTTTCACGCGTTTCAAACCATCCCAAAAAGAGCCAAAAAACATGTAGGGTTTGTTTTTTTTATCGAAAGCAACTGCGGGGTCTATGGCGTTCCAATTTGTTTGATTTGGAATTGACTGAATGAGCATACCATGGTCAATCCACTGGTAATTTTCATTTTGAGGGTCGAGTGTTTGGTTTGTAGCAACGCCAATTGCAGAAGTGTTTTTTCCGAATGCAGAGATGGAATAATACAGAAAATATTGATTGTTGTGAAAGACTATGTCGGGTGCCCACATGTGACCTTTAAACCCCTCAACAGTTTCTTTAGTCCATTCTGGAGGTTGATTAAACACATGTCCTGCTCTCTCCCAAGAAACCATGTTATCGGACTGCCACATGTCGATTCCCCATCCTGTGGTGAAGAGATAGTATTTATCATTTTCTTGTGCAATTGCGGGGTCGTGAGCAATTATTCCTTCATGCTGAGCAAGTAAGTTAATGGTAGAAAAGAGTAAAGTTAGTAGTGTAATTGTGTTTTTAATTTGTTGCATTTGAATTAATTTAACGAAATAAAAGGAGCAAGCAAGTTTTTCATTGCCTGCTCCTTTGTTTGATTTAACTACCACCCTTCATTTTGGCCAAGAGTTGGGACCTTTTGAGTTTCGGAGTATGGAATTGGATAATAATTATTTTTTGGTGCAGAATAGACAACATTACTCACCTCATCGCTATGAACATACGAGAAAGAGGGTGTTTTTCCGTTGAGTTTAACATTTACACTATATAATTTACGAATGTGATTTCGATAAGATTCTGAGGCAGATGGGTCGGATGTTTGCACTGTGTAAAGCATCCAACGTCTCACATCAAAAAAGCGATGATCTTCGAAAGCTAGCTCAATTCTTCGTTCATTTCTGATTCTTTCTTTGAAATCGTTGTAGTTTAAACCAGCGGGCAAGTTAGGCATATTTGCACGTTCTCTCACTAAATTAACTGCGTCATAAGCATCAGCATTAGGTGCATTGTTGGCTTCATTTAGAGCTTCTGCATAGTTTAACAGTATTTCTGCATATCGGAACACAATCCAAGCAGTTGTTGGAGCGGCATGATAGGTTGAGTTGAAGATGATGTTAGGGTTTACAAATTTTTTGACATAATATCCGGTGTATGTTCCACCTTGATCTCCTCTATAATCCAGACCAACATCAGATGCAGAATTAAAGTGAACATCGACTGCTTTTTCTTCGCCATAGTCGGGTCTTCCCCACACCGATCCTTGATGAAAGATAGTTGCGTCTAATCTTGGGTCTCGGTTTTCATATGGTTTTTGTGGGTTGTAAGTCTCATCATCTTCAATAAATTTCCCATTGATTGTTTCATATGAATCGATGAGGTTTTGAGTTGGGTTTGTTCTACCAAATGCACCTGAAAAGCTACCGTAGGGCAAGAAGGCATAAGATACGAGGTCGGTAGTCCATGTTGATCTCGACAAGATTACTTCGTTGTTGTTATATGGAAGCGTTACAAAATTATATAGGTAGTTCAGCGTACCTTGATTGGCATTAACAATTGATGAAGGAACAGAACTACCTGTTGGTCGTTCTTTAGTAAATAATTTAAAAGGATTTGTTGAGTTGTTATTGGCATCGATGAATTGTTTAGCAGCATCGGCGGCGTTTTTCCAATAATCTAAATTATTCTCGGAATTGTTCAACGGGCTTGCTTTATAAAGCAAAGCTCTTGATTTCAAAGCTAAAGCTGCAGCACCGCTCATTCTGCCCCAGTTTCCTTCTGATGCATATCGGAAAGGTAGGTATTCGAATACCGCATCGCATTCATCGGCAATCCACTGCAAAACATCGGAGGCCGGTTCGCGTGTTTCGTTCAGCATATCATCGTTATCCACGCTATAAATTTTCCCATCGAGTATGGGTGTTTTCCCGAAATGAGCCACTAGTTCGAAGTGAAACATAGCTCTCATTAGTCGGGCTTCTGCCAGATATCTTGAGTAAAGTTTATTATCATCACCAGCTGCAGCTACATCGGATACAACATCATTTCTGAGTTTTTCGAGGAATATATTGCATCGGCGAATACCTGTGAAGTTGTTATTCCAAATTCCACCAGCAAGGGGGTGATCAACAGATGTATATTGATCGGAGCGCACTTTGTTGTAATAAATTAATCCCCAATACGACACTGCATTATCGGTCATGCAGTCTCTCGAGGCATTCATGAATTGCTGATCGCTAAATCCAGCCATACCATCGGGGAGGAAGGTGTAAAGATTTGCTAAATAACCTCTGGTGTATGTTTGATTTGCAAAGACTTTTTCATCGGATAGCGATGTGTCATATTCTTTATCGAGGAAGCTATCAGTGCATGCCGCACAAGTGAATAATGCGAGTGTTATTGCTATGTTTTTAATATTCATATGCTAATTATTAACAGTTAAACCATTGTTTTTAAATGAGTAATTAAAATCCCACATTAACGCCAAAAGAGAATGTTTTGGTTTTTGGATAGGTCCACACATAGTTTGTAGGGTTCTCTGGGTCGAAACCGTTGTCGAAATGACTCCAAGTAGCGAGGTTGTATCCGGTGAAATAGAATCTACAATTTGTCATTTTCATTTTCTGAATCCATTTATCGGGAAGGCTGTAACCAATTTCAACATTTCGGAGCGAAAGGAAGTTTCCATTTCTAATCCATACTGTTGTTGAGTTAAAAGGATAGTTTCTATCGACATCACTAAATGAGGTTGAAAGTCGAGGATATAGAGCATTGATGTTTCTAGGATCATTAGGGTCGTCGTTGTAGTATCCCCATGTTTTGGTAATTTCATGAGTTGCTGTACCTCCCCAACCAAATCCATAATCCATGTTTTCACGCGTTTCAACAGTTCTATTCAGATAGGCAGTAAGAATTGCACTTGCATCAAAACCTTTAAATTCGAATCCGATTTTCACGCGAGGGGTTAATTCAGGAATTGAACCTCCATATCCCCATGCCACTTGGTCGTCGGTGGTAATTTGTCGGTCTCCATTTTGGTCAACATAAACAGCGTTTCCTAGTTTTGTACCTGCCACATAGGGATACATCTCTGGATTTTCCACTGCTTCAGCAAGCGAAGTTGGGATTAAATTTTGATCAGATGCCCATTTATCTTTGATTAGAATCTGACGATGATCAATTCTTTTTCCTACGCGAGTTTGATATTCTTCAGCAGGTGTTGTTTCGTCGTTATAAATCACTTCATTGGTGTTCCATGTTAATGATGCTTCAATGATATAATTAAAGTTTCTGATGTTATTTTTGTGTCCAAGAGTTAATTCAAAACCTTTTGTTTCGGCTTTTCCCTTAGAATCCATTGGAATTGATCCTCCATAAATTCCAGGCACTGTTGATGGAGTTACCAAGATGTTCGATCTCCATTCTTTAAAAACATCGGCAGCGCCATAGATTAAACCATCTTTCCAATCGAAATCGATTCCCAAGTTAAGCATATCGGAAATTTCCCATTTAATGTTTGGGTTTCCAGTTGCCGATTCATAGACACCTTCCACGTATGACTGCGATGTTCCGAAGTTATAGCCCGATCCTGTGCTGAAAGAACTTTGATAGGGGTATCTTCCGGCACCAATAGTTGACATTCCAGCGCGTCCATAAGATGCTCTTAATTTGAGCATATCCCACTGGTTATTTTGCATGAATGCTTCATTTGAAAGAATCCACCCTGCAGAAACCGATGGGAAGAATCCCCAACGACTTCCTTCGGCGAAGTTGTCGTTTCCTTGATAGCTTGCCACAAGGTTCAAGATATATCGATTGTCAAACACATAATTTCCCTGAAAAGCATAAGTAAGATATCTATTAGAAGATTGAGCGCTACTAGAATCATCGCTATTTGAAGTCCCTACTTGATTCATGTAGCTTCTGGTCATTAATGATGCATTTACAGCATGTTTCAGGTTAAACGTTCGGGCGTAATCAATCGAGGCAATAACATTCATGTTATATGAATTATCGCGCGGATATGTAGTAGCATCAGAAAGGGTTTGCGCTGTACTTGTTCGGGTGTATGTATATGAGTTTGGGTCGGTATATATCCCAGAGGCGAAGTCGTACGAAAATGCATCGTAGTTTTGACTTTGGGTGTACTGGAACGTGTTGTAAGAGTCGAATCCGATTGTTGCTTTTGCCGATAGTCCTTTTGTGATATCTGCAAGATCGAGTTTTGCTGTTGCATTAGAATATAAATTCCGTCGGCGATTATAGTTCACCCCTGTTTGAGCAATTAAAGCTGGCGAGTTTTTATAGACATTGCTCGCTGGTGCAAACCAATTTCCATTTGGTGTGAACACGGGATTAGTTGGGAGGTTTTCGGCAATTCCGAAACAGAATATGCCAAACACATCATGCAGAGGTTGCTGAATAAAATCCATTCGCCCCCCTAAATCGAGTGAAACGGTAAGCATTCGGTTCACTTTCATATCGATGTTTGAACGCAGATTATATCTGTTTAAGTTGTGCTGGGTTGAGTAGCCATCGTTCCATTCTGTCCATTTCTTATCGTAAAGTCCTTCTTGTTTCAAATAAGAGAACGAAACAAAGTAATTCACACTTTCTCCACCACCACTGATGTTTAAGTTTGTTCTGTATTGAGGAGCAGCATCTCTCAGGGTTTCATCGGCCCAATTGGTATTCACATAACGATATTTTAATTCTTCGGGCAAAGTGCCGTTTGATGCTTGTCGGTAATATTCCACTTCTTGGTCAGAATAGGCAGGGCTCATGCCATCGAGATAACGAGCTTGATTTAAGGAAAGAGCGTAATTATATGAATTCTGACCTTCAGGAAGTCCTGAAACAGTTTGAAAACCGAATTCTTGTGTAACATCAATTTTTGTTTTACCTTTTATTCCACGCTTTGTGGTAACAAGGATAGCACCATTAGCTCCTCTCATTCCATAGATTGCAGTTGCTGCGGCATCTTTAAGCACTGTAATACTTTCAATCGGATAGGCATCAAGGAATGAAAGGTCGCGCTCCATGTCGTCAACAATAATTAATGGAGTTCTTGCCGTTGAGTTCATTGTTCTTAAACCTCTGATGTACATTGCAGTTTCCGACCATCCAGGTTCTGATGTTGCTTCATAGGTTTGCATGCCCGTTAGCTCGGCAGTAAAGGCATTTTGGAGCACTGTGATTGGATATTTTCTCAAATCAGAACCTTTCACTGTTGATGTTGCGCTCACATTATTTTGCTTTTCAATGTTGGTGAAAGGCATTGCCATTAATTCGGGATAATAAGCACATTCTAGTTCAAACTCAAGGGTATCGGCATTAGAAACCACAATTGATTTCGATTCATACCCCAATGCTCTCGCCGTGAGTTCTACCCCATTTTCCACATTGACAAGTACAAAAGTACCATCGCTTCCAGTGGTTGCAATGCTAAGTTCATTTCCAGAATCGATTATGGCTCCCACCACAGCTTTTCCCTGCTGATCAATCACTTTTCCTGTGAAACTATCGCCTTTTGCCAATACTGGATTAGAAGTAAACTGAAACGCAGCAATGGCAAAGCAAACAATTGCTGAGCGTTTTATTTTTATATAATTTCTCATGATATTACTTTTTTTCTATGACTTTAAGGTTTACCATCCGGTGTTATTGTTCCAATTGGTTTGCCACATATTTTCTTCGGGCAAAGGATATAGGTAGAATCGATTTTCAAACACTCTGTATTGAGCTACTTTTCTCTCGTAGTTAATCGTTCCGTCATTTTTGGTCACTTTCATTCCATAAATCGGACGTGCGATTGCCCTTTCTGCCACTTTCCATCTACGCACATCCCACCAGCGATGGTCTTCAAATGCGAGTTCGATTGTGCGTTCTTTTCTAATGAAGTTCCGCAGAGACTCTTTGCTTTGCAGGTCTTTCCTCGAGCTCAAATCGGCTGTCATTCCCACTCTATTTCTAATTTGCTGTAGTGCATCGAACACTTCGCTCGATGGACCATTTAGCTCATTCATTGCTTCAGCATAATTAAGCAGCAATTCGGCATAGCGAATAAAAATCCAGTTTCTATACATCACAGCCCCTTCATCGAGATAGTTTGTTTGCGTATCGTCTTTATATTTTTTGCTGTAATATCCGGTTGGTGTTGCATAGGGGTTTCCCGTTGGGTTATCACTTCCTCCTGTGCTGACATCAATTGCACGATTCCACCACATTGCACCATGGTAAAGCACTGTGGCATACATACGAGGGTCGCGATTAGCATAAGGTTCCTTTTCACTATAACCCGAGTCGCTATTCACGTTAGGTATTCCAGCTGCGCTATAAATAGGAGCACCAGTTTCATCATAGCCATCAAAAGGCGATTCTCCATTTGCCATGTCATACATATCGACTAAATTCTGACTCGGACATAATCCGCCAGTTCCTCCAAACCCCACTGGAGATTCTGCTTCCCACCAATTTCCTGAGGCATCGTTTCTCCAGAAGATTACTTCAGTATTACCACCAACCACACGCCTATTAATTGCATATTGGTAGGCTGATGCATCGGCAGCCACTGGTTGATACAAGGCATAAGGCATTCCTTGACCAAAATTATCGATGAAAATTTTGGAAGCGTCGGCGGCATCTTGCCAGTTTGCCACACCTAAATCGGCATAGAGCGGACTAGCCATGTATAGTTTGATTCTAGCCTGGAGTGCCAAGTTCGCACCCTTTGTTATCATTCCTTTATCGGAATCAGAAACATCAGAATCGGCCGTTAAGTAGAAATAACAATCTTGCAATTCATTAAGCACCCATTGCACTCCTTCTGAGATATCGTTTGGTCGTTGAATAGCAAATATTGCCTCGTCATCCATGGGGTCAATACTTTGATCGATAATTGGGATAGCACCATATCGCAAGGTTAGTTCCCAAAAGAAATAGGCACGAAAAAAACGCATTTCGGCTATCATGCGTGCCTTCTTAGCATCGCATGTGGCTTGCGTGTCGCCTGCATCTTTAGGCACATTATTAATGTTTTCTAGGAACAAATTTACTTTTCTAATTGCTTTGTAGTAATGCGCCCACGTGTCTTTAATTTCGCCAGCACCTTCAGTTGCATAGAAGTTTCCAACGTTGAAACTTTTTCTTGTTCCACCATAAGAATAGCTTGTTTCTGCTATATCGGTAGCAGCATCCATCCACGAACTATTAATTCGAGCTAATCCATTTCGCAAATAGTTATAGGTATCATTATAATAATAAGTGGTGTTCGCCCAACTGTTCCACACATCATCGGCAGTCATTTCACTACTTGGCTGCTTATCGAGGAAATTACACGATGGAAGTATAGCAGCTACGAAAATAAATATTAAAATTATATGGTTTATTTTATTTCTCATGGTTTCTGATTTAGAATTGGACATTCACTCCGAAGTTAAATGATTTAGTAATCGGATACACATTTGAGCTTGTTGCCTCTGGATCGGTTAATCCATCGAGTTTATCCCAAGTAATTAAGTTATTTCCATTCACGTATAATCGACAGCTACTCATACCAACTCTCGATATCCATTCTTTAGGCAAACGATAGCTTAATTCCACATTCTTCAAGCGCAAAAAGTTCCCATTTTTCAAGAAGAAGCTATTTTGACGCTGATTGTGATTTCCATAATCATCATAGTGCAATAACGGATATTTTGCACGAGCTAAATTCTGCTCCTCACTCAAACCCGGATTCCATCGTTCTAAATGCTCTTCCCTCACTTTTCCGCCATCAACAAAGGCATAGAGAGCTTCGGCATCGAAATAACGTGAAACTTTCGATGCTCCTGCAAACATAGCACTGAGCGACCAGTTTTTATACTCCAATCCCAAGTTCATGCTATACGTATTTTGCGGAATATTCGAATATCCCATTTGAGTCACATCGCGATCATCTATAAAACCATCTTTGTTTTGGTCAACATATTTCAAATCGCCCACATGAACCTCCTCTACAAAAGTCGATTTAGGCAAATCTCCGCCATTCAAATCGGCTTGCGTAATAAACCCATCAGCCTGCAATCCGAAAAACTGACCTATGCTATGCCCTGTTCCTCGTCGATAATTGGGCTTACCATCGGGCTCATTCATTTGAGTAATTTCATTTTTAGCATGAGTGAAATTAAATCCTACATTATATTTCAACTGTGGTGTAATTTTCCCTCTGTAATTAAGCTGCAATTCATAGCCCTTATTAATCGTTTCACCTAAGTTTCCGGCTGCTAAATCGACACCAATATAACTAGGTTTCGATAAATAGTTGGTAAGAATCTTATCTCTACTCTCATAAAAATAATCCACATTAATATCAAGGTTCTCAAATAATGTTGATTCAAATGCCAAGTTGGTTTTCTTTGCTCGTTCCCATGTAACAAAATAATTAGGATAAGCCCCTTCATAAACTCCGGTATTATAATTAGCATCTCCTAAGTAGTATACATTATTATACCACGACCAATTGTCAATATACAAGAAGCGAACCTCGGTGCCATTCTGGATAAATTTATCATTACCCACTTCACCATATGATGCTCTTATCTTCAACTTATCTAGCCAGCTCACCTTCATCCATTCCTCATTTGTTAGCATCCATCCAGCAGAAAAAGCCGGGAAGAAACCGAAGCGATCGCCTTCTTGAAAGTTTTCAGAGCCATTAAGCCCCGCATTAAATTCTGCGAAATAACGATCATCATAATTATAAGTCACACGTCCAACTATTCCTTGATATCGGCGCTGCAACTCAGCCTGATGTCGGCGGTCATTTTGATTGTACAACAACAAACCCGTCACATTATGCACCTCATTAAATGTGCGTACATAATTCAATGCATATTCCATATACAAATTTTGCGTTGCTGTTTGGCTACTCCTACTGTAAGCCAATTCTGTGTCTTCATTATATTTCGTGTAACTTTCCGCTAACGATGGATTCCCTCTATCTATCAACTCATATGTTGCGTAATCAGCATCAAATCGACGAGTATAATACGTCTCATAGTCAAATGATACGCGCCCTTTCATTGATAAACCTTTGGTCAGTACATCTAACTTTTGTTCCACAATAAAATCGGTCCTGTTAATCGTGTTGTTTGAACGATAAAACCCTCCCTGTGCTAGTGCTGCCACCACATTATCTTGATTCTGCGAGTTTCCTCCATAATAACCATTTTCATATTGCACTGGAAACAACCAGCCTGGAGTACGATTCAATTGCAAAAAGATTTCCGATTCGACTGCCTGCGCATCGTTATCATCAACCGATAATCTACTGCCTAAAGTGGGACGATTCCGCTCCTCAAAACGTGTTCCAAAATTCACCGAAAGCAAAGTTGATTTTGTTAAATCAAAATCTAAGTTGGCATTAAAACCATAACGACGGAACTCCATATTCGAGTTCTGACCATAATCATAACTATTTGCTTGCTCCTTCATTAATCCATCTTGATCGTAATATTCCAACGATGCAAAATAGCGCATTCTGTCGCTTCCTCCTTGAATATTGGCATTATAGCGTTGTGCTGGTGCCGACTTTGCCATCACCTCATCATACCAATTAACATTCGGATAAAGCTGCTGTTCTGGTGCCGATAGTTCACCATTTACCGACTGACGATATTTTTCCACATCTGTGGCGCTATACTGCGACGCCAGTCCATCATTACTTAAAGCCTCCTCTAACAACAAAACCGATTGGTAAGAATCTAGATAATTAGGTTTTCTTGTGGGCGACTGAAATTGCCAATTGGCTGTTAAACTCACCACAGGCCTTGAGTTCTTACCTCGCTTAGTGGTTATCAATATCACACCATTAGCTCCTCGCACGCCATAAACAGCTGTTGCCGACGCATCTTTCAACACCGAAATGCTCTCAATGTCGTCGGGAGCAATTTGCGAAAATTCACGTTCCACACCATCAACCATCACAAGAGGTTGATTGTCGCCTGCAAATGACGCCTGACCACGAATGTAAATATTAACATCATCGGCTCCAGGTGCTCCCGATGTTTGGGTAGTGATTACTCCAGGCATCTTACCCGAAATTGCTTGCGATAAATTTGCCGATGGCGATTGTAAAATATCATCAGAACTCATCTGCGAAATTGCTCCAACCACACTCTCCTTCTTTTGAGCTCCGTAGCCCACTACCACAACCTCGTCTAAATCTTTTGTATCAGGCTGTAACTGCACTTTTACATTCGTTTTGTTACCAACCGCAATTTCTTGCGAAACATAGCCTATATAGCTTATTACCAAAACCGATTCGGAACTCGACACATCGAAAATAAAGCGACCGCTAGCATCGGTAATTGTGCCTCTGCTCGTGCCCTTTTCCATCACGATAACCCCCACCAAGGTTTCACCTCCAGCATCAGTCACAGTTCCTCCAATCTTCACCGATTGAGCCAAAACCACACCATTAAAGCTGAACATGAACACTAAAAGCAAGCCAACAACGCTGACTTTCTTTAAATTATTAAATTCTATTATCTTAATCATCTTGTGCTTTTTATTAATTAGGCTATTCCGTTTTTTGTTTCATCATCACCATTGGTCTATCGCCAAAAGTGGCATTCAATCCCGAAGCTACTAAATTGCCATTCTGCTTGTAAATTCTAAAATATACATGCTCATATCCCCAATCTGCATTTTGAAAATGCAACACTCCCGTCTGCTCATCATAGTTCCACACCGAGGCTCCTTGAATAGTTTCACCCGACAAATCACTATAAGCTAGCCCGCCATCTGATTTAAAAGCAAAAACAACGGGTAATGCCGCATCGCTCAAATTAGTAACAACACCTGACTCATAAATTGGCCAACCCGTCTGATAATTCCAAACGCGTGCTGAAACCTCAGTCATCGATGGATAAATCTCTGCCAATGCCTCTTCGCAAATAGCCAACGAAATATTCGGGAAAGGCGCATCGCTATATGGCGTTACCCGCGTCGATATGTCTAACTCCGAGCTTTCAAAGAAACTCAAACGACGAACCTGCATTGAAGGAACCAAAGCGCCATCAACAGTGATTTGATGCACTACATAACGATTCCCTTCAAATTCAAAACTTTCAAAACCTCCCGTTGGATTCGTATAAGAACTCTCGCCCTGAGCTAAATAACCTTGAAAAATATTCGCATGATACCAAGGAATATCAAATTCACTATCTGAAACATTCCTTCCTCCAAACTCATAATAAACACCCAATGCCGAATTTGAAAAACCTTGCACTGCTGTTTGATAACTATTTTGCATTGCAATCAAGTGCCAGTAGCCACCATGCTCTAAAAACAAGGGTAAGCCAACAAGCTGATCGGAAGCATGCTGATATAAAACTTGCGCATTGCCCAAAACCTCACCATTAGAAGACAATTCCACACCATAAACACCACTTTGTGCCAACAAGGGCTCAGGGTAAACACCCGTGTTATGACCACCTCCAAATGCTAAATAATCGCCACCTTCTGAATGCACAAAACTTGGCGCATTGGCACAATATGCCGAACTAGCATCGGAACTCAACACCTCGCCTCTATCTTCCCACGGTCCTTCAGGGCTGCTCGCTGTGGCAAAACCAATCACCGATACATTACTTGGAATTATCGAAACCGAATAATACAATCGCCACTCACTAGCTGAAAGCTGAACCAAATTAGGCTGAGCCATTCTAATGCTCGAACTATCAACATCGGCACCATTCAACTCATAAAGTCTATTCACAGCCCAATCTTTCACCTCTGTCAACACTTGTCCTTGCACCTCAAAATCGCTCTGATTTAATCCACCCGTACTAGTCAACAAAGGAAAACCTTGCCCCAACTGTTTATTAATTGCCGCCGGAGCAGAAGAATACATATAAAAACGAGCATTAAAAACCCCAATTGTTGGAGCAAACACACCATGTTCAGAAGGAACAAAATCAGTTTGTTCTTCCTCCTCAACTCCATAGTAAGTTTGCTTCTTCATCCAAACACCCGGATAATCAGTAAACGTATCATTAACACCCGAACCCACAATCACTGGCAGTTTATCCGCATGAAACCAATCATTACCAACACTCATCTGAATATAAATTTGCTCACCGCCCCACTCTGTACTTGTTAGGTGCAAAACCTGCGTATTTTCATCAAAATCCCACGAACCGCCATCATAAACCCCTCCAGCCGAAAAACTCATCGGATCATTAATACCACTATTCACATGCCCCCACAAAGTACCATAATACCAATCGCCAACAATGTCGGCACTTGTAAGCTTAGCTGTCGAATTATTCGAATAATATCTTGTTGGCGAAAGCATCGGTGCTAAATGCGTGCGATGAACCATTCTCTCATCATTCAAAAAATGCATCTCTCGAATATGCAAAGTCTTATCGGTTGCGCTCGCCGCAACAGCATGATTCAACACGAAATATCTTCCATTGTCCTCAAACACACTCGTACCCTTTACCGTTTCCCAAAGTGTACCACCCACAAACTGGTAGCCTGTAATCACCCTTGTGAGCTCCCAAAAATTAGCAACTCCTAAAGCCGATCGACCCGCAAAATCAACATAATTAGCAAGCGGGTTATCTGATGCCGCATGACAAGTTAAATTAAACGATCCATTCCACATCGTAAAAATCAAATTATACTGACCTTCTGCATAAAACAACTCTGGACTTTCACACACCGTTGCATCACTTCTCGAAGCTACCAAAGTTGGCTCTGCTGCACTTAGCCTTGATAAATCAAGTGCAGAAACAAATATCCCGCCCGCACTACCACCAAAGGCCATATAGACATTACCATCAGCTCCCTGACACACACTTGGCGATGCAGCTTTATAAGCTGTCGAGGCATTCGAAAAAACCAATTCACCCATATCTTCCCAATCGGCAAGAGCCAACGATGAAGCCTTAGCCGCTCCAATAACAGCAGCATTTGTTCCCGCTGAAACAGAATAAAACATATACCAAACATCACCTATCTGCTTCAAGCAAGGCTCGCCCATCAACATTTTGCTCACATCAATCGATGCATCTAGCTGAAGCAATCGAGCACCTGCCCACGAATCTATCACATCTGAAAGCACATAAGCTGTAGTTTCTTCAATATTCATTTGTACTAAATCGGGCGTCGTGCGCAACAACAAACCTGATTGATAAGCAATCCCATCGATGGCTGCATTGCTCGCATAAATGTAATACAATCCTCCCTCCTTCCCCATCGTTGGATTAGCACCCTGCGAAAAAGCCGGATCAACCTCTGGTGGAGGTATTGTTTGGTTCCCCGACGGAGAATCCCATTTGCCATATTCCTGGCAAGCCTGCCCCGCAAAAGAAATCACGGCAAGCATCAAAAGATAAGTCAATTTAAAATTCCTCATAATCCATTCAGATTTAAGTATCATCGTTTTTTCATCAAATCATTTATTCTTAAAATTCGGGGGTTCCCTAAAGGTCGGGCTTTCCGCTTTTAGTCCTCGCTTTCGCCTCCTATCGTCGGCTAAAGCTGTGGGCTAACCGCTGCAATCCCTAACCCCAACCCTGCATTAATTCGCCACTCGCTTTCCCCACACCGAAACACCATTTGCATTAAGCCCTGCAAAAATCATTGTCTCCACTCTAGGACTAGCCTCCCAGTCTAAACCTCGCTCCACGCAAAGCTCTATACTGCCCACCGTGAGCACTCCCTTTGCCTCATCATAGCTCCAACTACCACTCAAAGCCCCTGTTGCACTACCATCGGCATTCAGTATCATGCCAACTGATTTCTGCTGAACTCCTGCCTCATAATTTAAAACAATCACTTCCCACGAACCTTCTAAATCAGCTTGCTCAATTGCTTCTTCAGGAACAGCAGCATAACGCTCTGGCATAACAACAGGCCAGCCACTACTGGTGAAACGCACCTTATTCACATGCCCCATCATGATCGCATTGCTATAAAGATTTCCATTCGTATTTTCTGGCAAACGTGCTTGTGAGCTATAAAACCAATCGCCTGTGCTGCGATGTTGAAAAACACAACAGTGGCTGAAACCAACCCAACCAGAATGATTATTAAACTGATAAGGGTGTGTCAATATTGGAAAACTTCCCTGACTCGATGTTTTTGTGCCATTTGTCACATCATATCCAAAAAAATCCTCATATGGACCATCAATTTGACGCGAACGAACCACTCGCGTGTTATAATCTACACTCAATCCATCATAGGCCAAAAACAAATAATAATAGCCCGTTTCCTCATGATAAATTACTTCTGCCCCTTCCGAACCTTGCCAACGATTCCACCCCTCTGCATAACTCCCTTGCGTGCGTGTGTAAATTCTCTTTCCCCATGTGCTCTCATCTTCCATGTCGAAAGGAACCAAAGGCAAACCTGTTTCGGGATTCAACTCCAAAGCAACAATGCCCGAATGCCACGAACCATAAATCAACCAATGATGATTATCATCTGTAATGAAATAGGCTGGGTCAATGGCATTATATTTTGAATAAGCATCTATCCAGCTACTAATCGATTTCCTATACCATGGCTGGTTGGAAGAATTAACAGCTCCATCTAATTTCTGATAGCCTTTATCGGAAACTGCCGTAACTACCATGCCTCGATCGCTCCACAAATTCATGGCCAAACTCGAACTCTCGCGCAATCCAATGAAAGAACGTTCTGTCCATGTGTTATCGAAATTCTCAACCAAATTTGCTTTCCCATTACCAATATAATTATCAATCACCACACTGTAATACATGCGATACTTGCCATTATATTCATTAACTGCCGGAGCCCAAAATCCGTAAACCAATTCTCGCTCAGGAATCGCATCTAATCCGTAATGCCCCCTGATGTTATTCAAGCTATCACCAATCCAACTCGGAACGCCGCTAATCGACATGCCCATAAACTCCCAATTCACTAAATCCTTCGACCTGCGAGTAAGATAATGGCCCGTTGATGATTCGTGTGCATTACCATAAGAAGCATCGGTGGTGTACATGTAATAATATCCATCGTCATAACTCACCGAAGGGTCATGAACATTGGCTAAATTCCACATCGACCGATTTTCCCACGAAGAAATGCCACTATAATCATCAGCATAACTCGGAGCTTCATAAACTGCGTCATCGCCATCTACAACGGGTTGCAATGGCGAATCTTCATTGCTACACGATACAAACAAAAACGGAATGCTCAGCAGCAGATATAAATTCTTTCTTTTAAACCTCTCAAACATAAATTTAAAGTTAATGATTTGCGACAAATGTAAATAAATCCTTAATAACACATGGTGGATTATTTCACATTAGAAGTGGATAATTACACAAATCAACTCATTTTAATTGCCAAAAACGTGAAACAAACACTTGCACTTTTTCGATAACTTCGAAAAACCCAATGCTCTTGTGAAATTTCAGTGCTAATCGTTATTCCCCCCCTTTGCGCAGCCGCGTGAGTGATTGCAGCGGAAATCCTTTTCCCGACCAAAGAAGGGAAAAGATTGCAGCGGAAAGCACGACAGCTTTGCCAAGCCGAGCTTGGGCTTGGGCAAAGGTGGCACGCCCAAAGAAAGAAAGAAAGAAAGAAAGAAAGGCTTCACCATGATGATGCAAGCAATGCGGAGAAAGGCGCAAAAAAAGGGAGTAAATCAGTGTGATTACTCCCTTTGTCTTTTTTAAAAGTAGGTTATTAGTACATTTTTAGTCCACGAAAACGATCTTAACGCGGCGATATGAACGTTGCATGATGTCGTAGTAAACATTGATGAACAATTCGCTGTAGGGGGTGAAATCTGCGCCTTCTATATCGTAGTTGCACGCGATGGCTGCACTTGCTTTTATATTTGTGAGCTCAATGTTTTTGCCATTTGCAAGAATGCTTAGTTCGCTCCATGCTGTGTTTGGCGAGGGAATGCGTGAGCTTGCTTTTTGATTGGTGTTG
>JBKEAC010000078.1:0-12252 GCA_047971925.1 Mangrovibacterium sp.
AAGTGCTGAACGAGCTCTTCGGGTGTGTATGACCACTCTAGCTTGTGCTGACAGACCTGCTTGGAAATCCGCTCTTGTGTCTGCTCGCTGCGATATGCCAGTTCCAACTCGCTCTGATCAACTATTCCATCGGCTTTCTTGATATCAAACTCCTTCCAAAGTTGCCTCAAGAGGAAGTTCTTCCCATCGTTATCCTCCAACTTATATAGATAGTCGCTACCACCGTCGAGCTGAGTGAAACCAAACTTTTCCCAGTCGTAGGCGGAAAAACGCTCGAAATTGGTTTCCACCCAGCCTTCCTGCACCACCTCTTGCGCATTGTGTCGATAGCTACACCGCAAGCGGATGTATTCTTTAGTCCCCGATTTCACCGTTTGACAACCTTTTAAATCAACCAACACTTGGCGACTGAGCGTTTCGGAAGTCTTCGTGCCTGCGCTTGGTGGGGCGAGATAGGCTCGATTCAAAGTATTTTTTAAGCTAGTAAGGTCTCCTACCTTCCCTTCACGCAATCGAGTTTCCATGTATTCTACCTCTTCAAAGATGCTCCATGCGGCTTCTGATTCTTTTTTGATATAGTCCCACATGCTTTTGAAGTCGAACAGCTCTTGAATCGGGCGTAGCACCAAGCGCGTGCTCGGAACTTCATAGCTTGCCAAGTTTAATTCTTCCAGCTTCACCCAATAGGATTTTTCTAAGGATTGGGGCTTAAAGACCACCCTCCGACCTCTATCCTCGCAAATGGTTTTTTCCCAGATAAGCGTACTGTCTTCTTTAGTCAATAAGCCATCAAAGATTTTATTCACCTCCTCAAAATTGATGATGTGATAACCTTTAGGCTCGGTATAATAGCCCTTGAGTTTGTTGTTTTTGACCATTTTATCGAAATCTCCCGTGTAAATCAATCCTTCAACATTAGGAATGTTTCTGATGCATTCTTGCGTCTGAATCTGTGCGTATCCATTTTCTAGGGCTATGATTTTTACAGGAAAGCCTTTTCGCAGGTTTACATCCGACTCGACAGTTTTTTCTAGCACCGTTCCTTTTGCCATTATTGCATAATGGAGGTCTTGGGCGTTGTTGCCAGCTCCAAAATCATTTTTCAGGAAAGATGACACATCGCTTCCTGCCATAAAAACCTCCAAATGACAAGTGGAATAACTCGGAGCGGTTTCGCTTTCTAGTTTGCCAGTGTAGCCGATGAGCGTTCCGCCTTGAATGGCTATATCGCAGGCAACCACGCTGTCTTTCATTATTCGGCTCTCATCATAGTGTGGTTGGAGCTTAAAGTTTTCTTTGTGCGACACTCCGCTGTAGCCTGCTATCCGGCACCAATTACCATCTTCAAGCTCTATGCTTATAGCTTCGCCAAAGGGAATAATATCTACAATATTACTTTCTTTGCTAGTAGGACTGCTTCTAACTCGTGCGCCTTTTAAATTTCGTTTTTCCTTCGGAACAATGGTTTTATCTTCCCATTTGCCTTGGTCTTCGGTGGTGATTATCTTATAGATGTTCCCATTGTCCTTAACTCGCTCTGTTTTTTTCTTCTCATTGGCTGAGGTGCAGATGTAAATATCTTCATAGATCATGCCATCAACATCTTCAAACTTTACCTTGGCATAGCTCCCAATTTTTATTTCTTGCCCCTGCTCATCAAAGCACTTGCTCACCTCAGCATCCTTGGGGATAACAATTTTTACGCCTCCTGCTCCGTTCCGAACCTTTCCCAAACGATCTAAAATACGCGCATTTAGTCCCTTTCGATCTGTTTTCTGATATTCAAATCCTTCTGTTGCCACAACGGTTGGATTGATGGATTTGAGCAAGACAGGAATTTCCGATTGTTTTCTTAGGTCGGAGAGAGGCATCAGGTGATGATACAGGCTATAAAAAGTGTGTATTTTCTTTTCTTCCCTATTCTCACCGTCCTTTTTCTCCACCTCTAAATCGTGCTGAATGAGCACTAAGCAATTGGAATATGCATACTGCCTGCTCTCTTCTCCTTCGCTTATTTCTTGCCGCTGATACTCTTCGGTGAACCGATAGGCAATGATGCGACCATCGGCAATAGCGAATATCGGAGCGTCCTTTTGCTCGATATGAATGCCTCCATGAAAGGTATTGTTGCTACCAAAGAGATACTTCCCATATTGATTTCTAAACTTCAAATCCTGAACTGTATTATTATTCTTTTCTGGATAACTTATTTTCATTGTGATGTGTTTATAAACTTGGTCCTAAATTAGGCAGTTTGTTTTCTGATTCTGTCGCCTCTTCTTTCAGTGCTTGCAGATTAGTTTCTGCTTCTCTCAGCTTTTTGCTGTTTCCGGTGATGACTGCCCCCGTGCGGTCTTTGATGCGGATTTCAGGAAACGGAATGGTTTTAACGTCCATCACCTTGGTGGGAGTGCTCCCACCAGTGCCGATGAGCACAGTGGGTTCACCCTCAGTAACGCTTCCCCCATGAGCAGTCATGCTGCCTATGGTTGCTGCTGGTTTTCCTCCAATGAGTACGGTGGCTTCACCCTGCACAATGGTGTCGGGCGGTCCCTTGCAGACACACATACTGCCCATGGTGGCTGCTGGCTTTCCACCAATCAATACTGTTGGTTCGCCCTGCGATACGGGTCCACCCACATGGGGTACTGTTCCGCTGCACATCGGGCAGATGTGCATACTTCCTATGGTTGCTGCTGGTCCGGGCATAATCTTTCTCCTGTATTTTAATTCACTTTCACTATTCCACCCGAAACTTCAGCTAGAGCACTTCCCGTAACTTTAGTTTGAGTTCCATTGAGTTCTGCATTGGCTTTGCCTTCGATAATTGCATTTGTTCCTTTCACTGTGGCATCGGCACTCGCTTCTATTGACATCCCTTTACTTTTTACCGAAGTGTCGCCATCGCTTTGTATTGCAACATTACCTTTCGCAATTTCACTCAAATCACCCTCAGCGCTTAATTGCATATCCTTATCGGCACCAATATTAATGTTCTCTTCGGCTCGAATGGTAATGTTCTTAGCCTTTAGATTAATGTTCTCTGCCGAATTAATAGTGAGTGATTTTTCCACCGTGTCGAATTCGATGATGCTGCCTTCTTTGTCATAGATGCTTATTTTCTCCGCATCAGCTGTATCGTCAAATCGGATGGTGTGTCCGCTGCGAGTGGTGATGCTCTTAATATCGTTTTCGCCCACTGCGCCAGCGGTGTTTTGGCTGTAGAACAAGCTGCCCGACACATATGGGCGTGATGGGTCGCCATATTCAAAAGACACCAGCACTTGGTCGTCGATTTCTGGAATGAAAAACAGTCCTCGGTCGGTGCCCACCGCTTCGCTGCTGCCTGCCGAGTGAGTTTGCACCCGCATCCAGCCACTAGTCTTGTGCTGCGGATGGTCCTTCAGCGTCTGCCATTGGAATTTCACCTTCACTCTGCCGAGATTCTCGGGGTCGGCATTGTCAATCACCGTTGCCACTTCGGGCATGGCGATAGGCTGATGATGGGGAGTGGTGGGAATGAAATCAATACGAGAGCAGATGGCCTCAATCTTGTTTGAATAGCCATTGCCATTAAATTTATGCTCAATGCTGATAATGCGGTAGCTGTCGAGCTTATTTTCTGTTGAAGATTGCTCAGGGTCGATCACGAGATTGAAAACTCCGTTGAGCTTCAGTTGTGCCGTTGTTGATTTTGCTCTCAGGCAGGTGCCCGATGCCAAGCGGGTGAAATGCTTGCCCAAAGCGGCTCGAAGCATGAGAACTTGACCGCTTCCTCCCGAGTTTATGATGCTTGGCACATCACTTGGAATGGCTTTAAAGTAGCCATAGACTTCCTCGGCTTGCGCTACGGTTTTCTGACAAAACTTATCAGTTCGCTTATCGGCATAATGTGAGATTTGCTGCTCCACCGTGTCGGTGGCATAGTTGTAGTCATATTGCTCCACCCCAAAGTTGGTGAGCTTTGCACCGAACTTCACCGATGTCAAATCGTGCTTAATGCTCAGATTGATAGCGACCCCCTCATCTTTTGGGAAGCCCATGACTAGCTGCTTGCCATCATAATAAAGACTTTCACCACAGGCACTCGCCAAACGACGAAGGAAGTTGTAGCTCGACTCTCGGTATTGATAAGCAAATGGAAATTCGCCCATAAAGTCGGGCTCAAAGTTTGTTTTAATTTCCACACCAAGGTCGTTCACGATCTCTTGGGCAATATCACCTAGATTCATCTCGGTGAACGAGTTCATCTGATAATCCTCGGTCATCAGCACCGTGGGACTTCCGCCATTTATGATGATTGTTCCTGGGGTGTTTTCGCCTCCATCTACATCAACGTGCTGAACCACTCCATGAAACTCCTGTGCTAACGTATCATTTTCGCTGATACAAATTTCGATGGGCTTGCCAATGAGTTTGAAAATCTCGCTGTAATTATCTCCCAACACGTTGGTTTCTTTGTTGAAATAATTCAAGCTAATTTTAAATTGATGGTGTGAATTGAGTGATTGCTTCAAATTGAGTTTAAGCGTATTCGCTGTAAAATCTGTGCCATCAATGCTGACCGATGCGGAGGCTTTGTTTATTTTTTTTTCTTCCATAATAATTATTTTAAGTGATTATAATTCTATAAAAGGCTATTAGACGAATGGTAGCCTTTAGCTCTTTTTTATTATCCTGTAGTTGCTATGAACCAATTGTCCGTAGCCGAAATGTCAAAGTTATTGTTTTTAAACTTCTAAAAATTACCATTAACTAGCACTTTAAGCGCATGCGGTAAAGATATGGAAAATATTCTTTGCATCGGTAAGAAAGCAAATAAATAATACATTATAAAAAAGAGCAACGTGCTAAGTATCAGCATTCTTGTACAAGCAAGTATTGTCAACTGAGAAATAATATCAGTAGATTCAACACGCAATTAACCGCTCTTATTTTCTTGGCTTTGAATTTGATTATCTTGCCCATCTGGTAGTTGCGACTTTTGCAAGCTAATGATAATTCGAGCTAGAATGATCAACCCTTTGAGATAAAAACACAGAAAATTCTTCCGTATTTTTCTCACTAAACAAACTTTCCTATATTTGCAGTCATAAGTCGTTCTTTGTGTTTGCGCAAAAGCAAAGCGAGGTAAAATAATGAACTTCGCTCGTTTCTAAATCGTTACCTGTTAAGAAGATATTTTTCGTAACAGCCTTGTTTATAGGCAGTAGTGAGATTTAGGATGTCTTGCTATGGTTTAAGAAATTAGTGCAAAAGATACGCTCAGAAAACAAAATGAACAACAGCTGTATTTAGCAGCTTCCCCAGTTTAAAACTAATTTTTAGAAGTCCCCTTAAGCTTCAATTTATAATGTAATAAGAAGTGCTTTAGCAATGATTTTTGTTCCTTTAAAGCTCAATCATACTTTAACGGATTAAAAATGCACAATTTAATTCACTTAAAGATTTGTAGTTAGAAAGATTTATTTCGTTTCTCCACAAAAAATATTATCTTTAGCCTCAAATTTAAAGATTTCAGATTATGATTTCAATAGAGCAATACATTGAAGAAAACAAAGAACGTTTTTTGAACGAGTTGTTTGAGTTAATTAGAATCCCTTCGATTAGTTCAAAGTCAGAACACAAAGCAGATATGCACAAAGCAGCCGATTATTGGAAGCAATTGCTTATTAGTGCCGGAGTAGATCATGCCGAAGTGTTTGAAACAGCAGGTCATCCGGTGACTTATGCAGAAAAGATTATCGACAAAAGTAAGCCCACGGTTTTAGTTTATGGTCACATGGATGTAATGCCTGTTGAACCATTGGAATTATGGCATACAAAGCCTTTTGAACCTGTTATTAAAGATGGTAAAATTTATGCTCGTGGAGCCGATGATGATAAAGGTCAAGCATTCATGCACGCAAAAGCCTTTGAATACATGGTGAAAAATAACAGCTTGCCTTGCAACGTGAAATTCATGATTGAGGGTGAAGAAGAAATAGGTTCGCCAAATTTAGGAAGCTGGTGTGAAGCGCATAAAGACATGTTGAAAGCTGATGTGATTTTGGTTTCCGATACTTCAATGATTGCCTCCGATGTGCCTTCTATTACGGTGGGGTTGCGAGGATTGTCTTATTGGCAAGTGGAAGTAACGGGACCTAATCGTGATTTGCATTCCGGATTATATGGAGGGGCAGTGGCAAATCCGATTAATGTGTTGGCAAAGCTTATTGCTGAAATGATTGATGAAAAGGGTCATATCACGATTCCTAACTTTTATGATGATGTGCTTGAGGTTGATGCAGAGGAAAGAGCATTGCTTGCGCAAGCACCATTTAATGTAGAAGAATATAAATCAGCACTTGATTTGGGCGATGTGGCAGGTGAAGAAGGTTTTTCAACTCATGAACGCACAGGGATTCGACCATCATTTGATGTTTGTGGAATTTGGGGCGGATATCAAGGTGAAGGTGCAAAAACAGTCATTCCATCAAAAGCCTATGCTAAAATCAGCTCTCGATTAGTGGCTAATCAAGACTGGGGAAAGATTGCAAAACTATTTAAAAAACATTTTGAATCGATTGCTCCAAAATCAGTGAAAGTGAAAGTTGATGTTCTGCACGGTGGACAAGCTTATAACTGTCCGATTGATTTGCCAGCATATCAGGCAGCTGAAAAAGCATATATGGATACCTTTGGAAAACGACCTGTGCCATTCCGAAGTGGAGGAAGTATTCCGATTATATCTACATTCGAACAAATCTTGGGCATAAAATCAGTACTCATGGGATTTGGATTGGAATCAGATGCCATTCACTCACCAAATGAAAATTATCCTTTGGAGCAATTTTATAAAGGAATTCAAACAATTCCATTATTCTATAAATATTTTGCAGCACAGTAGGCTATGGAAATTGATTTCAGGAGTAACTTTCATGAATAAATAGATAAAAAATAGAAAGGTTTCGAGGGTATTCTCGAAACCTTTCTATTTTTGCACAATAATTTAATTTGTAGCGTGAAATTAGAAACAAGTATATTGTCGAATGGAATTCGACTAGTTCATCAGCAGGTAGATTCACAGGTAGCGCATCTTGGGGTGTTATTCAACACAGGGTCGCGCGATGAACAAGACAATCAGCAAGGATTAGCTCATTTTTATGAACATCTCATTTTTAAAGGAACTCAACACCGAAAAACACACCACATCTTAAATAGAATAGAAGATGTGGGAGGCGAAATAAATGCTTACACAACCAAAGAGGAAACAGCAGTTCATGCAAGTTTCTTAAAGAAATACTATGCGAGGACAGTTGAACTACTTGCTGATATTGTGAAAAATAGCACTTTCCCAGAAAATGAAATAGAGCGAGAAAAGGAAGTTATTATAGAAGAAATTAACTCTTATAAGGATAGTCCTTCGGAACTTATTTTCGATGATTTTGAAGACCTGATTTATAAAAATCATCCCATTGGTAGAAATATATTAGGTACACCCGAACTGATTAAAAGATATACTCGAAAAGAAATATTGCAGTTTGTTGCCGAAAATTATTTCACCGATGAAATGGTTATTAGCTCGGTAGGTAATATTAGCTTTAAACGTCTTGAACCATTGATTAAACAACATTTTGGAGGAATGCCTTCTAAAAGTAGAGTGATTGTGAGGGAGAAATTTCAACTCTATCAGCCCGCAATCAAAAGGGTAGAAATGGATACTTATCAAAGTCATTGTTTGATTGGTAATCTAGCCTATGATGTATTCCACTCAAAGCGTTTGGCGATGATACTTTTTAATAGCATTTTGGGTGGGCAATCAATGAATTCTCGATTGAACCTTAGTCTGCGAGAAAAATACGGATTGGCTTATAATGTGGAATCAAGCTATACGAGTTATGTTGATACCGGCTTGTTTAACGTGTATTTTGCGACCGATAAAGAGAATTTAGATCGAGCAATTCGCTTGGTGCATAAAGAATTTAAGCAAATGAGAGAAAAAAGCTTAGGGACAATGCAACTTGCAAAAGCAAAAAAACGATTGCTAGGACAAATGGCTATAGCAAGCGAAAATAGAGAAGACTCGATGCTTGCTCTTGGGAAAAGTTTCATGTTGTTTAATAAAATAGATGATTTTAAAATGCTATGTCGAGAAGTTGAGGAAATTACAGCTCTCGATATTTTGGAAGTTGCTAATGAAATTCTGGTTGAAAGTCAATTGAGCACTTTAATTTTCGAATAAGCATAAATGATAAGACTAAGGAAATGAATATAGAACTCGAACGATATATTAATGCTAAATGTTCGCCAGAAGAAGACCTACTGTCTGAACTTGATCGAGAAACAAATCTGCGTGTACTGCAACCTCGCATGCTTTCAGGAAACATGCAAGGTCAATTGCTCACCATGCTCATGCAAATGATTCAACCAAAAGTGGCAATTGAAATAGGTACTTTCACAGGCTATTCCGCTATTTGTTTAGCCAAAGGAATGCCCGAAAATTCAATATTGCATACGATAGAAATAAACGATGAACTAGAATCGATTGCTTCTGAATTTTTCAATAAAGGGAGACTGTCGCATAAAATAAAACAACATGTTGGCGATGCTCTCAACATTATTCCTACTATTGAGGGGCAAGTTGATTTTGTGTTTATTGATGGTAATAAACGTCATTATTGCGAGTATTACGAGGCGGTATTCTCCAAATTAGCTGTAGGCGGCTTTATTCTTGCAGATAACATTTTGTGGGACGGGAAAGTGGTGCAAGATGTAGAACGAAAGGATTTGCAGACAAAAGGTATTTTAGAATTCAACGACAAGGTTTTGGCTGATGATCGCGTGAGTCAAGTTATTTTGCCAATTCGTGATGGATTATCATTAATTAGGAAAAATAAACAATAAGTATTTAGTTTTTTTTTATATCTTTGCAAGAATAAAACATTAAATTTCAACAATATGAATATTAAAGACATTAAAGCTTTGACAATGGTCTTAGCTTGCTCATTATTAATGATTGGATGTAATAAGGATGAAGAACCTAGTATGAATTATTCTGACGTGTATCACTATATTTCTAAAAATGACGAAGGAACATTGCAATACCAATTGTATGCAAGGACATTTGTTTATGATGGCGATGTGGAGCGTGTAACGTTGAGCAATGTGCTAGGTACTGAATATTCCATGAACGATGAACAATATCCTGGAGTGCAGTATGAAGTGTTGTTGCCTGCTCAAACTTCTTCTTACATCACAGGTGATTATACGATTGAAGTCTTATTGAAAGATAACACCACAATGACTAATTCTGAAAGTGTAGATTATAATGGAATAGAGCCTATTGAAATTTTAACTTGCGCCTATGTGGATGATAAAATTACATGCGATTTCGTGTTAGATGAAAATGCAAATGGATATGAATTTTACATCAAGAATAATCAGGATAAAGTTTTATATTCAGCCGTGTTCATCGGCGATAGTTCAGAACTAGAACCCAATAGTGAAAACGTGGTAACATTATCAATTGAAGAGGGTAAATTAGCTACTGATTATTATTTGTCAGTTGGAGAAGAATTGAAATTTCAAATTAATGGAATTGATTACAAGCAGGTTAATTTAAATACAGGACTGGTTAATTGCAATGCTTTGGCAACTAGTCAGCAAACTTTTATTGTTGGAAATGTAGAATAAACACAATAGTTCAACTATCAATTTAAAGAGGGGCAGGTTAATATTTGTTTGTCCGCTTGGCTCTTACAACTAAAACAGCTCGGCAAGTAGATTATTGCTTTAGTTTTGCCTATTTTAAGGGAAATAGAATTGTTTTTCTTTGAAGAAAGTTATATTTTCGATAAGGAAAAGATCGCAAAAAGAAATTTGTCATCACTAAATGGTGTTTGAACGATATAATGTTGTATATTTGCAACAGTTATACAGTGATAAGAAGTCTTTATGAATATTAAACAGCTCAGATATTTTATTGGAATCGTCCGTCATCGCAGTTTTTCAAAAGCAGCAGATGAATTAGGATTAACACAACCCGCATTAAGTTTGCAAATTCAAAAGTTAGAAGAAGAATGCGAATTTATGCTAATAGATAGAAGTAGAAAACCTTTAGGTATAAGTCCTGAAGGAATGATATTCTATGAAAAAGCCTTGCAGATTTTGCAATTGGTTGATGATCTAGATCGTCTAAGTATTAATATGATTGATGGTATTGAGCGTCAACTGAGGGTTGGAATTATTTCAACAGTAGCACCTTATTTAGTTCCGATGTTTTCGGCTGTTTTACTAGAAAAGCATCCAGAACTACATTTGATAATTGAGGAGCTGACAACTGAAAATATCGTAACAAAGTTGAATTATAATGAAATAGATTTAGGACTTTTTTCAACGCCGATACATGCAAAGAATTTAGAGTATAAACATTTGTTTTATGAGAAGTTTTATTTGTATGTATCACCAAAGCACCCACTCTATTCGCAAGAAGAAGTTGATATTGCAGATATCAAGTTAGATGATATGTTATACCTGACTGAAGGAACTTGCTTTAGAAATCAAGTTGATTCTATCTGTTTAGCAGCTCAAGAACGCACACGTAATCTGCAATTTGAATACACCTCTGATTCTATTGAATCGCTAAAACGATTGGTGGAGAATAGGGGCGGTATCGCTTTTATCCCTGAATTTGCAGCTCGTAATATTTCTAAAGGATGCGAAATGATGATTAAAGAAATTAAGGGGGGAAGTCCATCGCGAGAAATAAGTGCAGCTTATTTAAAAACAACAGGTTTAAAAACAGTAGTGCAGCATTTTATTGATAGTGTGATTGCTACTGTTCCCGAAACAATGCGTAAAAAGCCGATGCAAAATCCAATAGATACAAGGATTAAATTAGGATAACAAATTCTCCATTAGATTTTCTTCTAATGGAGATTTTTTTTATCATGGAAATGATAGCGGTGGAGTATTTTCTACGTTCGGATAATTAGTAATGAAAAGCAGACTGAAGCAAAAATAGCTAAAATAGGTTTCAAAAAATCCAACCTCAAAAGATAGCTAAAAAATGTATAATCAAGCATTAAACAGTTGAACTTTTTAAGCAAGTTGCACAGCAGGGTGAGAAGTTGCGACAGAAATCTTTTTGCCAATCAGTGTGTTAAGAAGCATAGCAATGCTGCTACTTAAAAAGAGAGAATGATAATTACATGCAAGAACATGGAATTATTCGGTACGGTAATTGCGTTTAATATCAAGAAGTAATGTTTGAATTTCTTTGATTATATCGGTTTGAGTTAAACTAAAATTATTGGTGATGATGGAAAATAAGATTATTTTCCCGCTATCGGTTTTTAGTTCTCCAGCAAAACTTCTGATTCGGGTCATACTTCCACTTTTTGCACGCAGGCAATTATTGGGAAAGTTTCGGGCATTAAAATACCACAAAGTACCATTGGGTGCACAAGGGATGCTATTAAAAAAGGAATGAGAAATTTTAGGGTTTCTATAAGAAAGATACAGAATTTGAGTGAGTTGTTTGGCGGTGATTGCATTGAATCGAGATAGTCCGCTGCCATCTTCCAAGAAAGGTAGATTGATATTTTGTTTTGCCCAATAGTCTTTAATTATTTCTATGCCTTGACTGAAATTCCCAGCTCCGTATTTTTCATAGGCAAGTTGCTTTACTAAGTGTTCGGCAAAAAGATTAACACTTTCATGATTGGTTACATTAACAATTTGTTGGAGCGTTGGAGAGTGATGTTGGAATAAGATGTTTTGTGTTTTTATTGGCGAATAGCAGAGTTTAATTTCGCCAACTGTAATTCCAATCTTAGAAAGATGTTTTTTTAATTCTTGAGCGAAAACGAGGGGAGGAGATGGTAGAGCTGCTTTAACTTCAAAAGCCGTTCTGTTCATGGGAATTGTACCACGAATTACACGCTGATTGTCGATTGGGCTACCAAATACATAGGCTTTATCGCGGTTTATTTCGGAAGAAAGCACTTGGTTATTAAATTCGGTGTTGGAAACTTCAGGGATGGTTTTGGTGATTTTTGTTTGTTTTCCAGCTTCGCTAGGAGAGTTAAAAAAGAGTGTACACATGTTGTCGTATACACTTAATGCATATACCCCAGCGCCATAATAGTTACCCATGTCTTCCCAAATCCAAGTGTTAGGAATGTATTGTGTGTCATAGGCCGATAAATCAATAATAAGTTGATTAATTGATTTTAGATTTGTTTTTTGAGCAATGCTGTTAGCCCAATT
>JBKEAC010000079.1:0-25001 GCA_047971925.1 Mangrovibacterium sp.
AAAACTTTTGATAAAGAGATGTTTTCTGATTTACCGTATTACCAGGAGTTACTCATAAATAGGTTTAAGGTAATGGAAGCGATAAGAGAAAATGACATTAACACAAGAGATAGATATTTAGCTAAATGTGTAGTTATAATTGATAATTACTTATTAGCAAACAAACAAAAGGTTGACTCCTTATTAAAACAACCAAATATTGAAAATATTTTAAAGAACCCTTTAAGTACAGCACTTACTCAATACTACTATTATAAATCCACAAATAATATTAATGGTATTTTGAAAGATTTAAACAAAAAGAAACGAGAGAAAAATATTAATAACGAGTTTATAGATTACTTGATTGACTATTTGCAAACAGATTTTATGGAGTTTAATGGAATTTGATAACAAAGACTCTGGAATACAGAGCTTTGTTATTTATCATCTTTTACCACCCACCCCACCACATCAAAATTAACCGATTATGCAAAATTTAACACGGAATATGATGCTATTACGCCCACAATCACTACATTTGACCTGATGGATAGAGCAACGCAAATAGAAATAGACTACTACGGTGCCAATAACGATGACTATGTGAATGGTGCAGGGTTTTGTTGTGGAGAAGCCATGAACATTCGTTCAATTCCAGTGAGTGGTGATAACTACGAGAAGCTACAATATTACTACCACCCCGACCACCTCGGCTCAGCTTCGTATATAACCAATTTAGACGGCGAAGTGGTTCAGCACATTGAGTATGTGCCTTTCGGAGAGGTCTTCCTTGAAGAACGCAATAATACTTGGAACACGCCTTTCCTTTTTAATGGAAAAGAATTGGATGAAGAAACGGGATTGTATTATTATGGTGCGAGGTATTATAATCCACGGATTGGGCTTTGGTATGGGGTGGATGCGTTATCGGAGAAGTATCCTGCACATTCGCCGTATTGTTATACGATGAATAATCCTGTGATGTTGGTTGATCCGGATGGGAAACGAGTTGTGCCGAGACCATCGTATAGAAGACAACCCAATCGAGCAATGTATAGAAATAACAAAAGTCTGTATCATTACTATAATGGGCGACCTTTATCAAGGAGAAATATTGAAACCTCAAGTTACATAATTACTACTCAATCTGCAAAACATCCGCAGTATATTGAGACCATAATAACACCAGGACTTAATAATATTCAAGTTACTAATAATAGAACTAGGGGTGAGCAGGCTCTTACTCTCTTAGGTGATTTAGCCGGAGTTAAAATATCCTATATAGAAGATAAAATCTATGGCGATTATGGTCCAGAAACAAAGAGGAGTGTCGCTATTAGCTTTAATAGATTAAGCACAGATATAGAGTATCAAAAATTACAATCTGAATGGGAAAAGGAGTATAGTCAAAAAATGGAAAGTTTGATTAACGGAAATGAAGAATCTCCTGATTGGGAACAATCCTCTTTTTTTGAAATGAATCTCAAGATTCAGAGTGAAATTGGGTCATCGCCTTCTTCAGTTCTTTTAGGAGAAGTTGAAAAAGCTGTTAGGAATAATGAAGTTGAAAAAATTGGAGAAACAAAAAAGCGCAGCGAAATTATACCAGAATTTAGACAAGCAGAATAATTATGAAAGTTAAAGATTTATTTCATGTTATAGTGAAGATTGTAGGAATTATAATTGTGTTATTTGATCCCTACCAAGTGGTAATTAATCTATTATCAGAAATTTTCAGACCTGATAGAGAAGGATATATAATATCGTTTCTATTATTATCTCTTATGACTATATATTTCATTGCTTATCATCTCGTATTTAAAACTAAAAGGTGTGTTGAATTACTCAATTTAGGCAATCTCGGTGCGAAAGACATAGCAGGAATCAATCAAAGAGATCTATTTACCGTCAGCTTGTATTTTGTCGGTTTACTCTTGGTAATGATAAATATTACAACGATATTGGTAGATTCTGCATATCTGTTTAAAGGTCAGTCAGACAATGACTTTATGAGCACATTGCCCCCCACGATAAAACGAGATTTCATCCTTGGTTTATTTGATTTAATAGTTGGCGTTATGATTATCATAAACGTAAAATCTATTGTAAAATTGGTGCAGCCATCCGACCAACGGTAATGCTCCAGAGTTAGGGTAATGCATCAGATTAGTGATAGACACAAAAAGGAAAAGCAGCGAAAAAGACAAAAGCAACAAGGAAAAACGCATGAGTAACGAATAAATGAATAGCGTAGTAAGTACATATCAAGAAAAAGGCGGGCAATACACCAAGCATATTTACATCGGTTCGCAACGCATTGTAAGTAAGCTCGGCGATGTGGGAAGTTTTGGCGTGGACCCACGGCGTGAAGAATACGCCGGAAGTTCCGTAAACGGAACAGGCGTTCCTGATTACGCCAATAAATACAAGGCTTTGCAAGAAGTAATCAAGCAAAACTATGCTGGTTTTGAAATAGACTACTACGGTGCCAATAACGACGATTATGTGAATGGCGCAGGATTTTGTTGTGGAGAAAGCATGCAAAGCAAAAGCATTCCCACAACAGGCGATGCGTATGAGAAAGTACAGTATTACTACCATCCCGACCATCTCGGCTCAGCTTCGTATATCACAAATCTCGACGGCGAGGTAGTTCAGCATGTGGAATACGTGCCCTTTGGGGAGGTGTTTGTTGAAGAACGAAATAATACTTGGAATACGCCTTTCCTTTTTAATGGAAAAGAATTGGATGAAGAAACGGGATTGTATTATTATGGTGCGAGGTATTATAATCCGAGGATTGGGCTTTGGTATGGGGTTGATCCTTTATTTGATAAATACCCTGCGCACTCGCCGTATTGCTACACAATGAATAATCCGGTGATGTTAGTTGATCCGGATGGGAAGCAAGTTAGACCTGGAATAAGGTATGGGAATATTAATCAATACAACAAGCGACCATATGCGGGAGTCATTAAGCAAAGCTCTTATAGATTGCCTGCAAACATGCCACGGCAAATAATCAACGAATACAAAAACTACTTTGAACCATCTCCATTAGGAGAAAGACATACCTCTGGACAGATTAGCCGAAATAACAACCTAGGGAAGGGCATAGAAGGGGGAGTTAAGTTAGGAGGGGAGATTCATAATTTTATTAAGCTTTTAAATAGTCTTGAACGAGTTTACCATACAGAAACCATGACGAAAAATGGGAACCATGAATCTTGGCATTTTACGTTTAGTTCGAGAGAAGTGGAGTCGGAATTTAATCTTTCTGAAATTGCCTTTTGGCAGGTATTTAATGACAAATTTGAACAAAAACGAGAGAGCTTAAGTGGAATTGAGGACGATCGTTTTGTGGGAGCAGCCTTGGGCATTATGAGAGGAGAACTTAAACGAGAAATGGGCGATTCTCCCAAAGAAAAATTCATAAAGCAACTTAAGCCTTTGCTTGAAAGTGAAGGTGTAGAAAAGAAGACAGAAGTGAAGCAATTACCTGTAATATATGAAACGCCAAGATATTAAGGGCAACATTCAAGCTAGTTTTTTTATTGCGGGATTAGGTCTTTTGTTATTGAGTTATGGCATATCTAGATGGATAAGCCCGACACTAAGCGTAAACACTTATTATCAGCAAATTACCGTGTCGAATGGGGTTGTGCATATTGTCGGAGGAATTATACTTGTTCTATTTGCAATTAAAAATTTGCGTAATGCTTTAAGTGCGAAAAAAGGTATTGGATTAGATTATGAAGAGGGATCAAATACTCAAAAGAAAAAAAAGAAGAGCCGCAAGAGAAAAAAACGGAGATAGCATGATATGGGCAAGGCCTCAAATAGGTTATTTCCAAGTAAAATACTAGCTTTGTATTGAAAACAGCAAATGACAAATGCTTAATTGTGAATGATAAATGAACCTCACAACAAACATACAAAATAGCTTTAACTTCGGCGCAGGTTTCAGCTTCGAGCCCTCCCCCTTCGGGGGAGACGGAGGGGGCTTGCCCTTCGGCGAAGTCTTCCTCGAAGAGCGCAATAATACTTGGAACACACCTTTCCTTTTCAATGGAAAGGAATTGGACGAAGAAACAGGCTTGTATTATTATGGAGCGAGGTATTATAATCCGAGGGTGAGTTTATGGTATGGGGTTGATCCAATGTTTGATAAATACCCTGCACATAGTCCGTATTGTTATACAATGAATAATCCGGTGATGTTGGTTGACCCAACGGGAATGGAGGCGGATTGGGTTGGTACTAATAATGTTAATGGAACAACTTCTTGGAAATGGGATGACAATATAAAAAGTGCAGACCAAGCAAAAGCAGCAGGATATGACGACTACAGAGCTCCAGACTCAATAATTGATAATGCAAAAATTGGTGGTGCAAGTGGAACAGACGGCAAAACAAGTGTGCGCTTAGGTCAAAATGCAAAGGATGTTTCTTTTACTTGGCCAAACAAAACAGTAACTCCTTTTCAAGTTGGCACGGAATGGTTATCAGGCGAAGGACCACGAAGCAGAGACTTTACAAATGGGGATGTGTTTACAGAAATGTTAAGACAACATAGCCACGTAGAAAATACGAGAAATTCAATTATTGATAATGTTGCAAATGGAGGAGATTTGTCTGGAAATAATCCATATAAATTAGGAGGCGTACAAGGTGTTGGGTTGTATTTAAAAGATTACTCAACACTATTAACAGGAGGGTTAACAGGTAATTTAGCCGTAACCTATCTTGGTTCATATAATTTAAAATGGACTGCAACTCCTAATACAGAAAGTGGAACAATATCAGTTGCTTTTTCCGTTTACAATACTTCAACAATGCAATCAGCTTCAAGACCTCCAGTTTTGGGATATTTACAGGGTTGGCAAAGTACAGTTGGTAGTAGGATTAATTCTGCGTTTCAAACAGGATGGGGCTCAATGACTTCTCAATCATTTAATTGGACGGAAACTTTACAAATGATGAAATGATGAAATTAAGATGTTTAATGTTTGGACTTATACTTTCTTTATTTGGTTGTAATAAACATAAACTTAGTAATAGCGATTTTATTGGTGTGTGGAAAGCAGATGATGGTGCAGAGATAATTATCAATGAAAATGGGACTTGTATTTTGAAAGGATTGAATAATTCTATAATTGCAATAGCAAAAGATACATCAGAGAAACTAAATACAAAAGGGTCTTGGAAAATGATTGAAAATGTGAATAATGGTATAACTGGTGGAATAAGTACAGGATTAAAATTTACATATAAAATAATGGATAGAGAAGGAAATGGAGGAATTGTATTTTATATTTCGGGACAAGGTTTTAATGAAAATAAACCGCCTTGGGATTTATTTATCTGGAAAGGCGACCCTGATGAAGTCATCAAATATAAGTTTGCAAAACAATAACATTACAATCTGCCAGACATATCAACCTCACGGTAAATGGTTCAATATAGAACATTTGCAAAAAGATGCAAAACCCTTATATTTACAACCGAAATAAAACAAACATCATCAAAATGAACCCCACAACAAACATGCAAAACTTCAGCTTCGAGCCCTCCCCCTTCGGAGGAGACAGAGTGGGCTTTCCCGCAAGCGGTGATAACTACGAAAAACTCCAATACTACTACCACCCCGACCACCTCGGTTCAGCTTCGTACATCACAAATCTCGACGGCGAAGTAGTACAACACATAGAATACGTGCCGTTTGGTGAGGTGTTCATAGAAGAGCGCAATAACACTTGGAATACCCCATATTTATTTAATGGCAAAGAGCTAGATGAAGAAACAGGGTTGTATTATTATGGGGCTAGGTATTATAATCCTAACCCAACTTTCACACTTCCAACTTCAGTTTTCATATCATCGTTGGGCTGGGCGATTATTTGGGTGGCGGCTGTGACCTACAGATTTTTATTTTCTTAAATGGCGTAGCTTGTTGAAACGACGTTGCACATTCAGGTGCATGCCACAAAATACAGCAAGAAGAAATAACAAAAGTGTCCTACAATTCCGTTTTTGAGAGATACCTCTAAAAGCTATCGCTTATTTTCAACGTATTATAGTTGAGCTGACATCGAAAAATAGTCGTTTTTTTCTTGAAAATATTTTAAGGAGTGAAAGTTGGGTTAAGCCAATACTTCGAGCTGACGAGATGAAATTTCTTCCCAAACAAAACAAGAACCTTCAAAACTGCATGACTAGCTGAAATGCATGTGGCGACAATTGCATTTTAAGTTCCGCAATAGGAGCCTCGCGGTATCCCCGATTGTAGAATCCTACAGCCTGAAAGAGCTTTTTGTTGAACGCGCAGCGCAGCGGAATGGAAACCGCCAAAGCGGAAGCCCCAAGATAGGCTAAATTCCAATTAGGATTGGAGTGCCCTTGCAATGCATCGACCAGCGGCAAGGAACAAAGCAGCACACCTGAGGCAAAGCAGAGCCGTTCGACGATTCTAATTTTTGCCATGGGGAGCACCAGTTCCTGCATTTGAGCATCTTTAGCTAAGAGTTTCAATACTTGGTCGGGAGTCATTTCCACATCGCATCGATTGTACACCTTCTGATTAAAGATGCCCTTTTCAGATATTGTGATGGGATAATAGGCAATTTGCGCATGCATTGTGAAGGGCATTAAAATCCCTAGTTGCAAGCTTAGCAGAAATAAGAGTTGTTTCATTTTAATATTAATGTGCATCGAGCCAATTGCTTGCAGCTTGCATTTCCACCAGCAAAGGCAATCCAATGTTTACAGCCGATTCCATGTTTTCTTTCACAATGTTTTTCATGATTTCGAGTTCCGATTCTAGCACATCGAAGTTCAATTCATCGTGAACTTGCAAGGTCATTTTCGATTTCAATTCTTTTGCTTGCATTTCCTGGTGAATGTTCACCATTGCCACTTTAATAATATCGGCTGCCGAGCCTTGAATTGGTGCATTAATCGCATTTCGTTCAGCAATTCCACGCACCACCGCATTGGCTGAATTGATATCGCTCAAATAGCGTCGACGCCCTTTAATGGTTTCCACATAGCCTTGTTTTCGAGCTTTTTCAATGCTTTCATCCATGTATTCTTTAATGCGGGGGAAGTTTTCGAAATAGCCATCAATGAGTTCTTTGGCTTCTTTTCTCGGAATGTTCAGACGTTGAGCCAATCCGAAAGAAGAAATGCCATAGATGATTCCGAAGTTGGCAGTTTTAGCTTTTCGACGCATGTCGGAAGTAACTTCTTCCACTGGCACTTTATAAATTTTGGCGGCCGTAGCAGCATGAATGTCTTGTCCTTTTCGGAATGCGTCGAGCATGTGTTCATCGCCACTAAGAGCAGCCATGATGCGTAATTCAATTTGCGAGTAGTCGGCTGAAAGAAAGAGGTGTTGTGCATCGGAGGCGGTGAAAGCTTTTCTAATTTCACGCCCGCTATCATCGCGAATTGGAATGTTTTGCAGGTTTGGATTCGTTGAGCTTAATCGACCAGTAGCCGTTACTGTTTGGTTGAATGTGCTATGCAGCTTTCCCGTTTCCCGATTAACAAGCAATGGCAGAGCTTCCACATAGGTGCTTAGGAGCTTCTTCAAACCACGAAATTCGAGCACCATGGGCACAATGGGGTGCTTATCGACTAATTTGCTCAGCACCTCTTCGGATGTAGAATATTGTTTTGTTTTTGTTTTTTTAACTTGGCTATCTATTTGGAGTTTTTCAAAAAGAATGATTCCAAGCTGTTTGGGCGAAGATAGATTAAACTGCTCATCGGCAAGGTTTATTATGGTGTGTTCTAAAGTTCTGATTTGTTTTTTAAGCACCACGGCATAGTCATTTAATCCGGAGGTGTTTAAAGTCATTCCTTCCCATTCCATGCTAGCGAGCACTTCCATTAAAGGCATTTCAATTTGGAAGAACAAATCGAGCACCATGGCTTCTTTCATTTTTTCATCGAGCACTTGTTTCACTTGCCATGTGCAATCGGCAACTTCACAAGCAAAGTTGCAGAGTTCGCTTGGTGCTAAATTACGCATAGCTAGTTGGTCTTTTCCTGCCTTACCGAGCAATGATTCGAGTGTGATTTTTTTATAATTGAGATACACCTCAGTTAGGTAATTGAGCTTGTGTTGCAAATCGGGATTAATGAGATAGTGAGCAATTTGAATATCGTAAATTGGTTTTTCTATGCTCAAACCATAGGCGCGCAACACCAGTAATGCATACTTGGCATTTGGGGTTATTTTTGTTATATTCTGATCGGCAAAAATCAGTGCAAACTCTTGCAATATTTGTTTTGTAAGTTCTTTCTCGCTAGGGAGCATCAACATGTATGCTTCGCCAGCTTTAAAGGCAAACGAAAGATATACCAGTTCGGCATTTAGCGCATCGTTACTTGATGTTCCAATGGCGAAGCTAAACTCTTTTTGCACGGAAAGTTCGGCACGCAAGCTAGCGCGTTGCATGGCATTTTCGATAAGAATGTAGCTGTGTTTTGTTGTTTCAAGCGAAGCATAGTTAGTGTTCAACTCTTCATCTTCCGATTCAGCAAGAGCAGCAAACAAATCGCCTTGCACGGGTTTTGTTTGCTCAACATGCACTTCATATTTTTGGGCTAATGTTCGAAATTCTAATTCCGTAAATATTTGGTATAGCTTGCCCAAATTAGGTTCTTCCATTTTCAACTCTTGCTCGTTAAACTCAACGGGCACATCTTTTACAATGACGGCAAGTTTTCGCGATAGTCGCACTTGTTCTTCCGATTCTTCGAGATTTTGCTTTTGTTTGCCTTTAAGTTCGCCAATGTTTTCATAAATAGCATCGATTGAGCCATAATGAGCGATGAGTTTTTGAGCTGTTTTTTCGCCTACTCCAGGACAACCGGGAATGTTGTCGGAAGCGTCACCCATTAGTCCAAGAATATCGATCACTTGTTCAGGTCGTTGAATTTCGAAAGCGTTCAGCACTTCACTCACACCCCAAATTTCAGTTTCTTTTCCAGCTCTTCCGGGCTTATACATTTTCACCTTATCGGTTACTAGCTGTGCATAGTCTTTATCGGGAGTCATCATAAAAACGTCATAGCCTTCTTTCTCGGCTTTCACGGAAAGAGTTCCGATTACATCATCGGCTTCAAATCCTTGTTTTTCGATGATTGGTATGTTATATGCTTCAATGATTTGTCGCACCCAAGGGATTGAAGTTCTTAAATCTTCGGGCATTTCGTCGCGAGTAGCTTTATATTGGGCATACATTTCATGTCGGAAAGTTGGAGCGTGCACATCGAAAACCACCGCTAAATGGCTTGGTTTTTCTTTTTGCAGAAGTTGTTCAAGCGAATTAACAAAACCCAGCATGGCTGATGTGTTTAGTCCGTTGGCATTGAATCGTGGTGCTCGAATAAAAGCAAAATAAGAGCGATAAATGAGCGCATAGGCATCGATAAGGAAAAGTCGTTTTGCGGTATTGTTTGACATGTTCTAAATTCTATCTAAGTGTTATGACGTGCTGTAGTCAATCGCATTAAAATCGAGTAAGCCTCAAAATTTTTTAGCGATCGACTTCATTTCTAGCCGTCGAAGATATACATTTATAGTCATTTGCGAAAATGGAGAGAAGTGAACTTGCGCTGTAGCCCGATAAATAGTGAAAATTTATTATTTTTTTTATTTTTCAAATCAAAAACAGGTAGTACAAGCAATAGATTGACTATTTTTGCACCTTCATGACAACAAACGACAGTATATCTTTTTCTGCCATCAGAGAATTGCTAGCAGCAGACAGCCTCCACTTGAATGACCAAATTCCCATTCAAGACGATAGCTCCATTGTTGCAAGCGATAGCACTTGGCAATTAATCGATAATACACTTATTGACACAATACCTGAAGAACAAGTGCCGGTTGTTGAGAAAGTTTGGCCTATCAGTCAACGTGATTTTTTCATTGAAAAGAAACGCCCTGAAACTCCGAGCTCATTAGTTCTACTTATTTGTGTTTTATTAATAGCCCTGCTTGCGTTGCTTCATTATTACTATCCGAAGAAAATCAACAAAACCATTAAAGCTGGTTTTAAGTCGGTCTATGCCAATAATCAATTTCTAAAACAAACCAACCAATCAAGTCGCAGCTCGTTTTTGCTTGATTTTATTTCTATTGGGAGCATCTGCATGTTTATTCACAATTTGATTCCCGATACATTTTTTGCTCAAAACTTAATCGTACGATTAACTTTAATCGTTGTAGTTTATTTGACACTTCACTATGCCAAGTGCTATTTTTGCCTACTGCTAGGAGTTATCACTCAGCAAAAGGAAGCTACACGTGAATATGTTTTTAACATTCAAATTTACAACCGAATTTTAGGCGTTACTCTTCTTCCGATTGTAACGGCTTTATCGTTCCCTCATCTTGAAAACACCTCGCAACTTATATTTTTGGGTCTTTGCCTAAGTTTAGCGGGTGTAATTGCATTATTAATTCGATCTAGACAAATTTTATCTGGTGTAAATGTATCGGTATTTTATTTGATTTTGTACCTTTGCACCCTAGAAATACTACCCTTACTTTATATCTATAAGTTTATTATACTTTTTAGGTAGAAAGAAGGAAACTAAAATTATCATGCTTTGAAAATAAATAAAGTCTTGGTTTCACAACCTCAGCCAACAACCGATAAATCGCCCTATGCCGATATATCAAAGAAATTTGATGTGAATTTTAACTTTCACCCCTTTATTCAGGTGGAAGGGGTGAGCTCCATTGAGTTCCGTCAAACTAGAATTCAGATACAAGAACATCAGGCAGTGATCATGACTAGCAAAGCTTCGATTGATCATTTTTTTCGTATCTGCGAATTATTGCGCTACTCTGTTCCCGATGAAATGAAATATTATTGCACAACAGAATCAGTGGCGGTTTATTTGCAGAAATACATTGTCTATCGCAAAAGAAAAATATTCTATGCCGATGGTTCAATGCCAAACTTGATTGAAATTTTAAAGAAAAGCAAGAAAGACAAAATCCTATTGCCTTTGTCTCATGTGCACAAAACAGATATCATTGAATTACTCGACCAATCGGGATATAACTACACTCCCGCTATTCTCTATCGAACAGTGAGCAGTAATCTTGCGGGTTTAAATTTGGCTGATTATGACATGATTGTGTTCTTTAGCCCTGCGGGTATCACTTCTTTGCAAGAAAACTTCCCTAACTTTGTGCAAAAAGACACTAAAATAGCTTGCTTCGGACCAGCAACCGCTCAAGCAGTGCTCGATGCCGGATTAAGACTAGACCTTCAAGCACCAAACCCTAAAGCTCCGTCAATGACAATGGCTTTAGAACAATACATTGCAGAACACAACAGCTAAATTTTAGCTGCAACAATCAATAAAGGAGGATATTTCCTCCTTTTTTTGTCTATCTTTACCCCATGAGCACATTCAGCCTCCCCAAAGCAAACAGATTGCATAGCCGAAAATCAATTGAAGAACTCTTTGAAAAGGGAGAATCTTTCTTCATGCACCCCATTAAGGTAGTTGCCCAGATGACCACTTTTAACGATGACATGGCTGTGAAAGCTGCTTTTTCTGTTTCTAAACGAAACTTCAAGCATGCCGTTGACCGCAATCGCTACAAACGTCTTCTGCGTGAAACCTATCGTTTGAATCAATCACCACTTCATGAAAATATGGCTAAAGAACAACACCAACTTGCCGTGATGTTTATTTATGCTGTGAAAGAACATAACGACTATGCCACGGTGGAAAAAGCAATGAAAAAGGCACTGGCAAAGCTCCAATCGAAATACTCGCAAACCTACACCAATGCTTAAAACGAATTTGCTCATTTTAATTCTGCTGAGTTTTTCTCTTTCCTCTCAAGCTAGCGAAAAAGAAAAAAACAAAGCTTTAACTCGAACTGAGTTTCTCGATTCTGTGTGGAATTATTTAGATAACAATCAACCACTCAACAGCTCCGAACTTCCTCTCTTCATTCAGTTTCATGCCGACTGGTGCGCTAGTTGCAGAATAGCTCGCTCCATTCTAAATCAATTAGAGCCCAATTACACCGGGAAAGTAGAGTTTCGAGAAATAAACATTGACCACGAACAAAAACTTTGCAAAGAATTAAATATTACCCTTGTCCCTTCTTTTCTGCTCATCTCAAAAACAGGAGAACACACACTCTTTAGCGGAATAGCAGAAACAAAAAACGAGACAAAGCAGAAGTTTGAGGCTGCAATTCAATTTCATCTTCTGAACAACCAATAATAATGAGCTATGAGTAATTTAGTTGAATTTGAAAACGTGGGACTGATTGAGCTGCGAGTGAGCGATAGAGCTAAACGCATGAAGCTTGGCGTGAAATCTGATGGTTTGCCCTTTTTAGTTATCCCAAATCATGGCATTGCTAGCAAAACAGCCATCATGCATTTTGTTAATAGCAACATCGATTGGATAAAGCAACAACAGCAGAAGCAACAAAGCAAACAAACAATTTTCACTCCCAACACCACATTTCACACCCATCAGCGAAAGCTTAGTATTAGTATAAACAAAGATGTGACAAAAGGAACTGGAGCTTTGCTAAACAATGAAATCAGAATAACATTGCCTATAGGTTCGAATATTGAATCGCCACGCGTGCAGAAATTCATCAGAACAGTCATTGAAGAAAGTATGCGCGATGAAGCCAAGCAAATTCTACCTCTACTCACAAAAAACCTTGCCAAACAACACGGATTGCAATGCCAACAAGTGAGCATTAAAAAGGCAAAAACACGATGGGGTAGCTGCTCTTCAAAGAAGAATATTAACCTCAACCTGCACCTCATGCGATTGCCCCAACCACTCATTAACTATGTCATTCTGCATGAACTTGCCCACACTGTTGAGCTCAACCATAGTGCTAAATTCTGGAATCTCTTAGAGCGTATTTGCCCAGGATCAAAAAAACTCGATAAAGAACTAAATCTCTACAACACCGAAATCTACTAATGATGAACTGGAATCATCTCATATCTACACGCCGATTAGGAAGCCAAACCTCCACTGAAGACGAACATTTTAATCGCACACAATTTCAACGAGACTACGACCGATTGATTTTCTCATCATCCTTTCGTCGCATGCAAAACAAAACCCAAGTATTTCCACTTCCTGGAAGTATTTTTGTTCACAACCGGTTGACACACTCTCTTGAAGTGGCTTGCGTGGGACGAACTTTAGGATCTCTGCTAGGGCAACACTTAATCGAGCAAGGGGAAACGAATGGACTGCTTTCTGAATTAGGTTCAGTTGTTTCTGCCGGATGCTTGGCCCACGACATGGGAAATCCTCCATTCGGACATGCTGGCGAAGAAGCTATTTCTAATTTCTTTTCTAGTCCTTCCGGTAAGGTTTACCTCGATTTGCTCACTCAAAAGGAAAAGCATGATTTTCTAAAGTTCGATGGAAACGCCAATGCATTTCGTTTGTTGACTCATCAGTTTGCTGGAAGAAGAAATGGCGGATTGGCTTTAACCTACACCACATTGGCATCGATTGTGAAATATCCCTATGAATCAATCAATGCCTCTAAACCCAAATTCGGATTCTTCCAATCGGAGAAAGATACTTACACAGAAATAGCTCAAGAGCTAGGCATTCCTTTTTCGAGTGAAACAAATAAGTTTGCTCGCCACCCTCTTGTTTTCCTTGTAGAAGCGGCTGATGACATCTGCTATCAGGTGATGGATATTGAAGATGCCTACAAACTAGGTATCTTATCCTATGAGGTGACTTCGGAACTTCTTCTAAACTTCCTGAAGGAACCTATCCTCAATCGGATGCCTAAACGCATTGAACAAAACTTTAAAATCGTGACCGACCCCAATGAGCGCATTGCCTATCTTCGTGCCTCGGTCATTAATCAGCTCACCAACGAGTGCCTTCAAGTCTTTACGAAGAACCTCGATACCATCATGAAAGGAAGTTTCAACACCGCTCTCATTAGACTGGTGAGCGAAAACTCTCAGAAAGCAATGAACGAGGTGCAAGAAATTTCTCGAAAATACATTTACAACTATCGATCGGTAGTTGAAATAGAAGTGGCCGGTTACAAAATTCTCGGAATCCTTCTTCAGGAGTTCATGCATGCCACCTTCAATCCCGAAACGAAGCTATCGAAAATGCAACTATCGCTAATTCCTGAGCAATATCGCACCGAGAACCAAAGCAACTATGAAAAAGTGCTTTCAATTGTTGATTTTGTTTCGGGAATGACCGATGTTTACGCACTCGATCTCTATCGCAAATTGCAAGGTATTAGTCTGCCTGGCATTTAGTTGCCCATTACAATGAAAATGCTCAACTCTACTCAATTTCGAAAACAAAAGATGTTTCAAGAAACAAGTGTGCAGAACTACTTATGCCTAATTCTCACACTCTCTCTTTTCTTTGTTTCAAGAAGTTCAGCAATAGCTCAACCGCATAGCTTCATGTTCTACAATGTAGAAAACCTCATGGATAGCCAAAACGATTCGATTACCAATGATGATGAATTCATTGCTGGCGGAGCTCGTGGATGGTCGGAGTATAAAGTCAATCGGAAAATCAATCACATTGCTAAAGTCATTCTTGCTGCCAATGGCTTTAATTACCCCGATGTTGTGGGCTTGTGCGAAGTGGAAAATTTCGAATTGCTCGACCGCTTAGTGAGTAGCACTCCGTTGAGCAAGCTGGGATATCGCTACATTCATAAAGAATCACCCGATGGACGAGGCATTGATGTTGCATTGCTCTATCGCCCCTCAAGAGTTACTCCTTTGTGGTATAAACATCATCCTTTGCGTTCAGCATTGGGCGACACAATTGCTACTCGCGAAATTTTAGAATGCCAACTGCTTATTGGCTCCGACAGTCTGCATGTGTTTATCAATCACTGGCCCTCTCGCTATGGTGGTGAAATCAATTCAGCAAACAAGCGAATGCTCGCCGCACAAACGCTTTGGAATATCATTGAAAAGCGCCAAGCCAACAGCATTATTATGGGCGATTTCAATGATGAACCACATGATTCTAGCATGCAGTGGCTTTGTCAAGAACAACATAATCTGGTTAACCTATCGGCACAATGGAACAAACGCCAAGGCACTTTAAAATATCAAAGTGTGTGGAGTATCTTTGACCAAATAATCATTTCCGATGAGCTAAACGATGATCTAATCAGTGCTCAAATTATTAATTTGCCCTTCTTGCTGCAAGATGATGAAAAATGGGGAGGACAAAAACTCCACCGCACTTATCATGGCTATAAATATGAAGGTGGATTCTCCGATCATTTACCAGTGATGCTTCTTTTAAATCAACGTTAGAACAGCTTGAGCATTCTTCCTAATTCGCGCCTCTGCTTCCCAATGCCGAGAAACCTAGTTCTTTTGCTTTTTCGAACATCAATCGACGAGCCTGATTATAATCATTCGGAATTTCACCATCGAGAATGGCATCTTTAATCGCATTTTTTATCAGCCCAATTTCCCGACAAGGCGACAAGCCAAAGGTCTCCATAATTTCCTCACCTGAAACAGGCGGTTGAAAGTTTCTGATATGGTCGCGTTCTTCTAAGTCTTTGAGCTTTTCTCTCACCAATTGGAAATTATCCATAAAACGCTTCACCTTCACATTGTTCTTCGATGTGATATCGGCCTCGCATAAGGTCATTAAATCATCAATGTCATCACCTGCTTCAAAAAGCAGACGCCTCACTGCCGAATCGGTTACTTCTTCTTCAGAAAGCACAATAGGCCTCATGTGCAAGGAAACCATCTTTTGAACATACTTCAACTTCTCATTCATTGGAAGTTTCATGTTTCTAAAAATGCTTGGAATCATTTTCTCGCCCACAAAATTATGCGCATGAAAAGTCCACCCCTGCTTTGGAACATAACGCTTTGTTTTGGGCTTTCCAATGTCGTGCAACAATGCCGCCCAACGAAGCCACAGATTGCTCGTAAAAGGCACAATTCTATCAAGCACTTCAATACTATGATAGAAATTATCCTTATGCTTCACTCCTGCTTTTTCATCAACACCTTTCAGGAGATGCAATTCTGGAAAAATCAACTTCAACAAACCCGTTTCATCGAGCAACTTGAATCCGATTGATGGTTTTGATGACATCATCATCTTATTCAATTCATCGGCAATTCGTTCTTTTGAAATAATTTCAATGCGATATGCATTATCGGCAATAGCATGAAGAGTTTTCTCATCAATTGTGAAATGAAGTTGTGTAGCAAAACGAATGGCTCGCATCATTCGAAGAGGATCGTCGGAAAAGGTAATACCGGGTTCCAAAGGCGTTCTGATAATTTTTCGCTGAATATCACCCACCCCATCGAAAGGGTCGACCAAAGTTCCGAATCCAGCATCATTGAGCTGAATAGCCATGGCATTAATGGTAAAATCTCGTCGTTGCTGGTCGTCTTCAAGCGTTCCATCTTCAACAATAGGTTTTCTAGAATCTCTGCTGTAAGATTCCTTTCTAGCTCCCACAAACTCCACTTCCACATCTTTCGCTTTAACCATGGCAGTGCCAAAGTTTTTAAACACACTGATAGGTGTTTTACTACCTAATCGTTTAGCTACATTTTGTGCTAATTCAATACCGCTACCAAGCGTAACTACATCAATATCTTTTGATGCACGATTTAATATTAAGTCTCGTACAAATCCACCAATCACAAAACATGGCTGATTACATCGATCTGCTTCCTCACCAATTAATCTAAATATCGGATGACTCAGATGTTCCTTCATATTTTTTAGTTTATTGCCGTTAACACTGTTTCTAATTTAATACCTCTCGAACCTTTCACTAAAATAAGTGCCTCGTTGAATTTTACATTTTCCGCTAAATAAACATTCAAATCCATTGCGGTTTTAAAGCTTTTCAAACGCGATGAATGAGTGGTTGTGAAAAAATTATTACCCACTAAGAAAACATCATTAAAATCAGATTCTTCAAGCATATCAACCACACGCTGATGTTCTGTTTCACTATATTCGCCTAGCTCTAGCATATCGCCCAGAATAGCAATCTTATTTGAATGCTTTATCTTTTCTAAATTTCGAATGGCTCCTTGCATGCTTGTTGGATTTGCATTATAAGCATCAAGGATGATTTTGTTCGAGCCTCTCTCTTCCAATTGCGAGCGGTTGTTCGAAGGCAGATATGATTCTATGGATTGCTGAATTTGAAGTGGGTCTAACTGAAATTCTAAACCAATTGCAATAGCTGCCATTACATTCTCAAAATTATAAGCACCAATCAGCTTTGTCCGAACATACAACCAGCCCTTTGGAAACAGTGCCTTCACAACCAAATGATACAAACCACTCTCAGCTTCTCCTTTCAGTTCGGCAAATTCTCCCTCACCATAGGTTGACCTATTTAAGTCTTCCGATTTATTCATTAAAATTTCATTATCGGCACACACGAAGCACTTTCCACCATGAGTACGAAGGAAATCATACATCTCACTTTTCGTTTTGATTACACCTTCAAAAGATCCAAATCCCTCTAAGTGCGCTTTGCCAACATTGGTAATCAATCCGTAGTTTGGTTCAGCAATAGCACAAAGAGCGGCAATCTCTCCCTGATGATTTGCCCCCATTTCAACAACCGCCATTTCAGTATCCTTATTCATGCGAAGCAAGGTGAGCGGCACTCCAATGTGATTATTTAAATTACCTTGAGTGAAACACAAATCAAACTTGCTGCTCAGCACAGCGGCAACTAACTCCTTAGTTGTAGTCTTTCCATTGGTTCCTGTAATGGCTAGAATTGGGATGGCTAACTTTCGCCTATGATAATTTGCTAAATCTTGCAAGCTTTTAAGAACATCATCAACCAGCAATATTCGATCATTGCTTGCCACCGACGAATCATCGACTACAGCATAGGATGCCCCTTGTTTTAGGGCTTCATGAGCAAACTGATTACCATCGAATGACGCACCTTTTAAAGCAAAGAATATTGAATTAGGCTTAATGGCGCGTGTGTCGGTTGAAATCTCTTGATGCTTTTCAAAATAAGCATATAATTCCTTTACTTCCATATCTTCAAAAATAAAAAATCCTCATTCTATAATAAATGAGGATTTTCATATTTAATTACTTTGTTTACTTTCCACGAGGACTACCCACTTGGCTCATTGCGCATCGGAATCCTAAATCGACTGCCGATAATTTTTGGTCTTTATATCGACGAGCTCCTGGTGTTAACCAATAAGCGCGATCTGACCACGAACCACCTTTATAAACACGCACCTCATCGGTAATCAATGATTGAGGACCTGTTGGTGGACGCACATAAATATCAGATGTTTTAGCGTTATCTTTAACAGCATTCCAATCGCCACCTTCAACTAGCTGAGATTTATAATCACCATCTTGAGCATTTCTAAAATCAGCCACTGTATCCATCACAGCATTTCCAAACTCATCAACAACTAGCTTACCATCGGCATCTTTCACAGAGTTTACATATACCGCTCCACGATAAGGTTGGAATTCTTCAAAATCTTCTTGCGACAATGGACGATAAACATCGGCCACCCATTCGTTCACATTACCTGCCATGCAATATAAACCATAATCATTCGGTTGATATGCTGTAACTGGTGCTGTAATCTCTGCGGCATCGTTAAGCGCTCCTGCCATACCCATCATGTCACCTCGACCTCTAATGTAGTTGGCATTCATTGTTCCTCTTGTTTTGTTATCATCGCTACGAAGATAACTTCCTTGCCATGGGTAAACTCTTCTCTCTGTTAGCAATTCACCATCGGCATTGCCAATAAGTCCATATGCTGCATATTCCCACTCTGCTTCTGTTGGTAGGCGATAATCTGGTAATAGCAAACCATCTTCCCAGCGCACTCGGCGAACTGAGCCCGAAGCATCTTCTAGCGGACTTTTTCCTTCGGTTCCTTGGTAAGCCGATGCTAAATAAGTTTCTGTGGTAAACACATTTTGACCACTTTGTGCTGCAGCATCATATTCCAAGATTCCCTCCTTCACCAATATCTGCTCATTCACACGGTCGGTACGCCATTTGCAATAAGCCGATGCTTGTTCCCAGCTCACTCCAACCACGGGGTAATCGCTGAATGATGGGTGACGAAGATAATTTTTTAACCATGGCTCATTATAAGCTAGTTCACTTCTCCAAACTAAAGTATCAGGCAATGCTCCCTCATATTTCTGTGGTGCCTCGGGATAAACACGTTTTATCCAATATAAATATTCTCGCCAATCAATGTTAGCAACTTCACACTCATCCATATAGAACGATGCCACAGTAACTCTTCGAGGTGCATTATCCCAACGATACATTACATCTTGCTCTACTCGTCCCATAGTGAAAGTTCCACCCTCAATAAATTTGAGACCTGGACCTGCCAATTGTTCAACCTTAGGATCGCTTTGATATCCACCATTGTCTGGATTATTGTATTCCCAGCCAGTTGTGCTCGATGCTTTACTATTTCTACCACCTTTGCCACCAAACAAACCACAGCTTGTGGTTAATGCAACTAACAATAGTAGTGCTAAACTTTGTTTTACTTTCATTTTACAAAACAATATTATAAACTAGGAGGCAAATATAATAAACTTTATAGACTACAAAGCATTTATGCAAATAATTAATTTGCTCTTTTTATATTGATATAATATTAGCTCCTATTTTTAGAATGCCTTTTACTCTTCGTTTTTACTCGATTCTGAATTAATTTGAACTATTTTCCCGCTCGTAAGATCAAAATACAAATCAATTCTACCTAAATAAAGACCGCCCCAACCTGCCTGACTAATCAGCACTTCTTGCCCATTAGCATTGATCGCTCGAAGCGGCTTTTCTAAATAAGTGTGCGTGTGCCCCCCTAATATCAAATCGGTGTTGCTCGTGTGGGCTGCTATGTGCTTATCGCAAATCTTCCCCTTACTCACTTCATCGGTATATTCTAATCCCAAATGCGACAAACAAATTACCAAATGACAATTATTCTTCACCTTGAGTAAATACTCCATGCGCTGAGCCACCTCAATGGGATCCTTATATTTAATACCGCCTATATTTTTCGGATCAACCAAACCTTCCAGTTCAATTCCTAAACCATATATCCCAACTTTTATTCCCTTCTGATAAAAAATGTGGTAAGGCACAAAATCGCCTTCAAATGAAGTTGCCGAAAAATCATAGTTGCTATTTATAATCGGAAACTTCGCATGCTGCATGGAACGAACAAGGCGTTCCAAGCCATTATCTAGCTCATGATTTCCAATTGTTGATGCCTGATATCCCATTTTCGACATCACTCGAAATATCAACTCTCCTTTATAGGTGTTGAAATAGGGCGTGCCCTGAAACATATCGCCACTATCAAGAAGCATCACGTTGTCTTCCTCACTTCGAATAGCATTGATTATGCCCGACAATCGAGGCATTCCCCCCTTACCAACATTCGCCCCTTCGTTAAATGGATCAATATGACAGTGAATGTCGTTCGTGTGCAAGATTGTTAACTTCACCCTGCTATCCTTCCCTAGTGCTCGCCAAGGTAACGAGCTGAGAGCTACGCCTGCGGTTGCAGTTAATGCCTGTTTTAAAAATATTCTTCTACTGCTCATAACTTATTCTCCCATCTAATTCTCCCGATAAAACTCGACCAGAAGCGTGTTCCGCTCGCATAAAGTCGATAAAACAATCTCGAACCTTAAAACCGCCTTCTATTCGTTGCAAAGGATTTAAAAACATCGACATATCATCGCCTCCATTTGCCACGTAATCGCTTGTTACTATCCAATATTTCTGATTCATATCAAAGGGCTGCCCATTAATTTCCAATGAACCCACCTTTCCTTCTTTTGTTATCGTCATTCGGAAACCTGCCACAGCATCACCTCCTCGCATGGCTGTAATCTCAGCAAATTTCCACATGTTTTCACCCGATATCTCCAAATAAACAACTTGGTTTTCAAATGGAAACATTTCATAAATTCTACCCAAAGTAATTGGCCCTTCTGCAAAACTTGCTCGAAGCGAATAATAATTGATATAAGCCATCGCCGGATAAGGTGCGCCCACAATCTTTCCGCCCAACTGACGAGTAGATTCCAAAAACATATCGCTCAAACTATTGGTTAGCTCGCTTTCGGGCGTGCTTCTTTCCATTGTCATTGCCGAATGAATAATCACCTCATCCATCTGTTGCCTCATTCCTTCATTATAAGGCTGAATAAATGCATATAACGCAGAATCTATCTCTACCCCATTATCCTCATTCAACATGACGCTTCCTTGCATACTAGATACTTGATAATGAGAAGTACACGACAATAAAGCACAAACTAAAACGAGCAGAAAATGTAAGCCTTTCATAAATATCATTTTAAATTCGAAACAAATATGATACATTTATCCAAGAAAACATGTATGTTTGTAAGAATTTTGGTAATATTAGCCATTAATTCAACTTTAATTTTAGAAATATCGATTCCAAACTTGCTAGCGGAAACCACTCACCGCTCAAGAATTAAAAGTATATCCATTAAATGAAAAAGCTTGCTCTCTTTCTAATTTCAACGCTAATCCTAAATTTTCTAATCTTTGCCCAAGAAAACCCCTCTTTTGTTGCCAAAAATGGCGATACAATCTACTCTATATTGCGCAAAAACAAGCTCTCTCCAAGCAAACACATGGCCTCTTTCATTGAGCTAAACAAAGGAAAGTTGACTAAAGACAATGGGCTTATCATCGGTCGTACATACCTCATTCCTATCGACGAAACCACCAATTCAACACCCGATTCAACTAGCGCTGAACAAACAATTATTGAAGAGCAAAAAGCAGCTGCCCAGCTAGAAATTGCCACACAGCAAGCAGTTGAAGTCGAAACACCAGTAGAATACAGAACTTTTGTTGCTAAAAATGGCGACGGTATTTCTATCGTATTAACTAAATACGGTTTAAAACCTAGCAAACACACTGCCGAATTCATTGAGCTAAACAAGAAAAACATTGGAAAGAATAACGATCTTTTCATTGGAGTTGAATATAAACTCCCTAACGATTCGGAAGTTAAAACCACCATTGCAAGCAACACCGAAACCTCTTCGGCAAAGCCAAAAGAAGAAGCTGCACCAAAAGTGGAAGCTATTAAAAAACTTAGCACTTCCATCTATGGCGCAAACTACAGTAATTTCGCACAGGTGAGCAATAAACTGCAAGGTGCCATATATTATTTAATTAGTGGTCATGGCGGACCCGACCCTGGCGCAAGAGGTATATATAATAATACATCTATCTATGAAGATGAATATGCCTATGATGTTACACTCCGATTAGCTCGCGAATTAGAAGCTAATGGTGCTAAAGTCTATTTAATCATTCGCGACAAAAACGATGGTATCCGAGACGATATCTATTTGCCAGCCGATAAAGACGAGGTGTGTTACCCCAATCAAGAAATTCCTCTAAACCAAGTGAAACGACTCACTCAACGAAGTGAAGCCGTGAACGAATTATACAAGCAGAATAAAGGGAATTTCCAACGATGTATCATCACCCACATCGACTCGCGTGGAAAAAACACCCCTATCGACGCTTTCTTTTATTACGATGAACGAAGCACCGGAGGAAAGCAAATGGCTCAAATACTCTACAAAACATTCAACAGTAAATACCAAACCCGAACTAGTCCTCGCGAATATCACGGAACGGTATCTACTCGAAATCTTTTTGTGTTGAGAAACACGCTCCCAGTAGCCGTATTTATCGAATTGGGAAACATTAACTATTATCGCGACATTCAGCGAATTGTGTTGAAAGATAATCGTCAAGCGCTAGCCAATTGGCTTTGCGAAGGACTGATTGTTGACTATCAACAGAACAAAAACAATAAATAGATATTACCCCCAGCGCTCCTTGCGCCCAATCAAAGCATGAACAACACCAAGCAACATCAAGGCAACGCATGGGCTCTACTGCCCTTAGCAATATTTTTTCTATTATACCTTTTCACCTTCATTTTCACGGGCGACATTTACAAAATGCCTGTCTCCATTGCCTTCTTAATCGCTTCGGTTGTGGCGATTGTTTGCTCGAAAGAAAAAAAAATAAACGACCGTATTTCACGATTCTGCAAGGGTGCTGCCAATGAAACAATCATCTTCATGATTATTATTTTCATTCTCGCAGGTGCATTTGCCGGAACAACTAAAAACATGGGTGCCGTTGATGCTACGGTGAATATGCTCCTTTCTTTACTTCCTGAAAGCAGTATTCTTGCAAGTATTTTCATTGCTGCCTGTTTCATCTCCATGTCAATGGGCACATCAACCGGAACAATTGCTGCTCTAGCTCCAATTGCGGTGGGACTAGCACCTCAATTGAGCATTGAAATTCCGCTAATACTCGGTATAGTAGTTGGTGGTGCCATGTTTGGCGATAACCTTTCGTTCATTTCCGACACCACAATCGTTGCTACTCGCACACAAGCTTGCAACATGCGCGATAAGTTTAAAGTCAACATTCGAATTGTACTCCCCGTTGCTATCATTGTTTTGGCGATCTACGCTTATTTAGGCATGCAGCTTCCACAGTTACCGGAAACAATTCTCGTTCCAATCGACTGGATTAAAGTTGTCCCCTATTTAATTGTATTAATAGCAGCAATTGCCGGAATGAATGTTATTTCAGTACTTGCTCTAGGTATTACTCTTTCGGGAATCATTGGCTTAGCAACACAATCGTTCAACGTGTGGAACTGGACTCAAGCCATGAGTCAGGGCATTGTGGGCGACATGGGCGAATTGATTATTGTATCGCTAATGGCTGGTGGCATGTTCGAACTCATTCGCCACAACGGCGGAATATCATGGCTCATCGGAATCTTAACCCGCCGCATAAACTCGAAACGTTCAGCTGAATTTGCAATTGCAGGTTTAAGTTCGTTCACCAATCTTTGTACAGCCAATAACACGATTGCACTAATCATTTGCGGACCAATTGCCAAAAATATCAGCGATAAATATCAGCTCGACAATCGAAAAGTAGCTAGCTTAATCGACACATTTCCTTGCTTCATTCAAGGAATAATTCCCTATGGTGCGCAACTGCTCATTGCTGCCGGAATTGCAAAAGTCAATCCGATGGAAATTATTCCTACACTATACTACCCTTTCCTTGTTGGCATAGCGGCAACTATCGCCATCATCTTTCAACTGCCTCGGAAATATAGTTAATCCTGACGGATTGAAGGGTTCATATTGCAACAGGTTTTGGGTTTCTTTTGTCAAAAATATAATCTCCAGATAGCAATTTGCACAAAAATTGCAATGTCCAATTAGCAAGAAAAAATTTTTTCAGACGAAAAACAAAACGGGAATGGACCTGAAAAAATTTTTTCAGACGAAAAACAAAATGGGAATGGACGTGAAAAAATTTTTTCAGACGAAAAACAAAATGGGAATGGACCTGAAAAAATTTTTTCAGACGAAAAACAAAACGGGAATGGACCTGAAAAAATTTTTTCAGACGAAAAACAAAATGGGAATGGACCTGAAAAAATTTTTTCAGACGAAAAACAAAACGGGAATGGACGTGAAAAAATTTTTTCAGACGAAAAACAAAACGGGAATGGACCTGAAAAAATTTTTTCAGACGAAAAACAAAACGGGAATGGACGTGAAAAAATTTTTTCAGACGAAAAACAAAATGGGAATGGATGTGAAAAAATTTTTTCAGACGAAAAACAAAACGGGAATGGACGTGAAAATTTTTTTTCAGACACATTTTGCAAATCCGATGGACATAAAAAAAACGTACCTATATATATATAATGTATCGCAAATGTTCGAATGAATTTTTCTGAATGGCAAATCCGAACACAATCACGCGGAGATTGGTTCGGGGTTATGGGCGATGCCCCTTGTTGAAGGGTTGGTTTGCATTCATAGTGCGATGCACTTTC
>JBKEAC010000080.1:0-12958 GCA_047971925.1 Mangrovibacterium sp.
ACGCAAATGGCAAGCTGTGTTTTGAGTTACTCGAAATATTTCTCGTAACGCAAATCGCTTGCCCCTGTCCCCTTTGTTGCGGACGGGGGAAAATCACTCCGAAATCGTGAATTTTTTAAAGATTAATGCTATGGAAAAAGAGGAAAAGAAAAAGAATGCCGCAGGTCGCCCGAAAGAAGCCGACCCAGCCCGAAATGCCGTCATGGTGCGATTTACGGACGCGGAATATGCACGCTTTATGATGCTTTTTGAGCAATCGGGCGTGTTTGCCAAGTCGGCTTTTGTGAAAGCAAGGGTGTTTGATGAAGCATTTCGAGTGGTGAAAATCGACCAATCGAAGCTAAAATACATCGCTAAACTCTCCGAAATGCAGGCGCAATTTCGTGCCGTTGGGGTGAATTATAATCAAGTGGTGAAGATGCTTCACCAACATTTTTCTGAGAAAACAGCTCGTGCGATGCTTTATAAACTCGAAAAACTGACTGTGGAATTGGTGAAAATCAGTCATCGAATGGAGGAATTAACTGACGAAATGAAGCGAGATGATAGCTAAAATCAGTAGTGGAAAGCTGAAAAGGAAACGAACCAAACAGAGTTTGAAATACTTTCCCCTTAGCACAAATTAATTCTGTCAATTTACTTCGTATTTTTAGTCGGTTTCAACTGAATCCAGTCTTTTTACTTCGTATTTTTGATAAGAAACACTTATAGCTCTATCTTTGTACATTTGTAGTTGTATCAGATTCGGTTGTAACCGACTAAAAATACGAGCTATTTTCATCGGATTCGATTGTAACCGACCCAAAATACGATCTTTTTTCATCGGATTCGGTTGTAACCGACTAAAAATAGGAGCTATTTTCATCGAATTCAGTTGAAACCGACCTAAAATACGAGCTATTTTTGCTAAATACAAAAGATAGAGAAAAACTTCAAACATGCAATACTACTGTTTTAAAGTTAGTTGCGAAGCCTATCTATCATATTATTGAAAAATCTCAAAAGTAAAGAAGAAAAGACGGTTTGGACGGCAGAGGGATTGAAAAGGATGGAACCAATGCTTATTTTCCTATGAAAGGAGGAAGGATTTAGAACTATTTGCTGGGTAATATTGTTTAAAGATTAGTATTCGAATAAATACAAACACATTACACTACTTTTTACATCATGGATAGAGCTATGCAAATACAAACCTACGAAGCCAATAACGACGATTATGTGAACGGTGCAGGGTTTTGTTGTGAAAGTGGAGGTATGAGTGCAAAGAGTATCCCAACTACGGGCGATGCGTATGAGAAATTGCAATACTACTACCACCCTGACCATTTAGGTAGTGCTTCGTATGATGGAACACCTGATCCAAAGAGAACAGGAGGAGAATCTTCCTCTGGAGTTATAGCAATTGCATTAGTAGCGACATTGATTCATGAATATAAAAAGATTCGTCATGGAGAAATAATCAACACCGAACCATCGGGCAATCCTAGGTTTGAAAACGTTAATTTACCTAGCTCTCCAAATAATGACTCCTCCACAGAAGATATTACAGATAAGATACAGGACGATCTGTCTTTTCCGTCTGATAATATTCATGTTCGAAAAAATATGCCAAATGCCTCAATGATAGATGACAAACAACCAATACTAAAGCAAGGAATATGATGAAAAATGCAATCAAAATTTTAGCTGTATTATTTATTGCAATACGAGTTTTCATATTGAAGGAAGATCTTTCGCAACAAGGGCATGTTCTAATTATGGGTGTTCTTATTTTATTACTTATGCTTTTACTTTTCCCTTCCTTCTCATTAAGCAGAGGTGTGTATTTTTCTAATATGCGAACAAAAGTAAATGTAAACACGATAGTAGCTTTTCTTTTAAATATTATGCTTCTTGTTATAACAGGTATGTATGTTTTAGAAATGCCGATTAGTAATCTTATTGCATATTTATTTTTTACATTAATTGGCGTACATTGTGGATTAAAATGGGTATCTCTTGGCAACAGCTCAAATACAAATACCTCTAAGTGAAAAAGAACAGTGCTACATTGAGAGGCAAGAGATGAGAATTGCAAAAACACATAGCGATACACCCCTCTATATTTTACGACTTTACGGTAGGGAGCTCAACCTCGAACCCTCCCACTTTGGGGGAGCTGGAGGGGGCTCTGCCTCTTATTCTCTAGCAATGAGCTATGATAACTTGCATAACATCACGGCTAAAAAGCAGCATCTCACCCAAATGGACATTGCTTTTGAGGGTGAACTGATGGCAGGCTATGAGTTGGAGTATAACTACTCGAAAGACAAGCCACACCAGTTGAGCTACATTGCAGATGAGAATTACCGTGCTACCGATAGCCTCTCGGTTGCCTCTCGGTTGCTGAGCGGAGTCGAAGTACGAAGCGAGCAAGATGCGTATATGTATGATGCCAACGGCAATCAAATCTACATCAACACGAGCGACAGCGTGCAAACGCAAGCCAAAGAAAGGACGATGCTTTGGGACGAAGAAAACCGCCTACGAGCCATAAATGATAACGGCTATATAAGCTCGTATTTCTACGATGCCGCAGGCGAACGCACCGTAAAACTTCACGGCGCAAGCGAGGGAGTCCACGTGAACTCCGCTTTTAGTGGTGGATTCACCAACAACCAAAACTACACGCTTTATGTGAATCCTTACTTGGTGCTTCAACAAGGTGGTCAATATACGAAGCATATTTACATTGGCGACCAAAGAATTGTAAGTAAATTAGGCGATGTTGGCAGCTTTGGCGTTGATCCGAGAAGAGAAGAATATGCAGGGGCAAATGTGAGTGGAACAAGCGTTCCAGATTACGCTAGTAAGTACAGCGCTTTGCAAGAAGTCATAAAAGCCAATTACGCTCACTTTGAAGTGGATTATTATGGTGTAGATAATGATGATTATGTGAATGGTGCAGGCTTCTGTTGTGAATCTTCGGACACAGAGCGAAGTCGAAGTGCCAGCACAAAGTCTATTCCAACAGGCAATGAGAACTATGAGAAGTTGCAGTACTATTATCATTCTGACCACCTCGGTTCAGCTTCGTACATTACGAATCTTGACGGCGAAGTGGTTCAACATGTGGAATATGTGCCATTCGGCGAGGTCTTCCTTGAAGAACGCAATAATACTTGGAATACGCCATTTTTATTTAACGGCAAAGAGTTGGACGAAGAAACTGGCTTGTATTATTATGGGGTGAGGTATTATAATCCGAGGGTGAGTTTGTGGTATGGTGTGGATCCGCTGGCGGAGAAGTATCCGAGTATCTCACCGTATGCCTATGTGGCTAATAATCCAATAAACGCAATAGACCCGGATGGACGTTTAATTATTTTTATTAATGGACAACATACTGGTGATGGAGGGAATAGAAGTTATTGGAATGGATTAGATAATCGCATTATGAATCGGGTTGGAGATAAACATGCAAGATATTATGATGGAGCAATGGGAGGATTTGTAAATACAGCTTTTGCTCCAAGTTGGAAAAATAATCTTATTCCTAGTAATAGAAGGAGGGCTGGCAAAAGTATGGGATATAATCAAGCTGAAACAATCTTTAACAGCTTAGGAGATGGGGAAACTATTAAAATAGCAACCCATAGTATGGGTGGTGCTTATGGAAAAGGGCTTGTGCAAGGTTTGAAAAAATATGCCAAAAAGAATAATATAGATATTAGTGGACTAATAGAGTTTGAAGTTGATTTAGCACCTTTTCAACCAACAATGCAGGAAGCACAAACCGAAGATGTGGATAGGACTATTGTCGTAGCACACAAAGGCGATATTGTTGCTGGTTCTACTCCAATGGAAGGTGCAGAAAACAATGTTACTAGAAAAGATAAGAAAAGGAGTCTTTCGGAGCATTCTGTAGATAGTTTTACTCAACAGGAGGTTAACACATATGTTCCAAAGTCTGAAAATAATAGGGCAGGTAGTTCGGTTTGGGAACAAAAACCTTAATAAACTCAAGATTATGAAATTGTTTGTTTATTTAATTTATTTAGGAATTTTAAGCTGTTCAAATAATAGTAAAAATGTTTCAGTGACGAAAACATCCTACATTGTGAATGATGCAAAAATTGAGAGAGATAAAGAACAAATTGCCAATTGTTTTATAGAAAATGTGGAATATTTTAGACAATATCACAGATATGATGATAAAGTATATATTGATGACCCAGATAGTATAAAAGCGGAAAGAAAAGCTTATTGCAATAAATATCCAGGTGCAGATAGAGACCCCGCCAATTTTTTCGAACCTTATGCTACAAGATTTAGTTTAGAAAAAGATGAATATATTAACTCGACATTACCTACCGATTCTCAGTTAAAAGTTGTTGTTGACTCAATAGTATATTCTAGGGATAGTTTGTTTTGTGTAGCCTTTTTAGTAATCGAATTAAAATATGATAATATTAAAGGGCTAGAAAATGCAAGAGTTGAAGATAGAAGGTTTGATGGTAAAGCGGTTATTGGGTATAGGGACGGCAAAGAAAAACCATTTAGTATTTATCCAATAACTAATTTTTCTATCACTGGTTTTCAGAACTACAAGGAAACAGTTGACGAATTAGAATATTTATACTTTAATATGCTCAAAAACTCTTCATTAGGGGGTATTTATAAAGGACATAAGTTTAATCAGAATGTAGGAGACAAAGATTTTTTCAATAAATCACCCTATTTTAAAAAGCATAAAAACGGAATGTACAATTTTATGATGTATAGATATTTAGGTAAAGAATATCAGTATAATTATCAGTTTTGTGAGTAATAAAAAGAATTTCACAATATAGACTGCAACTTAGTTTGCTTAATAAAGGCATCAAGGAGGGCGAAGACGTGTTGCTTTTCGCTCTCTTTTAGTTTTTGGATGTCAAGAACACGGTTTACAACGGTCTTTTCCAATAATACATCGGTAGATCCTACCAAATAATCCAAAGACACTTCAAGAGCTTCGGCCAACTGTGTGGCCATCTCAATGGACGGTTTTACTTCATCCCGTTCATACCTGCCAATCACAGCACCGTGAATACCAACGAGCTTGCCGACTTCATCCTGCGACATCTTTTTGTCTTTTCTCACTTCCGAGTTCCGTTTCGGCTACGCCTTCACTACACTCGGAAGCCACCGAAAGCCACCGTTTGAAGTCCGCTCATCCTTCGGCTGATGAGCAAGGCTTGAAGTGTGCCCAATGCACCCCATCGGTTGCATCAGATGGCATTGATTTGAAAAAAAGGGACTCATCGGGCGCTGCTGAAAGCTTCAATCTGTATAAATGTATTAAAAGTGGCGAGACGGAAAGCTTCGAGTGTTAACGACGGTTAACATCGGTGCAAACCGAAAGCTCCGAGTGTTAACGATGGTTGACATCAGTACAGGCGGAAATGGTCGAGTGTTAACGATGGTTAACATCGGAACAAGCAGAAAGGTTCCATTCGAGCAGATGGAACCTTTCTGAAGAGACTGATGGATAAGTTTGAGATGACAACGAGATAACAATCAGTAGATTTAACACTTGTTGGCGGGACGAATTGCGGTGCATGTAAACCTTAATTTTTGTTGGTACCATTTCCTCTAAAAAGAGTAAGTTCTTTTGATTTAAATCGAAATTTTATTTTGAAGTTCAGAATAAAACCCTATATTTGAAGCATTAAACCAACACTATGAACAATCAAACTCACACGCTTTACCCCAGCAGCGCAAGCTACATCACCAATCTCGATGGAGAGGTAGTGCAGCATGTTGAGTATGTTCCATTTGGCGAAGTGTTTATTGAAGAAAGAAACAATACTTGGAATACGCCATTTTTATTTAATGGCAAAGAATACGATAGTGAAACAGGATTATATTATTATGGGGCGAGGTATTATGATGCGAGGGTGAGTTTGTGGTATGGGGTGGACCCGTTGGCAACATATAATCCTGTAATAGAAACGGAACAGTACATTGATGGGCAACATAACGGAGGTGTGTTCAATAGTTTTAACCTTAATGTTTATGGCTATTGTTATCAGAACCCAGTGAAATTGGTTGATCCAAATGGGAAGCAGATTTATCCTCAATATATTTTAGAGCCAACCATAGAACAGTTTAAACAGGCAGCTCTAGAAACGAAAAAGTGTGCAATCAATGTAGCACAAAGAATCAATACCGCTTTGCAAGTTAAAAGTGGAATATCTTTAACTGGTAGGACGAATGGAGTAGCAGGGGTAAATTCAACTCTCCCGAAAGCGAGAGATGGCGCTAGTGATTTTATAAATGTTGATGAATTTTTCAACCCAGCTTTTTTACGAAGTCCATTGGCAGGAGGAGCTGATGATATAATGAGTGCAGCATCGAAAGCTGCGAGTTTAACATCAGAAGTGAATGAAGTGTCAGAAAACCAAGATTTAACAAAAAAAACAATACAAACAAATGCTGTTGAAAACAAAGGAGAGATTTCAGTCTTGCATCATGTAAATAATAGTGATGACACTATCTCTATAGCTTCTTATGATGGTTTTTTTAATGGAGAGATCTATTATCCTAATGATACAATGGAAGCTACAACGGTATTAAAACCAGAGAACAGTATTGATATTGAAATATTGCACCGCAAAAAATACCCATCAAGAGATGAATAGCTTCAAGTATTATATATTGGTGTTTTGTCTGTTCCAGTCTTTCAGCTGCAAAAGGAGCGAAAGAACATTTTATAGCAGTGGACAATTGGCAGAGGTTCGTTCTTTTCACAATAAGAAAGCAACTAGCTACACATTTAAGTCATACTATCCTAATGGGCAAATAAAAACAACAGGATGCGTCTTAGATGGACACAAGAATGGTTTTTGGAAGGAACGGTACTCTGATGGAAAATTGAAATGGGCATGCAATTATAACATGGGGGTTCGGGTGGTGAAGATTCCCAATAAGAAACCCCAAATAACATTGAGTGATTCGAACTTAAGAGCCAATATTTCAACTCATATAAGGGTGAATATTGAAGAGGTTCATCCCTTTGATTTTATGATTGCATGTAATAATGGGCAAATAAAATTAGCAGAAGATTCTATGCAATATCTTTTTACAGTAAGGCCTAAAAAAAGTGGAATTATTCGATTCCATTTCTTAATGAGAAATAGGGGCGATATGATTGAGTTTGCTGTTGATAGTTTTCAGGTCATGCCTTAAATACGGACATTTCAATAAAATGATTAAGGCTAGAGAATAAAGCAATGAGAATTACAGAAACACATAGCAACACAAACCCCACCGTATTTTACGGAGGTGAATTCTGCCGTGAAGAATATGCAGGAAGTTCCGTAAGTGGAACAAGCGTTCCCGATTACGCCAATAAATACAAGGCTTTGCAGGAGGTAATCAAGCAAAATTATGCTAGTTTTGAAATAGATTATTACGGTGTCAATAACGACGATTATGTGAGCGGTGCAGGGTTTTGTTGTGGAGAAGCCATGAGCACTCGTTCAATTCCTGTAAGTGGCGATGCCTATGAGAAATTGCAGTATTATTATCACCCTGATCATTTGGGAAGCTCTTCGTATATCACGAATCTCGATGGAGAGGTAGTACAACACATAGAATACGTGCCATTCGGTGAAGTGTTTATTGAGGAACGAAATAATACTTGGAATACGCCTTTCCTTTTCAACGGAAAAGAATTGGATGAAGAGACAGGATTGTATTATTATGGAGCGAGGTATTATAATCCGAGTACTTCAATCTGGCTGTCCGTTGACCCTATTGCGACTTATAATCCAGTAATAGAAACAGAGCATTACATTGATGGACAACATCATGATGGTGTTTTTAATAGCTTCAATCTCAATGTTTATGGGTATTGCTATCAGAATCCGGTTAAGCTAGTTGACCCAAATGGGAAGCAAGCGATTCTTCCACTTTTAGGAACTAGTAGTCCCATTACCACAGCCATAGGTCGGACTATTCCAATGTTAAGCACATCTGATAAGATAGTTCGGGTTGCTCCCGAAGCAGGAAGCAATAGTAAACCGTTCAATCTCTCAAGAGTAAACAATGGGAGGCGGGTTGAAGTTGAGCAGTTGAAAAGAATGGGTTTAGAAAAGAATAATGAATCATTAACTCGTATAGATCCGAAGACAGGAAAAGAAGGGGCAACAATTCCAGATGCAATTAAAGATGGCAGAACTATTGAAATCAAAAATGTTCAGAAGCAGAGTTATACCCGACAATTAAGATTACAGGAGAAGATTTCTAATGAAAATGGCAAAAATCCTATTTTACACATCAATAAGGATGCTCAAATATCAAAGCCGTTGCAAAATAGCTCCTTCGATATATCTACTTATAAACTAGTTCCAGCCATACTGCAAGATAACACAAAGGTTCGCACACCTCTCATTATACCAATTGAAAGCGATTAATACTGAGAAAATGGAACTAGCGTATAAAAATTTCAGAAATATTATGCAAAATGTCAATGAATTATGAACACAGAAGCGAGATTGCTAGTAGAACAATCACTCCCCTATATTGAAGCTTTCTTAATTGAAGACAATAGTTTTTATCCCTTTGCAATGCTGATGAATAGACGGATGACAGCACTACCGATAGATCCAGATATTAGCGAGGAATTTCCAGCATCCGAGTATCTTATTGGCTTATTTGAAGGCACTATTAGAAAGGAATTAAAAAAAATAAACAATATATATATATTAGGAATTATATGTGTAGATGTTTATATTGACACGGATATCAGAGGAGTCGAATTCCGGTTGTTCAATGCCCTTGAAGAAAAGAAATTTTATCTAAGCTATAGTATTTTAAACGAAAGTACTATAGTGTGGTCAAGAGTGTGAACTTCAGGCAATACATCAAACACGTCATCCTCAAAGTAAACAGTAAAAAATGAACCTTCCACTTGTCTAAGAACCTTATATTTGTATCCATAACAAACTCACACTATCAAAATGAATCCCACAACAAACACCCAACCCAACTTTAACTTCACCGCAGGTTTCAGCTTCGAGCCCTCCCCCTTTTGGGGAGACGGAGGGGGCTTTCCCGCAAGCGGCGACAATTACGAAAAACTCCAATATTACTACCACCCCGACCACCTCGGTTCAGCTTCGTATATTACAAACCTTGATGGTGAGGTTGTTCAGCATATAGCCTATACCCCTTTGTGTGAAGTATTTTGTGAAGAGCGCAATAACACTTGGAATACGCCGTTCTTGTTCAATGGGAAGGAGTATGATAGTGAAACAGGATTATATTATTATGGGGCGAGGTATTATGATGCGAGGGTGAGTTTGTGGTATGGGGTTGATCCGTTGGCAGATCACCAGAAACAAGCTGGAGTATCCCCTTATGCTTATGCGAATAACAATCCGATACGATATATTGACCCAACTGGTATGATTTGGGAAGATCCTAAGCAGGCGGAAAGATTGACCAAATCTGTAAACAATAGAATTGAAGATATTGAAAAAAATAGTGCAAAAATCCAAGCCAAGATTGATGAGGGGGGATTGAGTGATAAAAAATTGGCAAAGTTTGAAGGCCGGCTTGCTGAAAATAGCCAAAAGGCGGAATTGCTAAATCAATCTCTTTCTGATATTGAAGTAATTGGAAATGCAACTGAAACATTTAAGCTTGGAAGTCCAAGTGCAAGTGATGGTACGCACGGGATTGTTAAAGGAGCTGATGGAGTCATTACAATCGAGGGGAGCAATACTGGACTTTATATCCACGAAATCCGTCACGTAGGGCAGTCTATCGAGGCGGGAGGCGTTAAGTTCAACAAGGATGGTAGATTATTAAATGCTGGAACTACATATCCAGAGGCAAGGCTATTTGAGGTAGAGGCTTATCAAGCGCAATATTCTTATGATGGTTCATATCCTGCGGGGGCAAGTTCATTAAAGGATATTAATGCCACATCCTTAATGAGGATAAAGACCACAGACGGTCGAGTAGTTTACAAAAGTCTTCAAACCCCCTAAAAAGGATAAAAAATGAAAAAATCACTCATGCTCATACCAGCATTAACATTCTTGAGCTGTTCTTCAATTAAAAAAATTGATTCAAACACTGAAAATATTCCTGGAGTTTATTTCTTGGAAAGTGATAAATTATTTCAAACATTATCTGATAAAAACTACTCGAAAATTGTATTTCAGGAAGATGGCACATACAAACTGCATAAAGCCGAAATATTATTTACCCCTGTTGTTGAACAATGCGATTATGCATCAAAAGGCAAATGGTCGGTTGTGGCAGATAATGTGATAGAAATTACAAGCGAAGATTATTATTCAGAGCAACAAGGATTTAAGTGTGATATAAAAAAGGAAAACAAGCTATCTCAAGATAGTTTGTATATCCAAGTGTTTTTTCCTACGGACTTTCATCCTGTAAATTTGAATTTTACGTTTAATCATAAAAGCAGTAAATCGATTACAACAGACAAGACATATATTGTTTTACCAAAATCTGAGTATTTGTGGAACAGAAGAACCGCCACGAACCAAATCAGTTTCAACCTGAACGCTATTGTAGCGGGTACTGAAATTTACAAGAGTAGAATATTGTTTAAAATTTTTGATGATAGTATCGATACAGAAAAATACAACTATTTTACTATAACCCTACCTAATTTTGACAGGTGCTTTTTTGAATTTGAGTCTTACTATCAAGAATTAATTTATATTAAAGGCAGAAATCAGTTATTGTGGCGAGGGGAAATATGGAGAAAGTAGTTGTATATGACACTATCTCATAAAGTGCCTAAAAGTCCAGAGAAAATTCTTCCGTATTTTTCTCACTAAACAAACTTTCCTATATTTGCAGTCATAAGTCGTTCTTTGTGTTTGTGCAAAAGCAAAGCGAGGTAGAACAATGAACTTCGCTCGTTTCTAAATCGTTACCTGTTAAGAAGATATTTTTCGTAACATCCTTGTTTATAGGCAATAGTGAGATTTAGGATATCTTGCTATGGTTTAAGAGATTAGTGCAAAAGATACGCTCAGAAAACAAAATGAACAACAGCTGTATTTAGCAGCCTCCCCAATTTAAAACTAATTTTTAGAAGTCCCCTAAAGTTTTACCTAGTGCTTATTTTCGTTGCAATATTGCCAAAGGAAGCATGGTATTTCAGCAAAAAAAGTTATCATTGCAACAGAATATTAGAAAAACATAATCATGTATGACATTATAGGCGATGTTCATGGGCAAGCGGATTTATTAGTTGATTTACTTGTGCGGATGGGCTATACGAAATCAGATAAATGCTATCAGCATCCCACTCGAAAGGCAATTTTTGTGGGTGATTTCATCAATCGAGGTCCTCAAATCAAAAGAACTATCGAACTTGTACGCGCCATGGTGGAGCAGGGGGCTGCCTATGCCATCTTGGGCAATCATGAAGTGTATGCGCTGCTATATGGTCTGCGCGACAAACTAGGCAAGCGGCTGTCGAATAAGCCTGCACAGCACCGAATGAACCTGAGCTCAACGCTTCGGGAGTTTGACGATGATAAGAAGGTTTGGAAATCGCATGTGGACTGGCTTCGCACCTTGCCGTTATTTTTAGAGATTGATGGCATTCGGGTGGTTCATGCAGCGTGGAATGACGATGCGGTGCAGCGTCTGCGAGCCATTGCGCCTGATGGGAGATATACACGCAAGCAGCTCAAGACGCTTGCCAAGGGGGAAACGGTGGAGGGAAATGATTTTTGGGAATTGTGTAGAGGATTGGATTTTACGATGCCCAAAGATTTGATGCTGTTTGATTTGCACGGGGATTCGCACAGTTATTTTAGGCGTAAGTGGTGGGAGAGTGGCGAGAATGCTACCTTTAAATCCTTGTCATTTGATTTTCGGTTTAGCGTGCCTGATTATCAGATTCCGCGCGAACTAATCCAATATAGGGCTCCATATCCCGAGGATGCTCCGATTGTATTTTTTGGGCATTATTGTATTCGGAAGTCGAAAAATATCATTCGACAAAATCTTTGCTGTTTAGATAGCTGCGTGCGAAAAACAGGGAAATTACTTGCATATCGCTGGGATGGGGAAAAAGAGCTGAAAAAAAGCAATCTTTTCAAGTGATTTTTGTCAGCTGAAAAACAGACGTTTAAAGTGATTGTCAAAAAAAAGACCTATTTTTTTTGCTCTAGAGTATTGCGAAATAAGAAAAGAACCTTACATTTGCAGGGCATTTCAGAAATGGGATGCAAGTTCTTATAAATGATGCAAGAAAAATAGAGACATCAAAAAAAGGGTGCGGTAGTTCAGCTGGTTAGAATATCGGCCTGTCACGCCGGGGGTCGCGGGTTCGAATCCCGTCCGCACCGCTTATTTTTTGATTGCACATTTGGTGCGGTAGTTCAGCTGGTTAGAATATCGGCCTGTCACGCCGGGGGTCGCGGGTTCGAATCCCGTCCGCACCGCTTGTTTTTTGATTGCACATTGGTGCGGTAGTTCAGCTGGTTAGAATATCGGCCTGTCACGCCGGGGGTCGCGGGTTCGAATCCCGTCCGCACCGCAAAAAAAGCCATTCAGTTTTTCTGGATGGCTTTTTTCGTCAATAAATTTCCCTTTGTTTATAGTTCGATAAAGATTTCACCCCTAGCGGGGCTACTAAGTGGACATTATTTAAACTTAGCCAAAAAAAATATCCCCTGTCCCATGAATACACATTTCAGCTATCAAGTCTGTAAAAGTAGAAAAAAACACTCATTTTGCTCAGGTTTACTCTGATGTGAGTAAAATGAGTACTCGATTTGCTCCGGTTCATTCTGATGTGGGTAAATCGAGTATTCGATTGGCTCAGATTCATTCTGATGGGAGTGAAACTCTGATTGTTTTGTGAATAGCATCAACGATTGCCTTTTGGCAGACAGGGCAATAGCCTTCGGCTTCGTTGGTTTTCATGCGGCAA
>JBKEAC010000081.1:0-14985 GCA_047971925.1 Mangrovibacterium sp.
TGAATTCAGTTTTTGTAATACAGGACTCCTATATGGTGAAAACTGAATTCAGTTTTTGTAATACAGGACTCCTATATGGTGAAAACTGAATTCAGTTTTTGTAATACAGGACTCCTATATGGTGAAAACTGAATTCAGTTTTTACAATAAAGGACTGCCCAATGGTTAAAACTGAATTCAGTTTTTGTAATATATATGACGCATATCATGCATCGCTACGAATGTTTTTTGTAATAAAAGTGAGGTATGTTATGCGTCGCTACGGTTTGCAAATGTTTCGAGCGACTGTTACAGTGCGCAGCCGCGCGAAGGATTGTAGTGGAAATCCTTTTGCGGAGGAACGAAGCAAAAGATTGGAACGGAAAGCCTGGTGCCAAGCGATGGAATGCGGTGGGGAGGCACGCGCCCAAAAGAAAAAAAAAGAGAGGCGGTGTTTGGAATAGAAAAACCCGATAAGAAATAATCTGATCGGGCTTTAGGGGAAGGTTTTTCTAAAAATTAGAATTTTAGAAGTTCATTTCGTTTACTTCGAAATATGCTTGTGGGTGCAGACAAGCAGGGCAGTTTTTAGGTGCTTTTTCGCTTTCATGCAGGAATCCGCAGTTGCGACATTTCCAAGTTACTTTTTCATCTTTTTCGAAGACTTTTCCGGCTTCAAGGTTTTCATAAAGTTTGCGATATCTAGCTTCGTGATGCGCCTCAACTTTGGCAATTAGTTTAAAAGCCGATGCAATTTGAGGGAATCCTTCTTCTTCGGCAATTTTTGCAAATTCGGGGTAAAGCTCGGTCCATTCTTCGTTTTCACCATCGGCAGCAGCTTTCAGGTTTTCGAGTGTATTTCCGAGCACGCCAGCGGGGAAAGTTGCGGTGATTTCGACCATTCCGCCTTCTAAGAAGTTGAAGAAACGTTTTGCATGTTCTTTTTCTTGCTCGGCTGTTTCCATGAAAATTGCCGCCATTTGCTCTAAACCTTCTTTGCGTGCAATGCTAGCAAACATGGTGTATCGGTTTCTTGCTTGAGATTCTCCGGCAAATGATTTTAATAGGTTTTGTTCTGTTTTTGTTCCTTTTAAAGTTGTCATAATATTATGTGTTTAACTTAAACTACCGAAAGAACGCACTTTTTATTGAGAATGTTTTCATTTCAGAACAGTTTATATTTAGACTAAATAGTGTTTTGCGGTTTTGGATTGTTTTAGGAATTAATTTCACATTGAAAATGAATGATCTTAGGGTTCTAATGTTGTTTTATTATTATTTTAAATATGCACTATAATATTTTAACTTGATTTATGCAGTTGATTCATTTTCTTTCATTATCTTCGCCTCATTAATCACAAACACAATGAAAATAATAATTTTAGGAGCTACGGGCTCAACAGGTCTTGATTTATTAAATCAGTCCTTATCGGATGATAAGATTAGTGAGGTAATCGTTTTTGTGCGACGGAAGTTGCATTTAAAGCACCCCAAGCTCACTTGCCATGTTGTTAATTTCGATTTGCCCGAGAAATGGAATCACCTGATTGAAGGCGATGTAGTTTTCTCATGTTTGGGAACAACTTTGAAAGATGCTGGTAGCAAAGAAGCCCAATTTGAGGTTGACTATATGTATCAATATGAGTTTGCTCATTCGGCTAAAATTAATGGTGTGAAGCAATATGTGCTAGTTTCATCGGTTGGAGCATCGACAAAGTCGCCCTTCTTCTACACTCGAATAAAAGGTGCATTGGAGGAGAGCATTCAGAAGTTGAATTTCAAAGAATTGATTATTTTCCGTCCACCAAGTTTAATTCGCCCAGAAAGCACTCGTAATTCTGAAATTATTGGTGTGAAATTGTTGCAGTTTTTAAATAAAATTGGTTTGTTCCGCAGTGCCTCGCCTCTTCCAACAGAGGAATTGGCAAAAGCTATGTTGATTGCTTCTCCATCGGGCGTTAAAGGTACTCGAATTTTCCAAGCAAAAGATATTCGCAGTTTGTTGCAACAGGCTTAATTGCTCAAATGAACGGAGCCTCGAATTGGTAAGGCTCACATTATATAATAAAGGGGACTTCTAAAAATTAGTTTTAAATTGGGGAAGCTGCTAAATACAGCTGTTGTTCATTTTGTTTTCTGAGCGTATCTTTTGCACTAATTTCTTAAACCATAGCTCGCTATGCTTCTGTGAAATTAGACCAAAATCTATCTCCCATAAAATCAAAATGACCTAACAGCTAATTTCTAGAAGTCCCCTAAAAAAAAAGCCCTAGTTATAGGGCTTTTAAGTGTGTTTAATGGTTGTTTTGTGTTTGGTTGTTTGGCGGTTACTTGCCGATGCAGAAGTTTTTGAAAATATGCCCTAAAACTTCGTCGTGAACGATATCGCCTGTAAGTTCTTGCAATGCATAGTTCGCCTCGCGAATATCTTGCGCTAGGAAATCGCCTCCGATTTGAGCCTTAATTCCATCGAGCACACGCAAAAGTGCCGATTGCGCATTCTTCAATGCATTATAGTGTCGCATGTTCGACACAATGATATCATTGCCATCAACCAGATTAAGCGGACTGTTTTCAACAAGCAAATTCTCAAGTTCAATTAAATTCTGACGTTCTTTAGCCGAAATAAATACCAGATTCTCATTTTCAGATAAAGTCAACGCCATCATGAACTGATTAAACTTTAAACGCTCCACCTTGTCGCTTTTGTTTGCAACGATAATAAGCTGCTGATTATCGATGCGCTGACGAATCTGTTCTAAATGAGCTGTAATTTCGCTAATCGACTTGGTGAAATCAAGAACCAAGAGCACAATGTCGGCTTGCTCCAATTTATTATAGCTTCGCTCAATCCCAATTTTCTCAATTGCATCGTTGGTTTCACGCAAACCTGCCGTATCGAAAAATCGGAAGCTCGTGCCTCGAATGTTAATAACATCTTCAATCACATCGCGCGTTGTGCCATGAATATCTGAAACGATGGCTCGCTCTTCATTAAGCAAAACATTTAACAACGTTGATTTCCCAGCGTTTGTTTCACCCACGATGGCAACAGGCACACCATTTTTTAGTGCATTTCCCAGCTTAAATGAATCGGCGAGAGTTGAAATTTTATGCTCAACTTCCAAGCACAATTTAAATAACTCTTCCCTATTGGCAAATTCCACATCTTCTTCGCTAAAATCTAATTCCAATTCAACCATAGCCATGAAATTCAACATTTGTTCGCGCAATTGTGCAATTTCTTTCGAAAAGCCTCCGCGCATTTGCTTCAATGCCATTTTGTGATTGGCTGCATTGCTCGACGAGATGAGATCGGCAACTGCTTCTGCTTGCGATAAATCCATTTTACCATTCAAAAATGCTCGCTGAGTAAATTCGCCTGGTCGAGCCATAACTGCTCCACGATCGATGAGCAATTGCAAAATGCGCTGCTGAATATAAACCGACCCATGACATGAAATTTCCACCACATGTTCACCCGTGAATGAATGAGGCGCACGGAAAATAGAAACGATCACTTCATCAATGTCATTATCGCCATCGAAAATAGTTCCAAAATGCAAGGTGTTTGCTTTCTGACACTGCAATTGCTTTTCTTTTTTAACGGAACGAAAAACGCAATCGCCTATTGCAATCGCATCACTTCCTGAAAGACGAATTGTGGCAATGGCTCCCATGCCAGGCGAAGTGGCAATGGCGCATATAGTGGTTTGCTCCATGGTGTTTCCTTTTTTTTTGGCAAAGATAATATTAAAGGCGGTGTTATAACAGCGTAAAGAGAGGAAGTGTTGCAATTAAAAACACAAATATCTATAAAAACAAGCCATAACTTGCAGAATGGTATTATATTTGCAATCTGATTGAAAATCATTTTAGCAAATAAAATATTGCTCAGCTCGATAAACGAGTGAACACAAAAACTTTATTTATGCGAAATTTTAACCAAAACAAAAATACATGAAACTATTAGCAGGAAAAACAGCGATAATTACTGGAGCTTCCAGAGGTATTGGTAAAGCCATCGCTCTGAAATTTGCAGAAGCTGGTTGCAACATTGCTTTCACCGACTTATTTGAAAATGAAGCCATGAAGCAAACAGAAGCAGAACTTATTGCTTTAGGTGTTAAAGCGAAAGGATATGCCTCAAATGCTGCCGACTTTGCCGACACCGACGCCGTTGTTAGTCGAATTGAAAAAGACTTCGAAAGCATCGACGCACTAGTAAACAACGCGGGAATTACAAAAGACACCCTATTAATGCGCATGACCGAAGAACAATGGGATGCTGTTATCAATGTAAACCTGAAATCTGTTTTCAACTTCACAAAAGCAGTTCAACGAACCATGCTTAAACAAAAAAGTGGGTCGATAATCAACCTCAGTTCAGTGGTTGGTGTTAGCGGAAATGCTGGTCAATCGAACTATTCTGCATCAAAAGCAGGTATCATTGGATTCACCAAATCAATCGCCAAAGAACTCGGTTCTCGTGGCGTGCGTTCGAACGCTATTGCTCCCGGATTCATCATCACTGAGATGACTGGAGCTATTCCCGAAGAAGCTCGCAAAGCTTGGGAAGCATCAATTCCAATGAAACGTGGAGGCACACCAGAAGAAGTAGCAAAAGTTGCTTTATTCCTAGCGTCTGACCTTTCTTCATTCGTAAGCGGACAAGTTATCAACGTGTGCGGTGCAATGAACACCTAGAAAAAGCAAGATAATCAAAATAAAAAGCTGCAAGCCATGATCACAAATCACATGCTTGCAGCTTTTTTCATTCAAGAACAACGCTAATCGACCACCTCAACATCAATCACCTTCACATTCTGAATAAAGTTCAAAGGAATTTCTTTCTTCGCATTCCCCTTAATCTGCAATTTCTCGAAAGTGAAATCAGTTAACTCATACTGATTCGACTCTTGAACATCAAACACGGCATCGCAAGTCAATTCCAAATTTCGCATAACTATATTCGAGGAATATGACTTTGGCATTTGTTCCCCATCGGGTAAGTTAAAAAACTGAGTCCATGGTTTAATGTAAAGCATCGTTTTCACATCGCCTTTAATATTGCTCACTTCAATATATTCATAATTTTGTGGCGTATCGGGACGCATCTTCAACCACAACAAACGCTGAGCATTATTAATCGTGATGTTCCGCAAAATGATGTTATAATTATGAACCGACTCACTACCGCAAGTCAATGCGCCATGACAAAAACCATAGGTACAATCTTCGATAATAATATTTCGATTCTCGCCATTTTCAGGTTTCTCATCGGCTCCAAAGCCTTTTCCACCTTTCAGCGCCACAGCATCATCATTAACCGACATGTAACAATTTTTAATGAGCATATTAGTGCACACATCAACATCAACGGCATCGGTACTTGGGGCTTTCACAGGGGCTTTAGGCGAATAAATGTACAAACTAAGCAATTTCACATTCTCGCACTTATAAAAGTGTGTAGTCCAAAAAGGCGAATTAACCAAGCGAACATTTGAAAGCTGCACATTCTTACAATTTGAAACATAAACCAATCGAGGTCGCATTTCATCTTTGTTGGTGCATGTTGGATTGAATGCTCTACGCAACCAAAATGCACGCCAATATCTCAACCCATTACCATCAATTGTTCCCTTTCCCGAAATAGTAAAACCATCAAGCCCATCGGCATTAATCAATGCTGAAAAATAACGGCAAGATTCCCCCTCAATTCGAGTATCCAGCAATGGAAAATCAACGATATCATCACTCCCCTTCAATCGGGCATTTTCAGCTAAATGCAGATGAGTTCCTTGTTTAAAGAAGAGGGCTCCGGTTAAAAAAGTACCTTCAGGAATGACAATTGCCCCACCCCCATTTTGAGCAGCCCGATCAATTACAGCCTGAATTTCGTTGGTTTGCAAAATCAAACTATCTTTTGCCACTCCATGCTCCGTAATAACATAAATCTTACCCAAATCGCTTAGCTTTGTTAGCTCATTTTTATAAAACCAATTGGGTATTTTCGTTCCATCGGGAAATTTATTTTGAGCAGAAACCAGCATGTTACAGCCAATGCAAAACAAGAAAAGCAGAATCGTGAATTTCTTCATATTCATTTTTTTTAAAAATTATTAATGCTGCAAGATAGCTCTATTTTACCTTCGACACATGTCAAATTTCGGAAAACAAATGTAATATCGTACACATTGGCACCTTTTGGGCTCATTTATTAGGCAATTCACTCCTCCTCTGTTAGTGTGTTGCTAATAAATTCAGAAAATACAGAACTGGGCTCAGAAAATTATTGACAGTACCTCAGCTTGTAATCTTGGTTTTTCATGTCCATTCGGAGAACTTGTGCTTGGAATATGATTCATTCGATTTTCATGCCTCAAAAAAAAAGCGCACACTTCATGAAACATGACAGTGTGCGCTTTCAATTTAAACCCTCATTCAGTTGACTAACGTCGCATGCTGAAGACTTATCGCTTCTTTAAATAAACTTAATTTGATGCACTTTTAGCGCGCTCTTTCGCCAAAGCTTTCTCAGTTGCCATCTTTGCTTTACCTTTTGATTTCTCGGCGTTCTCTTTAATTTTCAGCACTGATGCATCATGCTTCTGACGAGCTTTCACTTCGCCTGCTTGAATCTTCTGACGAGCTTCTTCTTTCGCTTTAGCCGTATACTCATAAATATCTTTTTCTTCTTGCTTTTTTGCCGCTTCGATATCACTTCTCATTTTATCTTCAACATCAGCAATTTTCTTAGCTTCTTTAGCTCTAATCTTTTCAATAGCCTTTGAATCACCATCGCCTTGAGCCGCAGCTGAAAGTCCTGCAAGAATGAACAGACTAAACATTAACTTTTTCATTATATGTGTGTATTTGCAATTAAAATTTACACTTTCAAATCAACGAAAGTGCAGTTATTATATTTCGAGGCGCAAATATATCACATTTTCAATTGCAAAAACACCTTTTGTAAAATATTGATGTTGTTTAATTCTATTTCACACCTCAATATCTTTAAAAAAACAGCTTGCTAAGCCAATTCTGTGAGCAAATATTTCTTAAAATCCTCAAAACTGGCTTTTATCTCACTCACCCGCTTCTCCCCTTTCATAAACTCAGCCAAACGACTAGGTATTTCCACCTTTCCCGCACCAATAATGCCCTCCACTGTTTCAATAAATTTGGCAGGATGAGCCGTTTCAAGAAACACGCCCACCTCATTAGCTTGCAAATCATCTTCCAATGCCTGATAAGCACAAGCCCCATGAGGGTCGAGCAGATAATTTTGCTCCTGATAAACTCGCTTCAATGTAGTTGCAATTTGCTCATCGGAAAAACGATATCCACTTATCTCTTCAATGATTTTTGTGTACGATTGATATAAATCGAAAATACGTGCAAAATTACTCGGATCGCCCACATCCATGGCATTAGCTATCGTGGCTATCGATGATTTTGTTTCATATTTTCCTGTTTTCAAATACTCACAAACAACATCATTGGCATTGTTGGCAGCAACAAATCGCTCAATGGGCAATCCCATTTTCTTAGCAAACAATCCGGCGGTTAAGTTTCCAAAATTACCACTAGGCACAGCCACCACCAATGACTTTTCTCCAATTTGAGCTTTTAATTGAGCATAGGCATAAAAATAATAAAACGCCTGAGGAAGGAAGCGAGCCACATTGATCGAATTGGCAGAAGTGAGATTTAAGCGCTCATTAAGTTCTGAATCGAGAAATGCCGTTTTCACCAATCGCTGACAATCATCAAATGTACCATCAACTTCAATAGCCGAAATGTTCTGCCCCAATGTTACAAATTGCATTTCTTGAATTTTGCTCACCTTCCCCTTTGGGTAAAGCACATGCACTCGAATGCCTTTAACCCCAAGAAAACCATTTGCCACAGCACTTCCCGTGTCGCCCGATGTTGCCACAAGCACATGCACTTCCTGATTATTTCCCTTCAAAAAATGCGCCAACATGCGCGCCATGAAACGACCCCCAACATCTTTAAAAGCCAATGTCGGACCATGAAACAATTCCAAGGCATAAATATTGCGTTTCACCTCTATAATCGGACAATCAAATGGCAAGCTATCATAAACAATCTGCTTTAAGTCTTCTTCAGGAATATCTTCGCCAAAAAACGACTTCGCAACTTCAAAAGCAATTTCTTGAAAAGATAGCTTTTCAATGCCGTTGAAAAACGAGGGCGATAACGGGCGAATTCGTTCAGGCATGAACAAACCCTTATCGCTAGCCAATCCTTTAATCACAGCGTCAGCCAATGACACATTTTTATCAATTCCGTTTGTACTATAATATCTCATTCGTTTGGTATTTATTTTGATGGTGAGGGAGATTATGCTATCTAAGATTGAATTAAGCCAGGAACATTTTAATAAACTCATCGCCTTTAAGCAAACCACAACTTCCCTTTTCTACCGAAAATTCATCGTAAACTTGCACCTCATCGGGGGTAACATTCGGCTTGTAAATGAGAAATGGAACCGGAGTTCGAGTGTGAATGGTCGTTGCGCAAGGTGTGGGATGATCGGGCAAAACGGCAATTGCCACCGGCTCATTCATTTTCTTGCTTTCTTCAAGAAGATATTTCACCACACGCTGATCAAGATACTCAATTGTTTTAATTTTAAGTTCAGCATTGCCCTCATGACCAGCCTCATCGCTTGCTTCAATGTGCAGAAAAACCAAATCGGCACCTTGCTTCAAGGCATTAATTGCCGCCTGCGCCTTTCCTTCAAAGTTGGTGTTATAAAGCCCTGTTGCACCCTCCACTTTAATCACTTCCATACCTGCATAAAATCCGATGCCTTGAATTAAATCGACCGCCGAAATGACCGCCGATTTCTGAACACCTAACATGTCTTTCAATGTTGGCATAGCTGGACGATAGCCCGGCGACCAAGGCCAGATGCAATCGGCAGCATCCTTCCCTTCCGCAACACGCTTCAAATTAATGGGGTGCTTTTGAAGTAAATCGGTCGATTTTTCAATCAACTCAACGAGCAATTCCGCTGTACTATTCGCTTCATCGCCCAAAGATTTAGGTAGGTGCTCAACTAGCAATTTCCCAGGTACATCATGCGGCGGAGTGCAGTCGAGCTCCTTCTTTCCTCCTTTAATAACCAGCACATGCCGATAAGAAACACCTTTATGAAAAACAACCCTTTCACTTCCAAGCTCGGCATTCAGATAATCAATGAGCTCATGCGATTCCTCATCGGAAATATGCCCTGCCGAATGATTTTTAAACCTCCCATTAAACACCGAAATCAAATTGCAGCGCATGGCTAAATCGCCATCTTGCAATTGCACTCCCATGCTCGCCGCCTCGAGGGTTCCACGCCCTTCATAGACCACGGGCACATCATAACCCAGAACAGCCATATTAGCCACTTCACTACCCGGATGCATTCCATCGGGAACCGTTTGAAGCCTGCCCGTTCTTCCCCACTTAGCCAAATAATCAATTGAAGGCTTATGCGCCAACTGCAAAGGTGTTTTGTTGTTATAATTAACCATGGGCTCATCGGCCATGCCATCGCCTAAAACAATTATATACTTCATGGGAGGAATAATTTTAAGGTTAAGAAATCTACATATATCTGCTCATTAACTTATTTAATGCTTAATTTTCAATCTTGTTCCAGTCTGTGAAAGATCGATTTAAATATTTGAAATGCGAATAATATCGGCAAAAACACCAGCAGCTGTCACTTCGGCTCCTGCCCCATATCCTTTAATAATCATCGGATATTCATTATACCGTTCGGTGGTAAACATGACCAAATTATTACTTCCTTGCAAATCATAGAAAGGGTGTGATTTATCAATTTCTTGAAGACCAATTTCGGCACGTCCGTTATCATAAGTTGCCACAAATCTCCAGCATTTCCCTTCGGCATCAATACGCTGACGATTTTTTTCAAATTCAGCATCAAGCTGTGAAATGCTAGCCCAAAACTCATCGATAGTGCCTGCAAAAAACTCATCGCTGATGAATTTATTCACTTTCACATCTTCGCCATCAATCTTATAGCCCGATTCGCGCACCAAGATTAAGAGCTTACGCATAACATCTACCCCACTCAAATCAATGCGAGGGTCAGGCTCTGCATAGCCTTCTTCTTTTGCCAATCGAATGGTTTCGCTTAGCGGAACATCGGCTGAAATTGTATTGAAAATATAGTTCAATGTGCCCGATAGCACCGCTTCAATCTTAATGACCCGATCGCCCGATTTCACCAAGTCGCTAATGGTGTTAATAATGGGCAATCCGGCACCCACATTGGTTTCAAATAAAAACTTAACTCCCTTATTACTTGCCAAATCTTTCAACATCTTGTAGTTTTCATATTTCGATGAAGCCGCCACTTTATTGGCTGTTACAATCGAAACACTCGCCGCCAGCAAATCAGGATAAATGAACTGCGTTTCACCAGAAGCTGTGCAATCAACAAACACCGAATTATAGATATTCAGACCAATAATTTCCTCCTTATAGGCTCGAAGAGAAGAATCGGCGCCTTCCGTGTCCAACAACTCCTTATAATTCATCAAATCAATGCCTTCACGATTGATAATCATCTTCTTTGAATTAGCAATTCCAACCACTTTAATCTTTAATCGATTTGATGCTAAAAGCTTCTCTTGCTGTTGCAGAATCTGACACAACAAGCTTCCTCCAACCAAACCGATTCCTAAAAGAAAAACATTCAGCTCTGCATTTTCCGACAAGAAAAAAGATTCATGCACCAAATTAAGTGTCTTGCGCAAATTGCTTGTTTTCACAACAAAAGAAATATTCACTTCCGAAGCTCCTTGTGCAATTGCCACCACATTAATGCCACTTCTGCCCAAAGTTGTGAATAACTTTCCAGCGATTCCTGTCGATTGCTTCATGTTTTCGCCCACAATAGCCACAACCGATAGATTCGTTTCAACTTCCACATTGTGAATCCGCCCCACGGCAATTTCCTTTTCAAACTCCAGTCTAATTATAGCTTCCGCTTGCGCTGCTTTCGAACTATCGATAGCAATCGAAATGGAGTTTTCCGACGATGCCTGAGAAATTAAAATCACATTAATATCTTCCTTTGCCAATGCCTGAAACAAGCGCATTGACATGCCCGAAACACCAATCATTCCCAAGCCTTGCACTGTAACTAAACAGATATCTGAAATCGACGATATTCCTCGAATTGGTGCTTGATATTTATTCTTCGCAACACTTCCATGAATAATCGTTCCTTTTGCCGAAGGATTAAAAGTATTCTTAATATAGGTTGGAATATTTTGCTGATATACAGGTAAAATGGTGGGCGGATAAATAACTTTTGCTCCAAAATGAGAGAGTTCCATCGCCTCGGTGTAGCTCAATGATTCAATGACATACGCCTTGCTAATCACTTTCGGATCGGCAGTCATAAAACCATCAACATCAGTCCAAATTTCCAACGCGTCGGCACGAAGTGCTGCCGCAAATATCGCAGCCGTGTAATCTGAACCCCCTCTTCCAAGAGTTGTTCTACTGCCATCGCTAGCCGAAGCCACAAAACCAGGAACCACGCAACATCCGGAGTAATTCTCGAATGCCGATTGAATCAATGTGTTAGTCAAATTAAAATCAACATTTGCTCTACCATAGCACTGATCGGTTTTTATAAATTTAAAGGCATCAATTAAAGGGACGCCAATAAACTCACTAATGATGAAGGAAGAAAGCTGTTCGCCAAAACAACAGATTTTATCTTGTGTTTTAGGGGAAAGTTCCTTAATCATTGAAACGCCTTCAATAATTCTACCCAAATCTTGCAGCTTGAGTTGAACATGAGCTCTCACACTTTCACCTTGCTTTCCTTCAAACAATTCATCGACCACCTGCAAATGGAGATCGCAAATTACTTGATATTCCGATTTGAAATATTCAGCACCCATCAATGCCATGCGCGAGGCACTAAGGATTTTGTCGGTCATCCCACTAAAAGCCGAAACAACCACAATCATATCGTCCTCCTGATGGTTGAGAATATCCTTTATTTTTTTTATATTCTGAGCACTTCCAACTGAAGTTCCTCCAAATTTTAAAACTTTCATCTGCCTATAATTGCTTTTTTATTGCTACATCTTCATCGCCCCAATTCATCTATCAAGCGTAAAGTTCTTTTGCTTTGAGCATTTCTGCCCACTATTCTTTGTTATTTATTTACAGAAAAATAATCACATCTGTAAAAATATAATTATTTTGATTGAATCATTCATTGAGATTGCTAAAAACCTATCTCTTCAGATGAAATTAACATCAGACTATAAGAAATCTATCCACCACAACTAAAAAACAAAACAAAACAAAGACTTTCAACATTAAAATGATTTTACATCGGAACATTTTTATGAAATTCAAAACCCGAGCACGAAATTTCATTTATAAATTTCAGCAGAACACAAAAACCACCTTAAATTCATTAAGGTGGTTTTCATCGGTTTGCAATTTGATTTTTGATTGTCAAATTTAGCTTATCTTTACATACATGCACTTTTGCGAGTAATGACTTCAGGGCGCGCTTTGCAATCTATTTCAATCCACTAATCTTCATCTTCCGATGAAGCTTTAAAAGAATCGGGAGTTACCGATGCAAGAATTTTGGTTTCAAGTTCAGCTGCCAACTCCACATTATCAATGAGTAGTTTGCGAACCGATTCTCGTCCTTGACCTAGCTTTGTATCGCCATAGCTAAACCATGAGCCACTCTTTTTAATTACATTGAGTGCCACTCCAAGGTCGATAATTTCGCCTGTTTTCGAAATTCCTTCGCCATACATGATGTCGAATTCTGCTTTACGAAACGGAGGTGCCACTTTGTTTTTCACCACTTTCACACGTGTATGACTACCCATTACATCATCGCCATCTTTAATTTGACCAATTCGACGAATGTCAAGGCGAACCGAGGCATAGAATTTCAAGGCATTTCCACCCGTTGTTGTTTCAGGATTTCCAAACATTACACCGATTTTCTCACGCAATTGGTTAATGAAAATACAGCATGTTTTTGTTTTATTAATGCTTCCGGTGAGTTTTCTTAGTGCTTGCGACATTAATCGAGCTTGTAGCCCCATTTTCGATTCACCCATATCGCCTTCAATCTCGGCTTTTGGAGTTAAGGCAGCCACCGAGTCAATTACCACAATATCAATTGCTCCCGAGCGAATTAGATTATCAGCAATTTCAAGTGCTTGCTCGCCATTATCGGGCTGCGAGATTAACAATTCATCGATATTCACGCCTAATTTTTGCGCATAATAGGGGTCGAAAGCATGTTCCGCATCAACAATAGCAGCAATTCCTCCGCCTTTCTGAGCTTCAGCAATGGCATGAATGGCCAATGTGGTTTTACCCGATGATTCAGGTCCATAAATTTCAATAATTCTACCTTTGGGGAAGCCACCAACACCCAATGCGATGTCGAGACCTATCGATCCGGTTGAAATCGTTGGCACTTCTTCTTGCACCACATCGCCGAGCTTCATGATCGAGCCCTTTCCGTAGCTCTTTTCTATTTTATCCATCGTAAGCTGAAGTGCTTTCAACTTATCTTGGTTCAATTTTGATTGTTGTTCGTTTGCCATTTGCTTACTCTATTTCTAATTTCTTTTTTATTTCTTCGGTGTGTTCTTTGGTTTTTGGGCGTTTAAAAACCGCTGTTATTATTCCTTTTTCATCGATTACATAGGTGGTTCTAATTACGCCCATGCTTACTTTCCCGTAGTTGTTTTTTTCGCCCCACGCTCCATAGGCTTCTAATATTTCATGATTTGAATCGCTAATTAAATCAAAAGGTAGTTCATATTTTGCTATAAACTTCTGATGCGATTCAACCGTGTCGGGACTCACTCCAATTATTTGGTAGCCTTGTTTTATCCAGAAATCATGATTGTCGCTCAAGTTACATGCTTCAGCGGTGCACCCTGGCGTGTTATTTCTCGGATAAAAATACAAAATCGTTTTCTTCCCTGCAAAATGAGCTAGAGATATTTGTTTTCCATGTTGGTTCACTCCTGTAAAGTTCGGAGCTTTCACACCTGTTTCTAGCTGTGCCATTGATTTACTGTTTGATTTTGCACAAATATAGAATAAAGTTTTGAAAACTCCTCATTCCGATTAAATATTGCGTTGCGCTTTAAGCTCAAAAAAAGACTTTGAATGGACTGCTTTAATTTGCTTTTCAACAGGTTTCATCTTTAATTCTTTTCTTTTCAATGGAAAATTATTTCTAGTCTCCGAAATAGATAAGCCCTTGGCGAAATTAAATCGGCGAATTTTTAATCTGCGAAAGAATGATTGAGTTATAAACGAACAAAGATAGAGCTAAAACCTTGTAAACTATAACAATACTAGAAGCTAAATTCAGCTCACGAAAAAAGATATCACCCAATAAGTTTGCTTAATTTAACACATCGAAAAAAATATGAACAAATAAGTTTGCTTAATTTAACACATCGAAAAAAATATGGACAAATAAGCTTGCTTAATTCACCTCACAAAAAAATATACCACCCAATAAGCTTGCTTAATTCACCTCACGAACAAAAATATCACCCAATAAGACTTTAGAAAGGTCCATATAGGACTCCTATATGGTAAAAACTGAATTCAGTTTTGTCATACAGGACTGCCCAATGATAAAAACTAAACTCAGTTTTGTAATAAAAGCGACGCATATCATGCGTCGTTACGAATGTTTTTTTTGCAATATATATGACGCATATCATGCGTCGTTACAAAAGCAGATTAAAGGTGCTAGAATTTATTCAGAAAAAGAGTGAAATTCTGCATAGCAATCCAACAAATGAGCAAAAGGGCAATCCGTTGAAAGACGCATTGCATGCGCTCACTGCGTGATTGTGGTTCGTGATTGTGGGTGATTTCTCAAAAGCTAAGAGCATGAGGCAAAAAAAAGAGGATAATTATAAA
>JBKEAC010000082.1:0-18105 GCA_047971925.1 Mangrovibacterium sp.
CTAGTGGAGGGTGCATATTTTGTGTAATCGGCTAATTTTGTTGTGGTGGGGTGGAAAACTTTCGCTGCTCTGCCGAAGGCATCGAAGTATGTCCTACCACTCACGATGCTCACTTCTTCTTTCGAACCATTAGCCCAAACCACGCCATCTTTTTTCACCTGAACGGCTCTGCCCATTCCATCGACAAAAGTACTGGTGCGCATCGGGTTATCAGGATGTTCAGAGTCGTAATGCTCGGTAATAGCGCAAAGCGGCTGGGCACTTCGTGCGCTTGAACCATCACTGTAAAATTCAGTGATGTTAAACTAATTTACACATAATAAACTATTTATAGTTTTCGCTTAATATGCACGTTCCCTGATATTGTGGAGGCGGTGGCACATATGGATTCTTCGGTTTCTTAAAGCCTGTTTTCTCAATTATATCAATAATTAAGGAGCACAGCTCGTTATTATACATAAAAGATTCTCCTTTATATATCATTGGCAAAGAATCGTCATAAAAACACAAGGTTTCTTTTTTTTCGGAATACAAAAACTCAACTCTAAACCTTACATCAATAACTTTAGGATCTATATAGCGAATATTGCTACCTAGCAATGATATTATTTTCTCTAAACACACACTGTCGTTTACGATGATAGGACCATAATTAAGATCATGTTCGCATGAGTGTGGAGCTATAAATGATATGTAAAAATCATCATAGCTATGAAAAATATGTATTTCGTGCACTTTATCTTGTGCCATTACGACAAAAGAACAGCTGAAAATTACGAATAATATTGTTACGTGTTTCAAGCTCATCTTAAATCAAGATTTAGTGGTTTAATATTACTTTGCAAATTAGCTATCTTTGATTCAATTGAAGGAATTGCTTGTGTTTTTGATGTTGAATTAATACCGTCGACGCGTACAGGTTGCCCGATGTAAGATTCTCTGGTTGTCTCATTTTCTCCAATTGTTCCAAGTGCCTTTGCAATTCTTTGTTCTGGACCTGTTATTACATTCTCTTCTTCTCGTATCCTATACTTATCTGACGTTCCTTTTGCAGCTCCCGCATACCATTCATAAAACGAATCTTGATCGCCACTGTACCAAGCCCTGATTGCGTCATCATGATTTTTCGCATGCTCAATTTCATGTCCCAAAACACCTGTAGGACTTAGAACTATTTTCCCGTCAACCTCTAACGCAGCAGATACGTTCCAATTGATTGTCTTATCAGCAGTGCTATAGAAAGAATCACCTGACTCTCGAATATGGTATATCTCTGAACTATTGACTAACTGCTTAAAGGCCCCTCCAACATCTTTCGATATTAACATATTACTTGCAGCATTATATTTGCTAATAAATTCAGGACTACTTCCTGGAGCTGGTCTTACGATTCTCCCATCCGGGTCAACAAAAATTACCGGATTATTAGCACAATAATTGTACGGACTCATACTAGGATACTTCTCTCTTAACGGATCCACCCCATACCAAAGCCCAACCCTCGGATTATAATACCTCGCACCATAATAATACAAGCCTGTTTCTTCGTCCAATTCCTTTCCGTTGAAAAGGAAAGGCTCGAAGTTGAAGTTTTGTGGGGTTATTGTGGGGTTCATTTTGAATCTTTTTATCATTCTACTTTAGCGTAGTAGTGATCTTTCTTTTTATATAACATTATTTGAACTTCTCCAAAAATCGATTTTGCAACTGGAGCATGAAACCCTGCTTTACCAAACTCATAGTTGTAATGCAGATGTAAAACCGTTCCCTTAACGGATCTACTAAGCTGGTATGTACCCTTACCCCAACAAACGCTTTCAAAGCTTCCATCTTCATGAATAACCAATGTATCGGCTTGACATGGTATTTCTGTCAAAAAAGGTTCGTAATCAAAATTTTGATTTACATATGTCCCTACTAATTCATTCATAGATACAAATTTGATTAAGTAATGATAAGTTAAGACTACAGCTACAGCGATTCCGATAAATCTTACAATAACCTTTTTCATATCAATCTAAAAAGAAATAGGTCTGATAGGTAGTGGATTCCATCTTGTGTGGTATTCTCAACATAGGGGCACCATATCCTCCAGGAATAGTCACATACCTTGTTTGGCTTCTTGGATAGTTCATAACGGGTAAATGGTAGTAATAGGAAGTTCTGGACTTGCTATCTTGGATCAGTGACAAGGTTTTATTTCCAAGCTTATAGAAGCTTGCATTGTAACTTCCCATCATTTGCACTTGCATATTAGTACCTGTTCTTACATTATCCCATAAGTACCAAAAATTAACTTCGCCTCCATCCTTGCTTAATCCTGATTTAGTGAAGTCTTCCTTTGCACCTTTATACAAATAATTATCCTTGATTGCTTGGTTTGATGGATGAGCATTTCCTTCGAAAACACTTTTTTCAGGCCCTGTACCATCTATAAATTCATTATAAATTTCAGACCATCCGGCACTGTTATCTCTTGAAGTTCCTTGCAAAGCATAGCGACCATTATTTATAGTATTCCAATTTCCTTGTCGATCCGTCACATAGGTAGTTTGCGATCCGTCTTTTTTATCCCAATGATAAAAGTCTACTCCAATGTCATCTCCCTTTGTAGATACTTTCTGCCAATTGTTATTACTGTCTAATTCGTATTCTCCGTCAAGAGCCCCCGTCGGATCTGTCAACATCACTGGACTATTCTGGCAATATTGATATGGCGACAATCCATATCGTTCCTCATTTAACGGATCCACCCCATACCAAAGCCCAATCCTCGCATTATAATACCTAGCCCCGTAATAGTAAAGCCCCGTCTCTTCGTCAAGCTCTTTTCCATTGAACAAGAAAGGCGTATTCCAAGTGTTGTTGCGCTCTTCGATGAACACTTCACCGAAGGGCAAGACTCCTCTGTCTCCCTTGAAGGGGGAGGGCTCGAAGCTAAGGTTTTGTGTGTTTGTTGTGGGGTTCATAGTTTTAGATTAGTTATTTCCCAAAGATAGAGATATTTATTAAATCAACAATTCTTTTTGCGCTTTTTTTGGAATACGCCAATCATGAACATCACAACCCCGAGACCATCCCGCATGGCAACACCAACACGCCCTTTTCGGGCGTGTTGGTGTTGCCATGCGGGATTGTGCTGACCATTCGGAAAAATTTAATCGAACATTTGCGATACATTACCCGTTGGTGGAATTAATTATTTGCGATTTTAACGAAGAATGTGCTATGCGTTTTCGTGTTTCATTGCTATTTTGGGAACTTCTTAAAATTAATTATTGAATTGAGGAGGCTGTTAAAGATACATAGCAATGCGTTACCATCAGCGAGATTGTGTAATATCTTATGAATCTATCATTTAATCATCGCCAACCGACGCGCTTAATGACTATATAGCTTAGAATACTACGGTTTTAAAAAAACTTATTGGTCCATTTTTTTTTGGAAATGCAAAATTAAGCAAACTTATTTGTCCGTATTTTTTTTCATGAGGTTCGTTAAGCACGCTTATTAGTTCATATTTTTTTTCATGAGGTTCGTAAAGCAAACTTATTGGTCCATTTTTATTTTGAAATGGTGCTTTAAGCCAACTTAATTGTCAATAGACTTTTTGATGAGGTGCTTTAAGCACGCTTAATTAGCTACATTTTTCCCCATGAGCTAAGTTAAGCTTCAAGTTATAATGTAATAAGAAGTCTTTTAGCTATGAATTTTGTTCGGTATAAGCCTAATGATAGGTTATCGGATTAAAAATGCGCTGATTTAATTCTTCCAAGGCTGTTTTTAGAAAATAAAAATCTGTAGGTCACAGCTTCAAGCTAAATAATCGCTATGTCCAACACCGATTGGGAAAGTGAAGTTGAGAGTGTGAAAGTTGAGTTAAAATCCTCTTCGATTGTAATCCTCAGCCCAACTATATATCAATCCCCGATAAGTTTATTACAAGTTATCGGGGATTGTATTTTTCAGTCTAGTTAAAGATTTCCAGGAAGATTCTATTTTATCAACGTTTTTAATGGTGTTGACAGCAACCTTTATCATGGTTAATTCTTCCTACTCTGATAGCTCAGTTGTTCATAGATCAAAAAAAGGTCCTTTAAAATTTCGAGGTGAAATTTTAAAGGACCTTTTAATGTGATGACTGATTTTTTAGAATGGCAAATCACCATCTTCTTCTTCCGCATTTTGCGCAGGGCTTGTTGGAGCTTGTGCAAAGTTTGGAGCTGCAGGAGCTGTCGATGCTGAAGCGCTTCCAGTAATTACTTTATCCACTCGCCATGCATTGATGTTGTGAAACCAACGACCTTGATATTCTCTACTTTCAATTTCGAAGCTCACGCGAACCTCGTCATTTACTGATAAGCCTTGAAGGTTCGACATTCTATCGCCGAATAAAGTGAAGCACACCTTTCTAGGATATTGAGGATTTTCGGTAGTGTCAACAATGAACTCTTGTTTTTTCCACGCAGTTCCCGATGCTGATGTTCCGCCTTGTTCGTCGAGAATTTGAAATATTTTACCTGTAATTTCCATGTTTTCTTAAAATATCTATGTTTAAACTCCAAAGATATAAAATAAAAAAAGCTTGCGAAATTTTTAGTCGCTTTTTTTATCGCTTTTCTAAATAATGCCTCTAGCTACTGTTTTATTTTGCTTTTGAGTGCGCTTAATTTTATTCGTTGGCAGAAAGAATTTCAAGCAATTCAATTTCGAAAATGAGCACTGTGTTTGGTTTCACCATGCCATTGCCCATTCCTCTCTCTCCATAGGCAAGATTTGAGGGTACATAAATCTTGTATTTCGAGCCAACAGGCATTAATTGCAGCGCCTCTGTCCATCCGGGTATTACTTGTGCTACGGGAAGATCAATGGGTTCGCGGCGATCAACCGAGCTGTCGAAAACTGTTCCATCGATAAGTGTTCCATGATAATGACATTTCACTGTTGAATCGATTGTTGGTTTTTCGCCAGTTCCTTCGGTGATGATTTCATATTGCAAACCGCTTTCAGTTGTAACTACTCCGGCTTTAGTTTTGTTTTCCGACAAGAATTTTTCCCCTTCGGCAATTGCAGCTTCTTTTTCTTTCGCAAGAGCGCTTTCAAAGTATGCTTGAATTGTTTGGTAGGCTGTGTCTTCCGACATTATTTCTCCCATTTCGTTCAGAGCGCCAATGAAAGCAGCCGTTAGAATTTCTTTGTTTAGATCTTTTCCACCTGGAGCTTGTTTAAGTCCGGCAGCTTGTTGTTTTCCAATCGTCATGCCTAGTGCATAGCTTGCTGAATCGGTTTGATTGGTTAATTTTATACCTTTTAAGATTTTATTTTTTTCGTGCGCATGGGCAGGCATTAAGCTAATAATAATGGCTGCAACGAAGAGAAATTTTTTCATCAGTTCTTGGATTTAAAGAATGTTTTAGCTTTGCGGGTAATGGCAGATTGAAGTAGCGATGATTAAAAAAAAAGCTCCTGAAAACCTATCAGGAGCTTTTTTTTATATTTTCATGAAATTACTTTACTTCTTCAGCAGGAAGAATTTCAAGTAATTCAACTTCGAAAATCAATGTTGAATTTGGTTTGATGCTACCAGCAGCACGGTTGCCATAAGCTAATTCAGAGTTGATGAAAAGTTTCCATTTTGAACCAACAGGCATTAATTGCAATGCTTCAGTCCATCCTGGAATAACACCATTCACTGGGAAAGTTGCAGGCTCACCACGATCAACCGAGCTATCGAAAACAGTTCCATCGATAAGCGTTCCATGATAATGACATTTCACTGTTGAATCGATTGTTGGTTTTTCGCCAGTTCCTTCAGTGATGATTTCATATTGCAAACCGCTTTCAGTTGTAACTACACCAGCTTTAGATCTGTTTTCCGACAAGAATTTTTCACCTTCAGCAATTGCAGCTTCGCCTTCTTTAGCTTGAGCGCTTTCGAAGTAAGCTTGAATTGTTTGGTAGGCTGTGTCTTCTGACATTTTTCCTTCTGTTCCGTTCAATGCGTTCATGAAAGCAGCAGTAAGGATTTCTTTGTTAAGTTCTTTTCCACCTGGAGCTTGTTCCAAACCAGCAGCTTGTTGTTTTCCAATCATCATACCAAGCGCATAGCTAGCAGAGTCAGATTGGCTTGTCAATTTCACATCGCCTGAGCAGCATCCGTTTTGGCAAGAAACCATCGACGCTGAGATTGCAGCAATAGCAGCTGCACCAAATAATACTTTTTTAATCATTTTGTTTTTATTATAGAATTTCTAATAATTCGACATCAAAAATAAGTGTGCAGTTTGCTCCGATTGCGCCGCCTGCTCCACGCTCGCCATAGGCAAGATTCGAAGGCACATATAAACGCCATTTAGAACCTACGGGCATCATCTGAAGAGCTTCAACCCAGCCTTGAATTACACCGCCCACAGGAAATACTGCTGGTTCGCCACGTTGAACTGAGCTATCGAAAATTGTGCCATCGATCAATGTGCCATGATAGTGGCATTTCACTTCATCATCGATTGTTGGCAATTCGCCATCACCCACGGTTAGAATTTCAAACTGTAGTCCGCTTTTTGTTTCCACAACGCCTTTTTTACCGGCGTTTTCGGCTAAGAAAATGGTACCTTCATCTAAATTCTTTTGACCATCGGCATCTTGTTGCTCCATCATGAAGTCTTGCAGAATTTGATTGGCTTGATTTGGCGTTAGTTTAGGTTCTTTTCCTGAAAAAATATCTGTAACTGCTGCCATGAAGCTCACCGGGTCAATTGTTTTGATTCCCGACTGGATAAAATTACTACACACGCTCATGCCTAGAGCGTAGCTGAAATCTTCCATTTTTTTTGTTTGATCTGACATATGACGTTTAAATTTGAATGGCAAAGATATGCTTTTTTTGAAATAGTGTAGTCAAATAAAGTTTCTTTCTATTTAAAAAATAAGAATTTAAGAAACCATTAACGAAGAGCTCAATTAGCGAAAGTTTCCAAATGGCTTATTGGCGTTTTAACTCGAAGTTTCTTGGTTCTATGTTGAATTTAGCTGATTGGTGAATTGGTGAATTGTGCTTGCTCGGCTTATTCTGCATGGCAATCTCCGAGCCCCTGAAACCGCAACCTAGGAAAGCCAACACGCCAACATTTATAAAGCACACAAGCCTAAAGCACAACACACCGCAATCACAAACAATAGGCATGATGGAGGGTTGCGACAAATAGCAAGCCCACCCAAAGCAAGTGCGATGATTTGTAGAAAAAATTCTATTTTTGGCATCTGTATTAGTCCCCCTTAACAGCTAAAGGGGACTTCTAAAAATTAGTTTTAAATTGGGGAGGCTGCTAAATACAGCTGTTGTTCATTTTGTTTTCTGAGCGTATCTTTTGCACTAATTTCTTAAACCATAGCTCGCTATGCTTCTGTGAAATTAGTCCAAAATCTATCTCCCATAAAATCAAAATGACCTAACAGCTAATTTTTAGAAGTCCCCTAAAGAATGTATATCATGGAAGTAAATTATCATCATCACCAGCTCATTTTTAAAGAGCCGGCAAAGACTTCAAGAGAGGTTTTGAAAACACGCGAGCTTTGGCATTTAGAATTGCGACAAGGAAATCGAGTGGGTTTGGGCGAATGTGCGCCCTTGTTTGGTTTGAGCCAAGAAACAAGGGAAGCGGTAGAAGACATGCTTGCCGAAGTTCAGAAAGAGCCGGCTTATTTTCTTGAAAACATCGAGCTACTCAATAAAGTTCCTTCGGTGAAATTTGCTCTTGAAACAGCCCATTTAAATTTCCACAGTGGGGAAGAGATGATTTATTTTAAAAATGATTTTGTTGAAGGCAAGCAGGGTATTTCAATCAATGGACTGGTGTGGATGAACGAGCCAGAACACATGTTGAGGCAAATTGATAAAAAGCTCGCGGAGGGCTACAAGTGTATAAAATTAAAGATAGGAGCTCTCGATTTTGAAAAAGAATTGCAGCTGCTAGCTCACATCCGTCGGCGATATTCAACTAGTGAGATTGCCATTAGGGTTGATGCAAATGGAGCTTTTTCAACATCGGAAGTTTCAGCAAAACTACATCGGTTGGCGGCTTTCGATTTGCATTCCATTGAGCAACCTTTGAAAGCTGGTAATTGGGGCGAAATGGCAAATATTTGCGAAAATTCACCCATTCCAATTGCACTCGATGAAGAACTAATAGGGGTTCATGAATTAGAAGACAAATGCTTATTGCTCGATTTGATTAATCCATCGTTTTTAGTGTTAAAGCCTAGTTTGCATGGCGGAATTTCGGGTTGCGATGAATGGATAGAATTAGCTAAAGAGCGAAATATTGGCTGGTGGATTACCTCATATTTGGAATCAAACATCGGATTATCGGCCCTTGCTCACTGGGCTAGCACACAAGCATTGCATGGACATCAGGGATTGGGAACAGGAGCACTGTTTGTAAATAATTTTTCTTCGCCTTTGCAAATTGAAGGAGAATCGTTATTTTGGCGGAAATAATCGAATTTAACGGGCTTCTTAAACAAATGCCCCTTGCAAAATAGCAAAACGTACTACCTGAGGTGTAGGCATAAAATGTATTTTTGTGGAGAGTTTTAAAAATAATAAACCGATGAAACGAGCCATGTGTGAAATCATTCCCCTTGGAGAAATCACTCAATGGTGAAATTCATTTGTCAACTAAAAGCAAATAATTAACAGATGAAACGACTTAAAACATTTGGAACTGCTCTTATTCTCCTTGCTACGTTGCATGTCAATGCACAAGGATGGAATGCCGATTTAGGAAATGGAAAATATAAGAATCCGATCTTACATGTGGATTATTCCGACCCCGATGTGTGTGCCGGTGGCGATGGTTATTACTACATGACTGCCTCGTCTTTTCATAATGCACCGGGATTGCCTATTTTGAAATCGGGCGACTTGGTTAATTGGGAATTGGTGGGCTATGCCTTACAAGAGCAAGTGCCAGCCGAACATTTCCGAATTGTGCAGCATGGCAATGGCGTTTGGGCTCCATCAATTCGATATCATGAGGGTGAATATTACATTTATTGGGGCGATCCTGATTTCGGAATTTACATGGTGAAGACAAGCAATCCGGAAGCGGAGTGGGAAGAACCCGTTCTTGTGAAAGCAGGGAAAGGATATATTGATACTTGCCCTTTGTGGGATGATGATGGTAAGGCTTATTTGTCGTATGCCTTTGCAGGAAGTAGAGCGTCGGTGAAATCGGTGGTCATGCTTTCGGAAATGGCTCCCGATGGAACTAAATTGATTGGTAATCCAGCAATGATTTTCGATGGGCACGACGATCACCCAACAGTGGAAGGGTCGAAGCTATATAAAATTAATGGTGAATATTGGCAGATGTCGCCTGCTGGGGGAGTGAAGCCCGGATGGCAGATTGCGATGAAATCGAAAAACATTTGGGGACCATATGAAGTGCGAACGGTTCTTCATCAAGGAAATACCAACATGAATGGTCCGCATCAAGGCGGCTATGTGGAAACTCCCAATGGCGATGGTTGGTTTATTCATTTTCAAGATCGTTGGGCATTCGGCCGAATTGTTTATCTGCAACCAGTGAAGTGGCTTGATGGTTGGCCAATCATGGGAGAGGACATCAACAATGATGGCATTGGTGAGCCTGTGAAAGAATGGGTTAAACCCAATGTTGGCAAAACATTTCCCGTAACTCCGCTAATTTCCAGCGATGAGTTTAATGGCAATCGCTATGGCTTGCAATGGCAGTGGCAGGCGAATCAAGATCCCGATCGTCAGTGGGGTTGGATTTCAGGAAATCAAGGATACATGCGCTTGAATTGCTTACCTCAAGAAGAAGAACGCATTCAGAAATGGAACGACCCGAATCTGTTCATGCAGAAGTTTCCGGGTGCAAACTTCACAGCAACCACTAAGTTGGTTTTCGAAAATGAAGCCGATGCCGGAAAATGCAGCGCTGGGCTTCTTGTTTTCGGTGAAGATTACGCTTATATTGCTATTGAGCAGACTGAAAACGGATCGCTTCAGCTTGTGCAAAGGAGCATGACCGATGCGCGAACTTCAAAAGGAGGCGAAAAGGAGCTTGCTAGAATCAACATCAACACCAATGAACTCTATTTCCGTGTCAAAGTGGAAATGTTGAAAGAAAAAGAGCCTTATGATGGCAAAGTGAGTTTCTATTATAGCACCAATGGTAAGAAATTCATTCCTCTGGGAGAAAGTTTCACCCCAAGAGCCGGACGATGGGTGGGTGCTAAAATCGGAATGTTTGCCGAAGGAAGCAATAGAATCAGCGATAGCAGCTATGCCGACTTTGATTGGTTTAGAGTAGAGGAGAATTAGTCGGCTGGCATTTAGGAAATGATAAGCCATTGCTGAAGGGCTACTTTGAGAATGCTCAAATGCGGCGTGACGAAACATAAGCTATTTTAAAATGACTTGTTTTTAGCAGAACGAAGAAAGCTTCGTTCTGCTTTTTTATATCTTTGAGGCATGAAAGGATTTCCATCGCACATAAATTTAAACAACAGCTTGCAATTGGTGAGCAGTTTATTGGCAAATCGCTCAACCAACAACGAGCAATCATGGATGACAGAATGCCTCGACTTCTTGGCTGAATGGTATAATGAGAAAAGCTTTATTGAAGTGAAAACCTCAGGAAGTACCGGTGTGCCGAAATCTTTGCGATTGGAAAAAGATTTTGTGTTAGCAAGTGCACAGCGCACCATTGAGTTCTTTCAGCTTAAACCGGGCGATCGGGTGTTGCATTGTTTGCCATCGAATTTCATTGCGGGAAAGCTCATGCTTGTGCGTGCATTACTGGGCGATTTAAATCTACAAGTGTGCAATCCATCAAGCGATTTTAATTTCTTGAAGCACGAAAAATATGTATTTGCAGCTCTTGTGCCTAATCAGATGGCAAAGATTTTACAAGTAATGCCACAGGTGCCCATCGATAAAATTCTTCTGGGGGGCTCTGCCATTCCGCCCATGATTGAAAAGCAACTTTGGCAGCAGAAATCGGAATGCTATGCTAGTTATGCCATGACTGAAACAGCCACGCACATTGCTCTGAGAAAAATTAATGGACATGGGGCAAGCACGAACTATCATTGTTTAAACGACATTAGCGTGTGCCTTGATGAGCGCGATTGTTTGTGTATTAAAATGCCCGGTTTGCAGCAGGGTGAGCTCGTTACGAATGACATTGCGCAACTTCTCGATTCAAAAACCTTTAACATTATTGGTCGTGCCGATAGTTGTATTATTAGTGGAGGAAAGAAATATTTCCCCGAAACGATTGAACAGCAACTTGGAGTAAAGATTTCAACACCTTTCTGTATTTCAGCGGAGCCACATGAGCAGCTAGGAAGTGAGCTGATTATGCTTGTTGAGGATGTTTATTCCGCTGAAAGAGAAACACAGCTGAAAGCTATTTGTGCCGAATTACTTTCAAAGCACGAGCAGCCTCGACGCATGCTGTTTGTTTCAGAAATTCCACGCACAGCCAATGGGAAGATAAAGCGCACATAGTTGAACTTGGCAATAGGCTGAGTTTCCGATAAGCTTTCACCTCCGAATTTATTTCAAAGATAGCAACGTTCAAGAGCCTTCTGCTTGCGATTTGTTTTGCGAAAGCATCATCGCGATGAACGTTTATCGGAAGTTCCAAACAAACGATTAATCGACTGAGGTGATAAAAAGAAACCTTGAAGACAAAAGCAAATTGTTTTTGTCTTCAAGGTTTTGTTGTAAAAGTGAAGTATGAAGAAACTACACCAATTTAGCGAGAAGAATCAAACGATTTGACTTCACTTCAATCACACCGCCTTGCAGCTCAATGAAAGTTTCTGTTCCGTTGAGATCAACCACACGCACATTTCCTTCCATGAGCGTGGAAATGATTGGAGCGTGATTTTCGAGCACTTCGAAAGAACCTTTTGAACCAGGAACAGTTACCGATTTAACTTCACCTGTAAAGATTTCTTTATCGGGGGTAATAATTTCTAAATACATAGCCTCATGATTTACTTAGCTTCTGCCAAGAGTTTTTCTCCTTTTTCAATCGCATCTTCAATTGTTCCCACTAGGTTGAATGCTGATTCCGGATATTTATCAACTTCACCATCCATAATCATATTAAACCCACGGATTGTATCTTCAATTGATACTAATTTTCCCGCAAGACCCGTGAAGTTCGATGCCACAAAGAAAGGTTGCGACAAGAAACGCTGTACTCGACGTGCACGATGAACCACGAGTTTATCTTCCTCTGAAAGTTCGTCCATTCCAAGAATGGCAATAATATCTTGTAATTCTTTGTAGCGTTGCAAAATATTGATTACTCGTTGGGCACATTTATAATGGTCTTCGCCCACAATGTCGGGCGAAAGAATGCGAGAACTCGACTCCAAGGGGTCAACGGCGGGATAAATGCCCAATTCCGAAATCTTTCTACTTAAAACGGTTGTTGCATCGAGGTGGGCAAAAGTGGTTGCTGGAGCTGGGTCGGTTAAGTCATCGGCAGGCACATAAACAGCTTGCACCGATGTAATAGAGCCGTGTTTAGTTGAAGTAATCCGTTCTTGCATTAATCCCATTTCCGATGCTAGGGTGGGTTGATATCCCACAGCAGAAGGCATACGTCCCAATAGCGCCGAAACTTCTGAACCTGCTTGAGTGAAGCGGAACACATTGTCAACAAAAAACAGAATATCTTTTCCCGAACCCGATTTGCCATCGCCATCACGCAATGATTCGGCAATGGTTAATCCTGAAAGGGCAACACGAGCACGAGCACCTGGAGGTTCGTTCATTTGTCCAAACACCAGAGCTAACTTCGATTTGTCGAGATCCGATTGTTTCACCTTGCTTAAATCCCACTTGCCTTCTTCCATCGATTTTTTGAAATCTTCGCCATAGTTAATAATGTCGGCTTCTATCATTTCACGGAGCAAGTCGTTTCCCTCGCGGGTTCGTTCGCCCACACCGGCAAACACCGATAAACCATCGTGTGCTAGGGCGATATTATTAATTAACTCTTGAATGAGTACGGTTTTTCCCACACCAGCACCTCCAAATAAGCCAATCTTTCCACCTTTTGCATAAGGCTCGATAAGGTCGATTACCTTAATCCCGGTGAAGAGGATTTCTGTTTCAGTGGTAAGGTCTTCATATTTTGGCGGCTCATTGTGAATTGGGAGTCCATCTTTGGGTAATAATGGTAATCCATCAACAGCATCGCCTGTAACATTGAGCAATCTACCCAATGATGCTTCGCCTTTTGGCATGGTAATTGGCGACCCCAAAGCAACAACTTGAAGCCCTCGCTTGAGCCCATCAGTTGAATCCATTGCAATGGCACGAACAGCCTTTTCTCCAAGATGCTGCTGGCACTCTACAATTAAATTAGATTGACCAGGGCGCACAATTTCTAGGGCGTCGTTGATTTTAGGCAGAACACTGCCCGCTAGGTCGAAGCTGATATCGACAACAGGGCCGATGATCTGAATGATTTTACCGATATTTTGACTCATTATTTAATGATATATAAATTCAGGGTTTCAAACTAAATTAAAGGGTTACTACCTTGCAAATTTAAAATGTTTTTTTGCTAACTAAACCCCTTTTGATAATACATTGTTTAGATTAGGGCTTAAATTCACAAAAAGTTTGCTATTGCTAGTCGAGCTTCTGCGTGAAGACTGCATAATTATCCGAAAAAATGCCTGCCAACTGGGGCGCTTCTTTAAAAAGACCATAAACAGCCGATCCGCTTCCCGACATTAAAGCAAAGCTAGCTCCCAAGTCGTAGAGTTTTGTTTTTACTTCTGCCACCTCAGGTGCAACATGAAAAACATAGTCCTCAAATTGATTAATCACCCGACCACGCCAATCTTCAATCGGAAGTTGAAGTATATCGACAAGGCTTTCCTTTGGTGCCGTGGGGCTCATGAAGGAATAGGCTTTACTTGTTGAAACATGAATGGGAGGTTTAACCACCACCAAGTAATAACCAGAAAGATTTACAGCTATCCGATGAAGAATTTCTCCACGACCGGTGGCAAACGAAGCTTCCGGATGAATGAAGAAAGGGCAATCGCTACCCAACTGCAAGGCATAGTTTTGCAATTCCGATACACTCAAATTCAACTGAAAATAACTATTCAGTGCTGTGAGCATGCATGAGGCATCGGCAGAACCGCCACCTAGTCCTGCTCCCGATGGAATGTTTTTGTGCAAGTGTATTTTAATGTTGGGCAGATGATAATCGGCTTGCAAAAGTCGATAAGCTTTCACCACTAAATTATCTTCTACATCGCTATCGAGTTCGATACCTGAAATTTGAAATCCAAATTCATCGGCTTCCACAAATTCAAGGGCATCGCACAAGGGAACAGGATAAAAAACCGTTTCAATGTCATGATAATTATCCGAACGTTTGGCTGTAACGAGTAGTCCAAGGTTGATTTTGCAAGGAGGGAAATAAAGCATCGGCTTGTTTGTTTTTTTTGCAAAGATAATAAATCATTTCGCTCCGTGTTTATGCTCACTCGCTGTTTATAATTTTGTTCGGTTTTGATTCGCTTTTTCGATTATTTCAGGCGTGTTATCGCTTTTCGATTAAACAAATACGCCTGCGCTAAAGTTGGAATGACAATTTTTGTATAAGCAAATGTTTTTTTGCAAAAGGAGAATAACGAAACAAAAAATAGCATACATTTGCATACTACTACGCTAGTTCACTTGAAAACAAACAGTAAAATGATATTTTAAATAAGAAAGAATGTCGAGTTTTGTTGAATTTATTAAATCCCAAGTGGATATCAGCGATGATGCCTTGGCTGCACTCGTTGAAAAAACAGAAACCAGAACTTATGCAAAAGGGGAGCATCTGTTTATGCCCGATGATGGTTGTGATGATTATTTTTTCATAAACGAAGGATTTGCACGCGTGTATCATGTGAATGATAAGGGAGCCGACATGACTGTCTGGTTTGTTGGAAAGCACAATTTTTCTTCCACTCTCCATGGTTTAGAGCCTCACAAGCGCCGACCGAACTCTTGCGAATTACTTCAAGATTCGGTGGTTACTATTATTCGACATGCCGATGTCATCAACTTGATATCTGAATATCATGAGCTTGCCATGGTGCTCGTGTTGATGCTTTTTGGCGTTTCAAATCGCTTTGTGAACCTCATGACCTCATTGAAGCGTTCAGCAAAAGAGAAATTATCCGATTTGTTAATCGACACGCCAAACATTTTCCAAGAAGCGCCAGCCATGCACATTGCTTCCTATTTGGGCGTTACGCCCGAAACTCTTTCGCGAATAAAATCGGAAGTGTTAATGCAGGTTGAAGCTTAATGATTCGAACACTTGATAGCACGACTACAATAAAAAAAGCTGTTTCTTTTTGAAGAAACAGCTTTTTTATTTTGACAAGTAGTCGATTAAAGATTGTTCTCTAATTCAGCACCTGCTTTGAATTTAACAACTTTTTTAGCTGCAATTTTGATTGTAGCACCAGTTTGTGGATTGCGACCCTCACGAGCTGCTCTTTCTGAAGTTGAGAAAGTTCCGAAACCGATTAGTTGAATTTTGTCGCCTGATTTCAATGCTTCGCCTGTTGCGTCCATGAATGCGTCAAGTGCTTTTTTTGAGTCTGCTTTTGTTAAGCCTGATTTTGCTGCAATAGCGTCAATCAATTCTGATTTGTTCATATTATTGTAATTATTTGATGAATTGATGCAAAGGTGTATAATTTTATTGGGTTGAGCAATAGTGTTGGAAAAATCTTTATAGATATTTAAGAAAAAAAACACAGATAAGTTGAAAAATACACCCTAAAGAACTGTAAAGCCTGCCAAATAACATATTTTTAGCTCTCGCATGAGGCGTTAATCGAAACATTGGCTAATTTTGCAGCCAACCATGTAAAAACTAATTTTTAGAAGTACCCTTAATACAGATAATAACATGAAACGAGCCATGAGCTTAGGAATCTCACACACGAGCATGACTATAATGGCGAGTTACATCTGGCAACTGAAAAACAAATTATAGACAGATGAAAAAAAGAATAATCTTACCTCTCGCTTTGCTTGCTGCTCTTCTCATTGCGGCTGCTATCTACATCAATCCGCTTCTGCCAATAATCACCGGCTATGCTGCCAAGAATTTAGCTTCAGGGGTGTTTGTTGGCGATAGGACTCAGCAGGAAATGGAGCGCGAAGATTTAAACTTCTCATTCATCAAACTAACGAACAATAAAATTGATTATAAGCAGAAAACGGTTACATCGCGATTCCTTTGGGGAAAATCGAAAGCAATTTTCATTCCTGGATATGGCTGTACTTTAGTTAACAGCAACGAAGAGAAGCAAATGAAATCGATAAACTTACCAACGTTCCCTTTTCCGCTCTTCGATGCCGACAACATGAATTGGCCCATGGGTAATTTGATTGTCGATTCGCTTCCTCAGCTGGTGAATCAAAATAAATTACAAGCGGTTACTACCGATTTGTTTTCCGACAATCCGATTTTTAAAGGCACCTTTGCTTTTATGGTGCTTCACAAAGGACAAATTGTTGCCGAACAATATCGAGCCGACTTTTCATCGCACACTCGTTTCCTTAGCTGGTCGATGGCAAAGAGCGTTACGAGTGCACTTGTGGGCATTCGTGTGGGTGAAGGAAAACTCAACAAACGAGCGCCGCTTGCTTTAGGCGGTATTTCCAAAGATGTAAGTGTGAATGAACTCTTGCAAATGAATTCAGGGCTCGATTGGAATGAAGATTACGGCAATCAATCTGATGTTACGGTCATGCTGCACAAAGTGGGAAACATGGGCATGTATACTTGGAATCGACAAGAAAAATTTCCCGCTGGCGAACATTGGTACTACTCTTCGGGCTCAACCAATGCGGTGAGCTTGGCTCTGCGAGAAAGTTTTGACAACGATAACGACTATTGGCGTTTCCCCAAAGATAAACTCTTCGACAGAATCGGCATGCAGTCGGCTATTTTTGAACTCGATGCCTCCGGAACTTTCGTCGGTTCATCATATATATATGCCACCCTGCGCGATTATGCTCGTTTCGGACTGTTATATCTGCAAGATGGCAGATGGATGGATGAGCAAATTTTGCCCAAAGGATGGGTGAATTACACCAAGATGGTGGCTGAAGGATCAAAGGGTAAATATGGTGCCTCGTTCTGGCTCAATGCCGATGGCTCAATGCCCGACACGCCCACCGATGCACTCATGTGTAAAGGTCACGATGGGCAATTTATCGTGATTTTGCCCACCCAAGAATTAGTGATTGTTCGCGTGGGATATTCTCCGAATGGAACTTTCGACCTCAATCAGATGATTAAGCAGGTGCTCAATACCATTTAGTCGATTTCCTGTTGCAAATATTTTCGGGAGTGAAAGTTGACTTTGTTCGATTCTCTCAACGGTCTTATATGGTGTGCCTTGTCGCGGAAAATAGCACTTGCCAAATTGATGTGCGATATGTTTGGAAATGATGATGGGAGTTTGTCTTTCGCACCTATCGGCGCTTAGGGTTGGGGTGCTTTGTGTTCATAGTGCGATGCACTATGCTGCTCTCTTTAAGTCCTTCGGACTTGCTCCCATGCTAAGGTTTGCAAATGTTTCGAGCGACTTGTCGGTTTGCGCTGGATAAGCCCGATAGGGCTCGAAGATAGTAGAATAAAGAATACCGTGCAACGGTCTTAAATTGGCTTCCCCCCCCCAAAAAAAAAAAAATAAATATAAATAAAAAAAAAAGTAGTAATAAACAAAAAAAGGTAAATTCAAAATTACAGTACCCAACAAAAAATCTAAAGAACGTAAGGAAAAATAATGAAAAAAAAAAGAGTAACACAAAATATAACACACAAAAAAAAAACAAACTAAAAAAAAAAACGCCTATAACAACACCCCCCCACACAAAAAAAAAAAAAAAAAAAAAAAAAAAAAAAAAAAAAACAAAAAAAAAAAAAAAAAAAAAAAAAAAAAAAAAAAAAAAAAAAAAAAAAAAAAAAAAAAAAAAAAAAAAAAAAAAAAAAAAAAAAAAAAAAAAAAAAAAAA